>CAIYNT010000162.1 GCA_903927605.1 uncultured Holophagaceae bacterium
CTGCTCACGGGCCGCACCCACCAAATCCGTGTGCACCTGGCCCACCTGCGGGCACCCCTCATGGGCGATCCGCTGTACGGCGGCCCAGGCAAGTGGAAGGATGTGGACGGCCAGGCCCTGCTGCTGCCCCACCCGGCCCTCCATGCCTGGAAGCTGTCCGTGGATCATCCCGTCACGGGGGCGCGCATCCAGGCAGAAGCCCCGATTCCGGACGCCTTCCGGACCCTGGCACGCTCCTTGGGCTTGCCCGAGTTCTGAGCCGGGCGCATCATCCCCCCATGATCGCTACCTTTCAGCTCCCGACCAATCTGGAAACCTGGATGAAGGACTATCCCTTCCTGCCGGGCAGCCTCCTCGCGGTGGTCTGCCTGCTGATCCTGGTGCTGGTGGTCCTGCCGCGACTGGCCTCCTGGCGTCGCGGCCGGGGCCGCCCGGTGCTGGACCCGGTCCAGGTGAACGAGCTCATTTCGGGATCCGGTGCCCTGGTGGTGGATCTGCGCAGCGCCGAGGCCTTCCGGACCGGCCACATCCGGGGTTGCCTTCACGTGCCCTTCGCCGACCTGCCCACCCGCTTCGCGGTGCCCGATCCCAAAGCCCGCCGGGCGCTGATCCTGGTGGACGAGACCGACGAGCAATCCCACCGCGCCCTGGATCTGCTGATGGCGAGGGGCTTCAACTGGGTCTATGTGATGAAGGGCGGCATGAGGGCCTGGCGGCAGGGCAACCGGCCCATCGCGAAGTAGTTTTCCCCTGTCACGACTCACCGATGTCGGCGAGCCCCCACCGGTCATAGAGCAGCAGCAGCAGCAGGCCCGGAACGGCCGCCAGGGCGCAAATGGGGAAGTAGAGCTTCCAGCCGTAAGTTTCGGCCATGAAGCCCGTCATCCCTCCGAACAGCGTGCGTGGCAGCGCCGTCAGCGCGCTGAAGAGGGCGTACTGGGTGCCGGTGTAGGCCCGGTTGCAGCTGCCCATGAGCAAGGCCACGAGGGCGCTGCTCCCCATGCCATAGGCCAGGTTCTCCAGGGTGTTCGCGGCCACCAGCAGGGGGAGGTGGCGGCCCAGGAGCGACATGGCCCAGAAGCCCAGGATGCTGCTTGCTTGTACGAAGCCGCAGATCCAGAGCGCCTTCCGCAGACTCATGCGCAGGAGCATCCAGCCGCCGAGGAGCCCGCCCAGGATGATGGCCACCATGGCCGTTGTCTTCTGCACTGTGCCGATCTGCAGCTTTGTGAAGCCCAGGCCGCGCATCAGGAAGGGCATGGTCATGGCCTCGGCCAGCCAGTCGCCCAGTTTGTAGAACACGGAGAAAGCCAGAAGGTAGCCGATGCCCCGGCGCTGGAGCAGATCCTTCAGGGGCCCCACCACCGCTTCCTGGAGGCTGCGCGGGGCCCGGGCCACCGCGTCGGTGTTTGTGGCCAGCCAGGTGCCCACCATGCCCAGCCCCGTAAGCAGGGCCATCAGCAGGTAGGTGGACCGCCACCCGAAGACCTGGGCCAGGATCATCGCCAACCCGCCGCTCACCAGCATGGCCACGCGGTAGGCGGCGATGTGGAGGCTGTTGCCCAGGCCCAGGTGCTTCTGGTCGAGGGCCTCCGCCCGCCAGGCGTCCACGGCGATGTCGAAGGTGGCGCTGGTGACGGCCACCGCCAAGGCCAGGAGAACCACGCGCAGCAGACCGAGGTGGGGCTGGGACCGGGCCAGCAGCACCAGGGCGAGAGCCATGCCGGCCTGCATGGCCAGCATCCAGCCCCGGCGGCGACCCAGGCCCGGCAGCGCGTAGCGATCCAGGAAGGGGGCCCAGAACACCTTCAGGCTGTAGGGCAGTGTCACGAAGCTGAAGAGGCCGATGGTGGCGAGGCTCAGCCCCTCGTCTGTCATCCAGGCCTTCAAGGTTGAACCCGTCAGAAAGAGCGGCAGCCCCGAGGCGAACCCGAGCAGGACGAGGACCACAAGGCGACGGCGAGGCATGGGAGATGGTAGCGGGTGCGCCGCCATACCGGGGTCGTGGAAACCGCACGGATTAATATGCTGGTCGCGGAAGTCACAGAAGAATGCCGGAGGACACGGAAATATGGGTTCCTCGCTGAATCGAGTGGGTAGAAGGCGACTACAACTGGGGGGATTGCCAGCGTGAGGTCAGGTCAAATTTCAGCTATCTGGTAATGAGTTAGGCCAAGGCCTCGAGGTTAGGGGGTCTGCGGCCCTGTCATTTCACTTTCTGGGAGTAGTTGGCCCCATGTTTCATCCGTACGACCGTACCGTCCGGCCCACTCTCGAAGGTCACTGGTTCCCCGACGGAGTCGTAACTGAGGCGGTCTGGGACCGGGACCCGAAACCTGTCCTTGCCATCTGGGATCAAGCGGATCATACCGTCCAGTGGTTCGTCTGCCTCGGGATCGACAATGACCAAATTGCCGTCCAAAATGCGTACATCCGACTCCCCCCACAGATCGCGGTAGCGGCCTATGAACCGGACCCATGCCGGATCGGTCTGGAGCATGGGCTCCGGGGTTGGCGCGTGGCCGAGTGATCCTTCAAGTAGCGCGAAGATCTGCCTCAGAAAGAAAGTGGGATGGCCGTCGTCTGCGTTACTCAACACGACCACGCCAGTCTGTTCGTCCGGTAGGAAGCTAATGGCCGTGCGGTAGCCAGAGAGAATGCCGATGTGGCCGACATAGGCTTTACCGCTGAGGTGGGTGACCGAGAACCCCAGCCCCCAACCACTCTGCCAATCCTGCTGAATCCAGTGGATCCGGTGCATTTCCTTCAAGGTACTGGCCTTCAGGATTACCCTTCCGGCAACTGTGCCATCACCCATCTGAAACGCCAGGTAGCGGCCCAGGTCTTCGACAGTGGAGGACAAGTTGGCGGCGGGGGTGATGCCCTTGCAATCGGTGAAAGGTCGGGTGACCCGGCTGCCGTCAGGCTGGCGTTGGCCATACCCGGTCGCCAAGCGGCTCCACTGGGCCTCCGGCAGGACGATGGAGGAACTGGTCATGCCCAGTGGTTCCAGGATGTGGGTGCGGATGTAGTGCTCGTATGGTTCTCCAGAGACCGCAGCGACCACCTCTCCAGCCATGGCAAAGCCCAGGTTCGAGTACTTCCAGCGTGTCTCAGTCGGGAAAACGGCTTCCTGGTTGAGCAGGGTCGCCTTGATCTGCTCGAGGGTCGGGAATGTGTTGTCGGTCCAGTAGGGGTATGCCGCCTCTCGGGGTAGGCCGGAGGTGTGGGTCAGAAGGTGGCGGATCGTGATAGCTGGGGCGTCACTGAACCGGCTGGACACCTTGAACCATGGCAAATATTTGGAGACCGAATCGTCGAGTTGTAATTTGCCAGCGTCTCGCAACTGGAGGATGGCTGTGGCGGTGAAAGTCTTGGTGATCGATGCCATCCGATAGATGGTCGAGGGAGTGGCGGGGATCTTCTTCCCCGTATCACTGAAACCGTATCCCTTGGCCCAGATTAGGCGGCCGTCATGGACCAAACCCACGGACATGCCCGGCAGGCCCTGTTCCGCCATTTTTGCGGTGATCCAGGCATCCAGGAGAGCCACCTTCTCCTGGAACCCGGCTGTGCGGGTGGATGCAGCAGTATCAACCGAAGCAGGCTTGGGCAGTTCCAGCGCCGCCGAGGGCAAGGACAGTGAGAGGGCTAGGACAAGGGCGAAGTTCTTCATGAGCTCCTCCGAGGCAGGGAGTGGCGGGTCGGGAATCAGGGATTTCCAGCCGAATTACGGGTGGGTGAGATGCTGGGCCTCCTGGTATTGAGGATTACGCGGTTCCTTTTACTCCCAAGCCCGCAGCGACACAACGGAATACCTGCGCGGGCCAGATGAAATACTGGAAAGGTCGCATTCTTCCCCGGAATCCCAGATTTGGTCTTAGCAGTCCCAGGAAGGATTGCCCAGTTGGTCCTCCTTGGGAGGCCCTCTGGCCTAACCCCGGGCCGTCTACCTACATGAAACAGCGAGAGGCCGAAAAATGCAGGGGACTCTATCCCAAAGGAACAGGCTTCATCCACGGGACACCGAAACCAACCCTGGCGGGTTCGCACGACGAAGGCCACAGAGCCTTCCATGTCTTCTGTGGAATTCTGCCTTGCAAGCTAAATGCAAATTGGCCACAAAGAACTCAAAGAAGGACCGGCGCTGAGACTCGAGACCTTTCGTGTCCTTTGTGTTCTTTGTGGCTGCGGCTCTTTACTGTTTTCTCAATGGATCGCGTCATCCACCTCATCCAGAACCCGATCTGATTGATCATTTGAACCTTCATGTCTTGTGGTGCCTATCGAATCTATGGGGTCTGTGCCTCTTGCAACCAGCCTTTCTTGGCGGTTTGGCGGGTAATTGATGGGATCAGCGAAACGGCGGCTCGGGATAGGCGTGGGTATGCAGATCGTGGACGAGGTGCCCGCCGAGATGACCCGTGCGGGCCAGGGCCAGGACCCCGGCGGCGCTTAGGAGCAGCCAGAGCGCCAACAGGCCCGATTCCAGGCGCTTTGACAGCTCGCGCTTCCGCAGCAGCGGCAGGGACCAGAGCACCGCGAAGGCCACCCCCAGC
Source organism: uncultured Holophagaceae bacterium (assembly GCA_903927605.1). Next base: position 4,560 of record CAIYNT010000162.1, read on the forward strand.
AGCCCGAAAATCAGCGTGGTCCACTGGGCCGCCAGCTCATGCTCGCGCACCCCCGCCAGGAGGGCCGGTGTGGCGCGGGCATAACGTTCCACCGCATCGCCGCTGGCCAGCGCCAGGAACAACCCGCCGATACCGAGCACCAGCAGAATCAGCGCGGCGGCGTGGCTCCCCCGCCGCTGGGCGGGCCAGAGCAGGCCGAGCAGCACCACCAGCGGAGCCACGGTCAGCAGCGCAATGGGAAAGTGCACGAGGGCCGGATGGATGTGGTTCCAGGGCGGCAGCATGGGATCTCCTGTGGTGTCGCTTGGCTTCCTATGAATACTCCAGGCAGGACGAAACAGATTTGACCACGAAGGCACCTGATGCCAGTTTGTCTCGTGCATCTGCGCCACGAATGATGGGAGAAGCGCCCTGCCCAAGACTGCCAATAGCACCCTCACCTACGACCTCCATCCCAGCGTGGCCTACGTCCAGTCCATCCTGGCGAACCTGGAGGCGAAGACCGGCCGAAGTGTCAAGGCCTGGGCGGCCTTGGCCCGAAAGGAAGCCCCCGCCGAGACCAAGGCCCGCATCGCCTGGCTGAAGGAACGGGGCCTTGGCACCAACCAGGCCACCCTGGTGGCCCAGCGGGCCAGCGCCGGACCCAGCCACGTCTTCGATGACACCCCCGAGGGCTACCTCGCCGCGGCACATGGCTACGTGGACAGGCAATACGGCGGCAGGAAGGCGGCCCTGCGGCCCCTCTTTGAGCGCATCGTCACCTTGGTCCGCGGTCTAGACGCAGATGTGAAAGTCTGTCCCTGCGAGACCATCGTGCCCTTCTACGGCCACCACGTCTTCGCTGAGGTGAAGCCCTTCGCCTCGCGCCTGGACCTGGGCCTCGCCTTGGGCGATCCCGCCGCCGTGCAGGACCCCAGCGGCTGTTTGAAAGACACTGGGGGCTTCGCAAAGAAGGACCGCATCACTCACAAGCTGGAGATCACGAGTGAGGTTGATTTAGAGAATGTCCTGCCCTGGCTCAAGCGGGCCTATGAGCGGGACAGGGGCTGACCTGGCCGGCCCTTCAGCCGACCAGGTGAACCCTTTTCGTCCCATGCCTGGCGGGGCGGACCGAGAAGCCTCAGGGCTTGGGCTTGGGCCGGCTGGCGGGTGGCACGATGCCATTCGTGCGGAGATACTCCACCATCTGCCCGTAGTGGTCCATGCCGTGGAAGGCGAGCAGCGTGGCCATGCCGATGGGTGTGAAGTCCGGGCCCTGGCCGAAGGGGTTCTTCACGGACCGACTGCCGTTCTGGGCCGTGATGCTCTGGATGGCCCTCCGGGCGTAGGAGAAGGAATCCTTCATGTACTTCACGATCTCGGCCTTGGTCTTGAGGCTGTCGGGGCCCATCTCGGGGTTGCCCACCTCCGCTGGGGGCTTCTCGCCCAGGATCTGGGCGCCAAGGAAGAAGTTCACGGCGGAGACGTGCTTCACTTCCTGGGCGAAGGTCTTCACGCCCTTGAACTCGCCCTGGGTCGGGGCCCAGTTGTACTTCTCCTCGGGCATGGCCTCGGCCGCACTGGTGAACTGGCCCACCACCCACTGGTAGGTGCCATCCATGGCCTCGCCGACGGTGGGCTCAGCCGCGGGTGCGGGCATGGCGGCCTTGGGGGCGGGGGCCTGGGCCGCCAGCGGGAGGGCGAGTAGAAGGGAAAGTGTCATTGTCTTCATGGGCTGCTCCTGGAAAAGGAAGCCAGCCTACACCCATTTTCATATGTTTGGACAAGGATCCTGGTTCAGATCCAGCCCGGTGACCCCTGGCCTTAGAACTTTTCGATTCGTGGCGCAGAAGTCCCCAGGGAGCGGTCGCCGAGCGCCCCCTTGCGTCTACCCCCTCGGCCTTCCCTGCACCTTATGGCGCGGTGTGGGAGGACCCGCGCCTAGGGAATGGCCACGCTCACGCGTTTTACCTTCAGCACCTTCTCCAGATCCGTCGGATCCAGCGCCACCAGGAAGCCCCGGCTGCCGCCGTTGAGGTAGATGCGCGGCAGATCGAAGATGGTGGCCTCGGCATGGACGGGCATGGCCTTCTTGGTGCCCAGGGGGCTGGTGCCACCGACGAGGTAGCCGCTGTGGCGGTTGGCCACCTCGGGCTTGCAGGGCTGCACGGCCTTCGCGCCGATCTGCCGGGCCAGTTCCTTGGTGCTCACTTCGCGGTCGCCGTGCATGAGGATGATGAGCGGTGCGCCCTTCTCGTCCTCCATCACCAGGGTCTTGATGACCGCATGCTCGTCCACGCCCAGCTCCCGGGCGCACAGTTCGGTACCGCTGTGCTTCACCCGTGAACGCGAGCCGCCCACGCGGCTCGCTCCCAATCCGCCTTCGTCGGATTGGAGCGGGGCCTCGTAGCGGTAGAGCTGCTCTACGAAGGGAATGCCGGCCTGCTTGAGCAGGCGGGTGGCGTTGGTAGAAGGTGCTTTGGACATGGGATTCCGTTCCCTGAGATCATGGTCCCATGACTCGGCACGTGGTGGTCACAGGGGGCACCGGCGAGGTCGGCAAGCAGCTGCTGGCCCTGCTGGCCGCGCGCCCGGGCCTGTCCGTGCGCGCCCTGGTGCGCAGGTCCGGGACAACACCGCTCGCGCCCAACATCCAGGAGGTCCCCTTCGACTTCGAAGATGCTGCGGCCTACGGGCCCCTCTTCGCCCAGCCCTGCGACCTGCTGCTCATCGCCCTGGGCACCACCCGCGCCAAGGCCGGCAGCGACGAGGCCTTCCTCCGGGTGGACCGCGACTACCCCCTGCGGCTGCTCTCGGCCCTGGCTGCCACGCACCCGGAGGCCGCCGTGGGTCTGGTCAGCAGCGTGGGGGCGGACCGGGCCCGGGGGCTCTACCTGGGCGCCAAGGCCGCTGTGGAGGAGGAGCTCACCACCCTCCGATTGACCCATGCCATCGCCCGTCCCTCCTTCCTGCGCAGTGACCGCTCGGAATTCCGGCTCGCCGAAGTGCTGGTGGACCGCCTGCTCTCACCCCTCTGGCTGGTGCTGGGACGCGCGCTGTTCCCACACAGCCAGGGCTGGTGGCGCTGGGCTCCCATCCATGTGCGCGAAGTGGCGACGGCCCTGCTGGAGGCCACTCTGACCCTGGAACCCGGCGAGCGGCGCATCCTCGAAGGCCTGGATCTGCACACCGGTCCCGTGGCCCGGTGGGGGAGACCATGAGCGCGCCCATCGCCCTGGTCACTGGCGGTTTCTGGCGGGATGGGGAGCGCATCGCCTGGTAGGGGCTAGATGTCAAAGGCCCTGAATGTCGCCCCCTCCGGCACCTCGATTCCGAATGCTTCCCGCAAGGTGGGGATCACCGCTTCCGGCGTCAGCTCCCAGCCCTCGGCTTGGTCACCACGCAGCTCGGCATAGGCGCGGTTGCGGAGGATGCGGCGCAGGTCGGGACCGGGCAGCTGGGCCGTGAGGGTCTTCAGGAAGCGTGAATCCGGATGGGTGCTGGTGTAGTGGTTGGCCAGCTCGAAATCCACCGGGAACCTGGGCTCGGGCATGAACGCGTAGAGATCCTCCCAGGCGCCATGATGGAAGGATTGCAGGACCCGCAGCGCACCTTCCGGGATGATTCGGTAGGTGTTCATGAACTGGGTGTGAGCCACTCCATCCAGGGGCAGGGGATGCAGCAAGCCCTCCCCGCCGAAGCCCACGTCGCAAAGCCAGGGTGCGCCCTCCACCTGGACCAGCAGCAGCATGTGGGTGCGCGGCAGCAATTCCAGGGCCCCCAGCCGCACCCGGGCCTCGCAGGCGATGACCTCGAACCCGCAGGCCTCCAGCGCGGCGCGAAACAGCGTGTTGTGCTCGAAGCAGTAGCCACCGCGGCGACGCCGCACCAGCTTGGCCTGCAGCGAGGCCAGATCCAGGCGGATGGGCAGGGCCATCTGGATGTCCAGGTTCTCGAACGGGATGGTGGTGGCGTGAGCGTAGTGCAGGGCCTGGAGCCCCGTCAGATCCGCAGCGGGCCTGGTTCCCAGTCCGATGCGCCGGAGGTAGGCCGCCAGGTCCAGCTCAGCGGGCATAGGGAGCGATCCCCTTGCCGAAGGACCAATCCGCCAGGTCGTTGTCCACGATCCGGCGGTGGGAGATGTGAACGGGGCGCATGGGTCCTCCAGGATGAAAGTCGATCATTCCAGCCCTGAAGGCGGAGAGGGCCGTCAGGCCTGCCGGTTCTTCCAGGCCGCGAGGTTTCTGCGGATCTGCATGGCGTGGACCTGCAGGTGTTCGGCATAGATGCGCAGCCAGTCATCGGTGCCGTAGGGGCCGCTGTGGCTGTGGCGGCCCATCCGGCCCCAGGCTGCATCCGGCAGTCGGGCAAGCGTGGCCGAGGTATGGGCCCGCACCGTCTCCACAAGGCGCAGGGCCAGCTCGGGATCCGCGGCAGGGTAGTCGAAGCGCCGCACCCAGACATTCTCGTCGTAGCCCACGATGAACGGCTCCGGCTCCGCCAGCAACAGCCGGATGCGGATGGCGGCGTAGGTCTCGGCATCGGCGCAGTGGAGGACCACCTCGTGCGCGCTCCACTCGCCCTCGCCGGGCCGCCAGGCGCGGGCCTGGGACGGGACCGCCTCCCAGGCGCTGCGGAGCAGCAGAGGTCCCTCCGCGTAGCGGCGAAGGAGGGATTCCCGGGCGGCGGCATCGAAGGACATGGGACACCTCACCTCCAGCATGGTCCCTCGAAGGGAAAATTGAAGCCTCATCGTGCTAGGCAGTCGTGATTCCTATGGTGCGCGACCCCGGCAGAAAGACTACTTCGGCGCCTCTGAAGTCCAGAAGGGTGGGCAGGCGGCTGGGTACTGATCCCGGTTTGCGGACAGCGAAGGACGCTTGCAGGCACTGAAAGCGTGGATTCCCGTCCCAACATCCCGTTAGAGGAATGTCAACGGGTCCAAGCCCCACTCGGCGGGTTCCTCGAAATCCACGATCTCCTCCGAGGCATGGATCAGATGGAGGTCCCGGGGTTGCAGTTGGAGCTTGTGGGCGGTATCGAAGACCACGCGGACCATGGGCCGGAGGAGATCCTCGCTCTGTTCCACCACGATGGCCAAACGCCCACCGCTGAGCCGGACCAGGGATCCGACGGGGTAGATGCCCAGGGTTCGGATGTATAGCTGCACTAGGTCGCCGTCCAGGTGGGGACCACTCCACTCGAGCAGCTTCTTCAGGACCTCACTGGGCTCCATGCCCTTGTGGTAGACGCGGTTGGAGGTAAGGGCGTCGTAAACGTCCACGATGGCGGTCATCCGGCCGATCTGCGAGATCTGCTCCCCGGCGATGCCGCGGGGGTAGCCGCCGCCCCCCATTTTCTCGTGGTGCTCCCCGGCGATCTGGATGACCATGTCCGACACCCCCTCCACGCCGGTCAGGAGGTCCCGGCTCAGGGCGGCGTGGGATTTCATGATGGTGAACTCGTCGTCCGTGAGCTTGCCGGGCTTGTTGAGGATCTCGCTGGGGACCTTCATCTTGCCCACGTCGTGCAGCAGCCCGCCCAGGCCGGCCTCCTCCACGGTGGCGGCGTCCATGCCGAGGGCATGGCAGAAGGCCACCAGCAGGGCGCAAATACTTAGGGAATGCTGGAAGGTGTAGGTGTCGGCGTTCTTGATGCGCGAAAGGCTGATGAGGGCGCCAGGATTCCTGAGCACCGAAGCCTGCATGGCCTTCACCAGAGGCCGGGCCTTGGTCGGCTCCAGCTGTTTACCCAGGCGCACGTCGTCGAGCAGCCCTTCCACCACCCCCTCAGCTTCGCCCAGGATGCGCTTGGCGGCGGCGGCCTCCTCCCGCTGGGAGACCCGGGCCGGAGCCAGGGCGGCGCCCGTGGCGGCCGAGCCCTTCAGCTGCTGCTCCAGTTCCTGCTTGATCTCGGCCTGGGTCGGAGCCCCCACCACATCCTCGCCCTGGGCCGTGTCGATGTAGATTTCATCCAAACCCTGGGTAAGCATCTTCTGGATCTGACCCGGGTGCTTGATGAGGAACTTGGGACGGAGAAAGCCGTGCTGCAGCCAGCCGCAGTTCAGATCGTGCACGTACATCCCCGGCTTGAGTTGGTCCACGCGCACCCGCTTGATTGTCATCGGACCCCCGGTTCCACCTCCCTTCTGGATCGGTCCAGGCCCCATGGGAGATGAATTGGGGACACGACCCTCCACCCTGGTGCATGTCCCATAAGGGATCCCTCGTCCATGGCAGGAATCGCAGCATCTTCAACTGCGCCCGGGATGTAGAATGGGGGTTCGGACCGCGCCCGGCGGCGCCATCAGGAGGGGTGTCCATGCTGCAAGCCTATCGCCAACATGTCGCTGAACGAGCTGCCCTGGGCATCCCCCCGCTTCCGCTCACCGAGGGCCAGACCTCCGAGCTCGCCACCCTTCTGGCCAAGCCGCCCGCTGGTGAAGAAAAGGCCCTCATCGAGCTTTTGATCCATCGCGTGCCGGCCGGGGTGGATGATGCCGCTCGCGTGAAGGCCGCCTTCCTGGCCGCTGTGGCCAAGGGGACCGAGAAGGTGGCCCTGGTCTCCAGGGAGAAGGCCACCGAGCTGCTGGGCACCATGCTCGGCGGCTTCAACGTCAAGCCCCTCATCGACCTGCTGGAGGATGCCCAGGTGGGTGCCCTCGCCGCCGAGGGCCTGAAGAAGACCCTGCTGGTCTTCGACGCCTTCGCTGACGTGAAGGCCAAGGCCGACGCGGGCAACGCGAACGCCAAGGCCGTGCTCAAGTCCTGGGCCGAGGCCGAGTGGTTCACCAGTCGCCCCGAGGTGCCCAAGAGTCTTACGCTGACCGTCTTCAAGGTCACGGGCGAAACCAACACCGATGACCTGTCGCCTGCTCCCGATGCGTGGAGCCGCCCCGACATCCCGCTTCACGCCCTGGCCATGCTCAAGAACGCCCGACCCGGCATCAACCCTGATGATCCTGGAAAGATCGGCCCCCTCAAGCAGCTCGAAACCCTCAAGGCCAAGGGCCACCTCATTGCCTATGTGGGCGACGTGGTGGGCACGGGCTCCTCCCGCAAGTCCGCCACCAATTCGGTGCTCTGGTTCACGGGCGAGGACATCCCCTTCGTGCCCAACAAGCGCTTCGGCGGCGTCTGCCTCGGGTCCAAGATCGCCCCCATCTTCTTCAACACCATGGAGGACTCTGGCGCCCTGCCCATCGAGCTGGATGTCAATGGCATGGACATGGGCGATGTCATCGAGCTGCGCCCCTATGAAGGCAAGGCCCTGAAGAATGGCCAGGTCATCGCCGAATTCAAGATCAAGTCCGACGTCATCTTCGACGAAGTCCGCGCTGGCGGCCGCATTCCCCTCATCATCGGCCGAGGCCTCACCGCCAAGGCCCGCACAGCCCTGGGCCTGCCCCCGTCCACGGCCTTCCGTCTCCCCGCGGTTCCCAAGGACACCGGCAAGGGTTATTCCCTGGCCCAGAAGATGGTGGGCCGCGCTTGCGGCGTGAAGGGCATCCGCCCCGGCACCTACTGCGAGCCGAAGATGACCACCGTGGGCTCCCAGGACACCACGGGCCCCATGACTCGGGATGAATTGAAGGATCTGGCCTGCCTCCAGTTCTCCGCTGACATGGTGATGCAGTCCTTCTGCCACACCGCGCCCTATCCCAAGCCCGTGGATGTGCAGAACCACCGCGAGCTGCCGCCCTTCATCACCCACCGCGGCGGCGTTTCCCTGGCACCCGGGGACGGCATCATCCACTCCTGGCTGAACCGGCTGCTGCTGCCAGACACCGTCGGCACCGGCGGCGACTCCCACACCCGCTTCCCCATCGGCATCTCCTTCCCCGCGGGCTCGGGCCTGGTGGCCTTCGCCGCCGCCGCTGGCGTCATGCCCCTGGACATGCCGGAATCCGTGCTGGTGCGCTTCAAGGGTGAGCTGCAGCCCGGCGTCACCCTGCGGGATCTGGTGAATGCCATTCCCCTCTATGCCATCAAGCAGGGTCTGCTGACCGTGGAGAAGAAGGGCAAGAAGAATGTATTCTCGGGCCGCATCCTTGAGATCGAAGGCCTGCCCAAGCTGAAAGTGGAACAGGCCTTTGAGCTGTCCGACGCGTCGGCCGAGCGCTCCGCTGCGGGCTGCACGGTGCATTTGGACAAGGCACCGATCATCGAGTACATGACCTCCAACATCACGCTCATGAAGTGGATGATCGCCAACGGCTATGAGCACCGGGAGACGCTGGAACGCCGCATCAAGGCGATGGAGGCCTGGATCGCCAAGCCCGAACTGCTGGCCCCCGACGCCGATGCCGAATACGCCGCCGTCATCGAGATCAATCTGGCCGACATCAAGGAACCCATCCTCGCCTGCCCCAATGATCCCGATGATGTGAAGACCTTGGCCGAGGTAGCTGGAACAAAGATCGATGAAGTCTTCATCGGCTCCTGCATGACCAACATCGGCCACTTCCGCGCCGCCGGGAAGCTCCTCGACGGGAAGACGGATTTGAACACCCGGCTCTGGATCGCCCCTCCCACCAAGATGGATGAGTACATCCTCAAACAGGAGGGCTACTACGGCATCCTGGGCCGTACCGGCGCCCGCATGGAGATGCCCGGCTGCTCCCTGTGCATGGGCAACCAGGCACAGATCCGCAAGGGCAGCACAGCCATTTCCACCTCCACCCGCAACTTCCCCAACCGCCTGGGTATCGACACCCAGGTCTTCCTGGGCAGCGCTGAGTTGGCAGCCGTCTCCGCCATCCTCGGCAAGATCCCCACCATGGCCGAGTACATGGCCCAGATGGGCGTCGTGAGCGCGAAGACCAAGGACATCTACCGCTACATGAACTTCGACCAGATCCCCGACTTCCGCGAAGTTGCTGACACGGTCACGGTCTAGTTTTTCTCCTGCACAGAAATAGCCCGGGGGCGCTGCCCCCGGGCTATTTCTGCGTGATTGCAAGATCGATATGTGTTAGCCTCGACCCTTCACTAACCACCTTTCGGGGGGTTCCCATGGGGATCTTTGAGGGCCATATCCGCGTTCACGAGGGCGACCGCTTCGCGCTGGTGGCCTCGCGTTGGAACGACTTCATTGTGGAACGCCTCATCGACGGCGCGAAGGATTGCATCCTCCGCCACGGCGGCAACGAAGAGCAGATGGACCTCATCCGCGTCCCCGGGAGCTTTGAGCTGCCCCAGGCGGCCAAACTGGCGGCCACGAGCGGCCGCTACGCCGGCGTCATTGTGCTGGGCACAGTGATCCGCGGCGGCACGCCCCACTTCGACATGATCGCCGCCGAGGTCACCAAGGGCGCCGCCCAGGTGGCCCTGGACACGGGCCTGCCCCTGGCCTTCGGCGTCCTCACCACCGACAGCGTGGAGCAGGCCATCGACCGGGCGGGCGCGAAGATGGGCAACAAGGGCTGGGAGGCGGCCCAGAGCGTCCTCGAGATGGTGGATCTGGCGCACACCCTTGGTGGGAAAAAAGGACGGAAGTAAATGGGTGTTCGCCGCCGAGGGCGCGAGTATGCCCTCCAGATGCTGTACGCCATGGACCTGACGGGCTACGCGCCGGACCAGGTGTTTGCCGGTTTCTACGCCATTCAGGATCTGAACCGGGATGCCTTCTACTACGCCCGTCGCCTGGTGGACGGGGTTCACGGGCAGTTGGACGAGATCGACAACGTGCTGGCGAAATACGCTGAACATTGGAAGATCCACCGCATGGCCGCCGTGGACCGGAATCTGCTCCGTCTCGGTCTCTATGAGCTCATGTACGTAAAGGAAGTGCCTTTTCCCATAGTCATCAACGAGGCCCTGGAGATCGTGAAGGAATTCAGTGACCAGGAGGGCACACAATTTCTCAATGGCATTCTTGATGCGGCCCGCAAAGAGTTTCGCCCGGAAGAAACCGGCCCACGCCTCAAGAAGAAGGCTCCCCTGGAGGAGCCGGCCGAAGAATCGTGACCTGACCAGCCTCTCCCGGTTTGCTATGCTCGATCCCTTCCCCAGTCTGACCTGACCGTTGGAGCCCTGATGAGCACCTCCCGTAAGCAGTCCGCTGCCCCGAAGAAAACACCGACCCCCCGCCCCACAGCCAAGGCCACCCGAGCCGCGGTCAAGACCCCCACCAAGGCCTCGGTCCACACCATCGGCCTCGAGGAGATCAAGGCCCTCATCGCCCTTGTGGGCCGGGAGCCCTTCCAGGAATTTGAATTCGAGGCGGGGGACATGCGCTTCCGCATCCGCAAGGACGGTCCACCCACCGTGGTCCAGGCGCCGGTCGCCGCCCCCATCGTGATGGCCGCCCCGGCCCCCTTGGCCCATCCCGTACCGGCCGCTCCCGCAGCCCAACTGCCCGCGGCGCCCGTGGAGGACCCCGGCATCTACTACGTCACCAGTCCCATCGTCGGCACCTTCTACCGTGCCTCCAGTCCCACCGCCTCGCCCTTCGTGTCCCCTGGCGACTACGTGAAGCCCGGCCAGACCCTTTGCATCATCGAAGCCATGAAGCTCATGAACGAAATCGAGAGCGACGTGGCGGGCGAGGTCGTGAAGGTGCTGGTGGAGAACGGAACGCCCGTGGAATACGGGGAACGCCTCTTCGCCGTGCGCGTCGGATAGCTCGATGGGTGCCATCAAACGCAAGCCGACCCAGGCCCTCACGGTCCCCATCGACGCGCCACCCTTCAAGAAAGTCCTCATCGCCAACCGCGGCGAGATCGCCCTCCGGGTGATCCTGGCCTGCAAGGAAATGGGCATCCAGACCGTGGCTGTCTATTCCGAGGCTGACCGCAACGCCCTCCATGTGCGCTTCGCCGATGAGGAAGTCTGCATCGGGCCCGCGCCCTCCTCGAAGTCCTACCTGAACATCCCGCAGGTGATCGCGGCGGCCGAAGTCACCGGCGCTGAGGCCATCCACCCCGGGTACGGCTTCCTCAGCGAGAACGCACACTTCGTGGAGGTCTGCCTGGCCTGCGGCATCACGTTCATCGGGCCCAGCGCCGAGATCATCCGCAAGATGGGCAACAAGGCCCAGGCCAAGGCCACCATGCAGGCCGCCGGCGTGCCCCTCATGCCGGGCAGCGACGGCCTGGTCGAAACCGTGGAGGACGCCCTGGTGGTGGCCGAGCAGATCGGCTATCCCGTCATCGTCAAGGCCAGCGCGGGGGGCGGTGGGCGCGGCATGCGCATCGTCAACAACGACGAGGAGCTGCCGGACCTCTACCACACCGCCCGCAGCGAGGCGAAGAGCGCCTTCAGCGATGACAGCGTCTACATGGAGAAGTACCTCCTCGAGCCGCGCCACATCGAAGTCCAGATCATGGGCGACCTCTTTGGCAACGTGGTGCACCTGGGCGAGCGCGAGTGCTCCATCCAACGCCGTCACCAGAAGCTCATCGAGGAAAGCCCCAGCGCGGTCCTCGACCCGGCCCTGCGCCAGCGCATCTGCGACACCGCCGTGAAGGCCGCCAAGTCGGTCGGCTACTATAACGCCGGCACCATCGAGTTCCTGCTCGACAAGCGTGGCGACTTCTTCTTCATGGAGATGAACACCCGCGTGCAGGTGGAGCATCCCGTCACGGAGCTGGTCACGGGCATCGACATCGTGAAGGAACAGCTGCGCATCGCCGCCGGCCACAAGCTGAGCTTCACCCAGGCGGACGTGGTCCAGAAGGGCCATGCCATCGAGTGCCGCATCAATGCCGAGGATCCCTACAAGTTCACGCCCAGCCCCGGCCGCATCACCGCCCTGCACTTCCCCGGCGGCCCCGGCATCCGCGTGGACACCGCCATGCACCAGGACGCGGTCATCCCACCCCACTACGATTCCATGGTGGCCAAGCTCATCGCCTTCGGCGCCAACCGTACCGAGGCCATCGCCCGCATGCGTCGCGCCCTGGACACCCTGGTGATCGAGGGCATCAAGACCACCGCCCCCCTGCACCGCCGCATCATGGACCAACCCAACTTCATCGCCGGCAACTTCTCCACCAAGTGGTTGGAGACTTTCCTGGAAGAGCTGAAGCAGAACCCGACTGAAGAACCGCGCTGATTTTGTCGGCTAGAATGTCTTTGCGCCGCCTTAGCTCAGTTGGTCGAAGCGGATGCGGGTCGCGAGTGGACAGCGCACCAGCGCTGCCCCGAGCGGGGACCCGCACCGCTGAGAATCACCACGAGGCTGGCCCCCATCCCCCGCGGGTCGCCATTCAGATGCGGCGAAGAATCCGCTAAACTAGACCCAGTGCCGCCTTAGCTCAGTTGGTAGAGCTCCAGCTTTGTAATCTGGTGGTCACCCGTTCGATTCGGGTAGGCGGCTCCAATCTTCCGAATACCTTGCCATTCCGGGTTGCTTCGAAACCGAACGCAACCCGCTGGCTGGGACTCGGGCCCCGCTTCCACATGATGCTCAACCGTGTGGGGCCCCGATTTCGGGCCTGCCCCGCAGGCCAGAAATCGACCCACATCGGATTCGCCCCGTTCGATTCCGGCAGGCGGCTCCAGTCTTTCCCCTGCCGGCTCAAAGAAACGCTGAGCATTACGGCCAGGCTCGGCTCCTCCTGTGCCTTCCCCGCGGCCGGTGCCATTGTTCCGGAGGCGGGGCTCGGGCAGGCTGGAGGGGCTGTACTCAAGCCAGACCCAGCGAGCGATCCCATGAGTCTCTTTCCCCCCTTCCCCGAAGGACATGACCTCTACCAATGGGTCGAGGTCTTTCTGAAGACCATCCCCTACGCGCGCGTTTCGGGCATGAAGACGACGGCCCTGGCCAAAGGCCGCGCCAGCCTCCTGCTGCCCGCCCGCCCGACCTGGAACGGGGATGTCGAGCGCGACCGCATCCACACGGGCTGCTTGTGTGTGCTCGCCGACACGGCCTGCGGGATCGCCGTGGGGACGGCCCTTGAGGAGATGGAACCATTTGCCACTCTGGACCTGCGGATGGACTACCTGCGTTCAGCGGACGCTACCCTCGACTTGACCTGCCATGCCCATTGCCACCGGTTGTCGCGCAACGTGGCCTTCGTCCGGGGTGAACTGCGCCAACCCGGCAACGAGGAGGTGATCGCCTATGCAAGCGCCACGTTCATGCGCGCCACTCCCAACGCCAGACGTCCAACCACCCCTGACGGGGCGGCGCCCAGGCCGGGCCACGCAACCAAGCCACTCACCACCCAACCGGCTTTCCGCCAGGTGTCGGCCAAGGATCTCGACGCGGCAGCGAAATCGACTCAGCCCGCGATGCCCCTGGGCCGCTCTCCCTATGTGGACCATCTGGGCGTGGTGCAGCACCCTCAGACGGGGGCAGGCCCCATCTTCCGTCTTCCCTTCCATCCGGACCTGGTCGGCAACCCTACCCTGCCCGCCCTGCATGGCGGGGTGTTGGCGGGCTTCAGCGAAACCGCCATGATCCTGCATCTGATGGCCACCAATCCCGGCAAGGGGAATGTCATTCCGAAGGCGGTGGACTTCTCCATGGACTACCTGCGCTCGGCCAAGGCGGTGGACACCTATGCCCAGGGCACTACGATCCGGCAGGGCAATCGCGTGGCGCTGATCCAGGCTCTCATCTGGCAGGAGGACCCCCAACGCCCAGTGGCTGCGGCCCGTGGCCACTGTCTGATGCCTCAGTAGGCCCTCGGCTGAGGAGATGAACGGGAGAGCCGCTGCGAGGTTCTGGGCCGCTTCTGAACGATTTCAGCGCCAGTGGCCTTCCACCCAGTACCAGCCCCGTTCGTGACGGGCCCAGTGGCCATCCACCCACGCGACGCCAGGACGGGGCCGCGCGTGGTAGTAGCCCGGAGCCCACACATAGGCATTCCCGCTCCAGTTCCAGTGCCCCGCCACCCAGTAGTGTTCCTGCGAAGGAGGAGGCGGAGCGTGTTCGTACCGGACCGGTGGGGGTTCCCGCTCCACGTAGGTGTAGTGGACGACCGGGACGGGCTCCACTACCGCCACGCGGCCCCGGGGGCCAACCACACAGGCGGTACCGAAAAGAGCGAAGGCGGGAAGGGCGAGATATCGATGACGGTTCATGGGTGTGACTCCAATTCAGGGAGGACCACAGATGAGTCTGAGCCCTTCCCGTGATGGACTCCAGGACTCCCATCAAGGTTTAGCGGGAAAACCATATGCTCCACGCCCGCGCTATTCTCTACCCATGCTTCTCCCCCTCTACCTGGGCGTGCTGCACGCCATGGAGCCCGATCATGTGGCCGTGGTGACGGGGGTGTCGCTATCCGGCGACCGGCGCGGGGCCTGGAAGGTGGGGCTCGCATTCGGCGCGTCGCACATGCTGGCGGTGGCGCTGCTTGCCGTGAGCGCAACCCTACTGGGGCGGGCCTTCCTGGGCGACGGGTTCTTTCTCTGGATGGATCGCCTTGCCTGGACTCTAGTGCTGCTGCTGGGTCTGTGGAATCTCGCCGCTGCCTTCGGTCTCCGCACCATTTCCCTTCACAGCCATGCACACCGGCACGGGGCCATCACCCACGAGCACCCCCATCCCCACATACATGGCGCCGGGCGCAGCCGCACACGCTGGACACCAAGGGCCCGACCCACTCAAGCTGTCACGCGGCGTCCGGCCACCACTTTTATACAGCCCTTGGCCCACCTGGCACCCAAGCACCACCATGCCCCGAGGGCCTCAACCCACCGGTACCACCACTCCGCCGCGTGGCTGGGCGCCTTCTTCGGCCTGGGCGGCGTGCGTGGATTCACCACGCTGATGCAAAGTACGGGCATCACCGGGCAGATCCAATTCCTCTGGGCCCTGTTGCTCTTCGGACTCGGCATCACGGCCATGTTCACCCTGCTGAGCACGCTCTCCGGGTGGCTGGCGGCGAGGCTGGGCACACAGCTCCGATTCCGTCACACCCTGTATGCACTGTCAGGTGTGGGCAACGTGGCGGTGGGTCTATTCCTACTGCTCAAGGCATGAGCCCAGCGCCCCGCCCACCCAGCCTGCTGCGCTCGGCGGCCGTGGTGTCCTTCATGACGCTGCTGAGCCGCCTCACGGGATTGGTCCAGACCTTCTTCCTCAGCCATGTTCTGGGGGCGGGTGCGGCGGCGGACGCCTTCGCTGTGGCCTTCCGCCTGCCCAACCTGCTGCGCCGTTTCACTGCTGAAGGCACCATGACCGCTGCCTTCCTCCCTACGCTGTCTGAAGCAGAGACCGCCGAAGGCGAGGCCGCCGTGAAGGCGGTGGCGGCACGCTTCCTGGGCACCCTGCTGGTCCTCCTACTGCTGGGTGTGGCCCTGGTGCTGCTGTTCATGGGCCCCCTGGCGGATCTCCTTACCCTGGGTCGCCCCGAAGTGCAGGGAGAACTGACCGCCCGCCTGGGCCGCATCATGTTCCCCTACCTGGCCCTGGTGAGCCTCACAGCGGGTTTCACGGGGCTGTTGAACCTGCGCCACCGCTTCGCCCTGGCGGCCTCGGTGTCCATCTTCTGGAACCTCGCCTTCATCGCCTTCGGGTGGACCACCCTGCATGGGCTGGAGCGACGAGGGCCGGTCCCGTTTGAGACAGTGGCTGTCGTCTGCGCCCTCGCCGTCCTCGCGGGCGGCATCGTCCAATTGCTGGTGGTACTCCCCACCGTGCGGAAGGAGGGATTCGGCCTCGCCTTCGGCCTGCACCTGCGGGATCCCTGGGTCCGCAAGATCCTGCGCCGCATGGGCCCAGGCCTGTTGGCCGCGGGCATCTACCCAATCAATGCCCTCATCAGCACGGTGCTGGCCTCCAAGCTGCCCAACGGCGCCCAGATGATCCTCCTCAACAGCGGCATGATGGCCGAGATGGTGATGGGGCTCTTCGCCATGAGCCTGGCCACCGCCGGACTGCCCACGCTGTCCCGCCAGGCGGATGCCCAGGACTGGCCCGCCCTGAACCGCAGCCTCACGCAATCCATCTCGGCCTCGGCCCTGCTGGTGCTTCCCGCCTCCGTCGGGCTCGCCGTGCTGGCCCGGCCCATCTGCGCCCTGCTCTTCCGCACGGGTGCTTACACCCCTGCCGCCGCGGATTGGACGGCCGTCACGCTGGTGTTCCAATCCGTCGGCCTTGTGTTCGTGGCCGCCCAGCGCTTAAGCAATCAGGCCCTCTATGCCCTCAAGGACTACCGGGGCCCCGCCGCTCTGGCGGGCGGCACGCTGGTGCTCAACGTGGCCCTCAGCCTTGTCCTGATGAAGCCCCTTGGCACCGGGGGTCTGGCCCTGGCCAACGGCCTCTCCAGCCTCGTGGGCTTGGTGGGCGTCCTGCTGCGCCTGCGGCCCCGCCTGCCGGGCCTGAACCTGAGCCCCCTCCTGGACGCCACGGGCCGGGCTCTGGCCGCCTGCATCCTCATGGGCCTGCTGGCCTGGGGCGGCGCGCGGCTGCTCTCGTTGGATGCCCCCCACACCTTCACCCGCGCGGCATTGGGCTTCCGGTTGCTGCCCCTGGTGGCCCTCTGCGCCGCGGTCTACGGCCTGGCCGCGGCAGGCTTCGGTCATCCCGAGGCACGGGAACTGGCGGAGAAAATCAGGCGGAAGTTGAACTGGGGTTAGCCCATCATCACGTAGCTTTCCCGGCGCTCGTCGCCATGGATGGATTCCTGGAGAGGTGGCCATGCGAACCCCCGTGCAAGCCACCAATCCACGTTCTCGCCACATCCGTGCAGCCGGATTCACTTTCCCGCCGTGGATCCTGGCCCTCCTTTTCCTGATGACCTGCGGCGGCGGCCACGGTGGAGGGAATAGCAGCGCATCGCCCGTGGGAAATGGTGTGGCCCCTGGAGGCGCGCTCACCACCTTGGTGACCCCAGCGCCGGGGAATGCCTCAGGCCAAGCCGCCGTTCCGGCAGAGGCGGATGTGGAGGATGTGTCGAGCCCCACGACGGTGGTCGGAACCGGCACGCCCGAGAGTTGCACGCCCGAAGCGCTGGAAGCCGCCATCCACAAGGGCGGCATCGTCACGTTCAACCCCGGCCCCAAGCCCGTGACCATCACGCTGGATCACACGCTGAAGATCATCAATAACGCCGGGGTGAACCAGAACGGGGATCTGATCATCGATGGCGGCGGAAAGATCACCCTCAGCGGCGGCGGGCGCTGCCGCATCCTCTATCAGAACGGCTGCGATCAGGCCCAGGCCTGGATCACCGATCACTGCGACAACTACCCCCACCCGCGCCTGGTGCTGCAGAAACTCATCTTCGCCGATGGCTATGCCACCGATGGCGGCACCTTCGGCGGCGGTGCGGTATTTGTGGAGAGCGGCAGTCTGAAGGTGGTGAACTGTGTCTTCGTGAGGAACCAGTGCGCCCTCACCGGCCAGGATGTGGCGGGCGGCGCCCTCTACACCTTGATGGTTCAAAGCCCCGTCTACCTCACCCGCTGCACCTTCGGCGGTTCTTCCGCGTTAGGGAACAAGGGCTCCCACGGCGGCGCCCTCGGCACCATCGGCGTGTCGTACACCGCGCTCAACAGCCTCTTCAGCTACAACCAAGCCACAGGGAAGGGCCAGAACAGCGGTACCCCCGGCGGCGGCAACGGCGGCGCCATCTACAACGACGGAAACACCTACACGTTGACGCTGAAGGGCTGCAACATCTCGAACAACACCGCCAACGAGCTGGCGGGCGGCCTCTTCTACGTGAGCAACAACAGCACTGGTTCGGTAGTGATCGATCAATGCACCTTCCACGCCAACCCCGGCACCAACGTCCAGAGCCTGCCCGGCTTTTTCATCCAGGGCGCCAGCTCAGTGATCACGAATTCCGCGATCGACTGATGCCGAGTAGCGATCAATAGGTAGAGATTCACCACGGAACCAGAGAGCGCACGGAGGAGGCACGGAGGCCGCCGTGTTCCTCCAGATAGGCAGGCCACTTCCAGCCATACCGGAAGCCAGAGGAGGCGTCAGGCCTTCCGTGGTGGCTTCATGACTTGTGCCCAGGATCACTAAAAACGACCTATTAGTCATCAAAATTTAAACGTATTAATTCATGATGTCGTGATCATCAATCGAATTTCCTCACTGGGAGGTGGATCGTGCAATGGAAATGGGGAAGAGTCGCAGCAATCGTCGGGGGGTTCGTCCTCCTGGCAGGCTTGCGGGCAACCGAAAAAGCGGCGGGCAGCGGACCAGCCGCCATAGCCCAGACCAAGACAGCCACGGCTGAGGCGCCCCACAAGGCGGTCCCGGCCAAACCGGAAGCGAAATCGGAAGGGGAACTCAGCCCCCGGACGCTGGATGGCTACGTCGAGCAGGAGAAGGTCTTCTACGACTTCCTGCGGAAGAACCATCCGATGTTCGCCGACTACGAGAAGAACGGCCGGATCGTCGGTAAGTACCAGATCAGCGATCGCGAGGAAGAATTCGTCGAGTTCGGTGGCGGCAAGGAATTCGAGGCCCAGAATAATCGGCAGGCCGCGATCACGTACCGGCTGGGGATGGAGTCCATTCTGGACCTGCCCAACAAGTTCGTGGGTGCGAAGAAGTGCGGGGAATGCCACCCGGCCCAGTACGAGAAGTGGTCCCGCTCGCGGCACGCCATGGTCGTGCGATTCCCGGACGAGATGGTCGAGATTCCGAATAAGGACCTGACCAAGGGCCTGTACGGGACCCAGGCTTCTGTGCTTCCGCCGGGGATCACACCGGATGCAGTCTTCGCCATCATCGGAACCCCCCGTACCAAATACGGCTTTCTCGACGCCTGGCTGGTCCGCGGAACCTACCACATCGAAGGCGGAACGCTGAAGGACAAGACGGGCACCCTCGTGGCCGGCGGCAACCAGTTCAGCCGCAGCTGGGCCGAATCCCTCACGCCTGACATGACCAAGAAGATCGCCGCCTATGTTCCTGGCTTCCCCACCACCCTGGCGGCCTTTGGTGATCAGGGCTCCGCCATCTGGGGCCTCAATTCCTACGGTTCCAAGAATCGCAAGAACATGCTCTTCCAGCCCGCCAGTTCCTACTGCGAGGTCTGTCACACCTTCAAGTTCGACTTCAAGAATCAGAACGAACTCATGGCGGCCCTCGGCAAGCCGGAAGAGCTGAGGAAGCATGTCGTCAACAAGGGCATCACCTGCGAAGATTGTCATGGCGCCGGCGCCCACCTCATGGGTGCGCGGGGCGCGGGCATGCCCTCCGACTGCGAACGCTGCCACCAGCGGTTTGCCTACAACACGGACGAAGCCAAGAAGGATCCCAAGCACATGCTCTCCTCCTTCTTCAAGGGCGCCTGTCCCGCCTGCGGCACGGAAGGCTCCCAGTCCTACTACACCACCCACAAGGAACACGGGATGAGCTGTGGCACCTGCCACGATCCCCACGAGGTGACCGCCAACGACTGGAAGGATCCTTACACGATCCCAGGCCTCAAGAAGCAGTGCCAGGACTGCCACACAACCCAGGGCGAATTCTTCGCCAAGAACGAGATCCATGGCAACAACCGCTGCACCAGCTGCCACATGCCGGTCATGGGGAGTTGCGAGAACTTCCAATCGATCCAGTACCCGGATTACGGTGGCTTCGACAATCAGCGGGCTTCCCACATCTGGAAGATCCTAGTCGACCCCGAGGCCAAGACGCTCAATCCTCCCGAGGGCAAGGACCGGAGCTGGAAGGGCGGCGCCTGGCGTCTCACGAAGAAGGACGGGAAACCCTACATCGACCTGATGTGGTCCTGCGGGCGGACGAGCTTCGGCGATGCGGATCTCGCCCAGACCGGCGGCTGCCACAGCCCCGCGCAGTCCTCCCAGCCCAAGGAGCTCCTTTTCACCAATCAGCGCATGATCTACGACAAGGTGATGACCTGGGAGACCCCGGTGAAGAAGGGGCTCGCAGAAGTCGAGGCCGCCCTCAAAGAGCTGGGCCCCATGCTTGCCAAGAGCCAGCTAGGTAAGGCTCAGAAGGCCCAGGTCCAGCTGATGGTCAACCAGGCCCAGGACATCGTGAAGTCCGTCAAGAAGGATGGTTCCTGGGGCGTCCATGCCCCCACCTTCACGAAAGGGAAGCTGGATGAAGCGAAGGTGCTCGTCCAGGGCGCTAAGGCCACTTTGCAGGGGAACGCAAGAGCCTCCCTTAAACCAGCTGGCGCGATCAAAGGCTAGAGTCTGTGTATGAAAGGGGCCGGGTCATGCCCGGCCTCTTTCGTCTATTCAGTCCTACTACAAGGACGAGGGGCGATTAGTTGATGTTCTGCAGCGCTTCTCGCAGCCCAGCGAGGCGGTAGGGCTTCTGGACGAAGGCGACCAGTCCCTTGCCTGTGAACTTCTGGTTCACTTCGTACTCGCTGAACCCGCTCGCCAGGATCACTTGGACCTGCGGATCCATCTGCCGCAGCTCCCGGAACGCCTGCTCGCCATCCATGCGGGGCATGGTCAAGTCCAGGAGCACCAGCCTGATGTCGGGATGCTGCCGGTACACCTCCAGGGCCTGCCCCCCATCCTCGGCGGTCAGCACCTGGAAGCCCATCTCCTCCAGTAGCTCCGCCCCGACGGTGCGCACCGTCTCCTCGTCGTCGACTAGCAGGATGGTCCCAGAGCCACGCCATGCTTCGGCTGGAGGTGCCTGGGCGGCCAGCTCGGCCAACAGTGGTCCCGCTGGCAGCAGGATCTTGAAGGTCGTTCCCTTGCCAGGCTCACTGTGGATCTTGATGGCGCCCTTGTGCCCTCGCACGATCCCCAGAACGGCAGCCATCCCCAACCCTCGCCCCGCGAACTTGGTGGTGAAGAAGGGGTCGAAGATCCTGCTCAAGGTCTCCTTTCCCATGCCGCAGCCGGTGTCGGCCACCTCGAGAAAGACGTACGTGCCCTCCTGCAGGTTCTCGTCGAGCCAGACATCTTTCAGGTAGGGTCGGCTGCAGACCATGCACCCGGTGGAAAGGGCGATGACCCCGCTCTGGTCGCCGATGGCCTCGGAGGCATTGATCACCAGGTTCATGAGCACCTGCCGCAGCTGGGTGGCATCCCCTTCCACCCAGGGCAGGGGCTGGTGCAGGTCAAGATGCAGCACGGCCTTCTTGGAGATGGAAACCTCCAACATGTGCAGCGTGTCTTCCACAAGGCGATTCAGGTCGAGGATATCGATGGCGAGCTGGCCCTTGCCGGAGTAGGCCAGCATCTGCCGGGCGAGATCGGCAGCCCGGACAGCCCCTTGTTCAATCCGCTCGAGCTTGTCCTTCACCGGAGAGTCCGGCTCGAGGTGCAGAAGCGCCAGATCCGTGTTCCCGATGATGGACGTCAGGATGTTGTTGAAGTCATGGGCGATGCCTCCAGCCAACACCCCAAGGCTCTCAAGCTTCTGGGCATGGAGCAGCTGCTGCTCAAGGTGGAGGCGCTCATCCTCGACCCGTTTCCGCTCACGAAGGTCCCGGACGAAGGAGCAGTTGAGCTCCAGGTCTCCGAACCAGAGGTGGTTGATGGATACTTCCACCGGGAATTCCGTTCCGTCCTTGCGCCGATGAACCGACTCCAGCGTCAGGGACGTGCCCCCTTTCCTCGCCCCCCAGATGGCCGGCCAGGCGTCGGGGGGGGTCCGGGCGTCGACATCCGTGACTCTCAGCCCGACGAGTTCGTCGCACGTGTAGCCCAGGGAGCGGCAGGCCGCCTCGTTCACATCCACGATGGTGGCGTCTTCCCGGACCCAGTAGATGGCATCGGCGGCCTTGTCCATGGCAAAGCGGGCCAGCCGCAGCGCCTCCTCGGTCCGTTTGCGCTCGGTGATGTCGATGACGCTCCAGATCACGCCCGGGTCTCCGTTCGGGAGAAGGAGCCTCACGCCGGTGAACGCGCACCAGAAGGCGGTCCCATCCTTCCGGCGCCAGGGATAGTCCAGGCTGGTCATCTCCCTCCCATCCCGGGCGCTCTGGAAGGTGGGGGCAAATCCATCGTAATGCTCTTGGTCCAGATGCAGGATCAGGGCGTTCTGCCCGATCAACTCCTCCGGCTGGTAGCCGAACAGAACGCAGAACTGGTGATTGACATCCAGGATCTGCCGGGTGGAAGACACAATGAGGTGCCCCGACCCGTTGTGGTCGAAGAGGGTCCGGGCCTGCTTCTGCTGTTCTTCCATCCGCTGCTTCGTGGCCCTGAGCCTGGCCACCAGAAACACGCACAACCCCAGAGCCGCCGATAGCAACCCATAGACCAGCCCATTCAAACCAAACGTCATTCCTCTCCCGGGGTTGCTGGATGCGGTTTCGCCTAAAAAGTTCCGTTGAATGAGAACCATCCTGGCATGGATGCCCCATTTTGGCCCGGGCAGGTGGGGGGCCGGTCCGGCGGGGTCCTTCCCTAGCAGCAGGGGCTATTCATCCATGCAGTAGGCGCCCACCAGGTTGTAGACGTGCATATCGAGCACCCGCTGGCTGCGGGCGGCGTCGACGTGCGCCTTCCGGATCAGGCTCAGGCAGAAGGCCATCTGGGCCTCGGTGGTGGAGGGTTTGCCGTGGAGCTGGAGCGCGAAGCGGGACAGGTCCCGCACCATGAAGTCGAAGATCTGGTCCACCGGGTCGTCGGGAACCTTCAGCAGTTCCGCGTTCTCCAGGATCAGCTGGCCGTAGACCACCAGTGTGAAGATCTCGCCCACCGCCAGCAGGAAGTCGATGTCCTTCCGCTGCGCTTCGTCGGGTGTGGCCTTCAGCAGGAAGTCGCGGAACACCTTGATCTGCTCGCGGAAGATCCGCACGTTGGGCAGGTCCCGGCTGGCATAGGCCTTCCGGTAGTCGTGGAACTGAATCTTGCCCAGCCCCTTGGTGGGGCCCTGGTCGAACAAGAAGTCATCGTTGGCGGCATCGAGGCGGCGCGGCACCTCCGGGTACTCCGCCGGGTTGAAGAAATAGTTCTGCATGAACTTCACGATGAGCGCGATGTTCACATGCACCGTACCTTCGAGCTTCGGCAGGGCCCGGATGTCGCGGGTCGCCGTCTCGAAGTACATGTCCTTCTCGAAGCCCTTGGCGGCGATGACATCCCAGAGCAGATCGATCACCTGCTCGCCCTGAGTGGTGACCTTCATTTTCACTACGGGGTTATAGAGCAGGTAGCGCCGGTCTTCTCTGGAGGCCGAGCGCAGGTAGTCCGAGGTCCGCAGCGCGAAGAGCCGCATGGCCACCAGGCGGGCATATGCGTCCAGGAACATCTGCTTCACGTGGGGGAAATCCGTCACGGGGTGGCCGTAGAGCCTCCGGCCTGACGCATGGTTGAGGGCTTCGTAGAAGGCGTGGGTGCAGATGCCGATGGTGGCCCAGCCCAGATTGTACTTGCCGATATTCACGGTGTTGAGGGAGGCGTTCCAGGCCTCGTCGCCTCGCGACAGGAGGTCCGCCTCGGTGATCGGGTAGTCGTCCAGGTTGAACTCCGCCACATAGGACTGGGTGGCGGTGATGTTCTTCACCAGCTGGAAGTTCTCGTGCTTGCTGTTCACGGCGAAGAAGACGTATTCGCCGGACTCGGGCAGACGGCCGAAGGTCGAGACCAGGGCCGCCTCGTTGCCGTTGCCGATGTAGTACTTGTCGCCCCGGGCCAAGTAGCCGCCACCGGGCTGCGGCACCAGCAGCATGTCCGTGGCATAGATGTCCGCGCCATGTTCCTTCTCGGAAAGACCGAAGGCGAAGATGGCACCCTCATCCAGGAGGGCCGCGGTGCGGCGCTTCAGAGGCTCGTTGGCGCTCATCCAGATGGGCCCCAGGCCCAGGATGCTCACCTGCCAGGTGTACCAGTAGCAGAGGCCGTAGAAGCCGAGCACCTCGTTGAACACGCATAGCCGCGAGGTATCCCAGCGACAGTCGGGACCGCCGTAGCCCTCGGGCGTGAGCAGCGTGGCGAAGATCTTCTCCCGCCGTACGAAGTCCAGGAAATCCGCATACCACACTCGGTTCTGGTCATCCTCCTTGAGGCGGCGCTTGCCCTTGGTCTCGAAGAAGGCCACGGTCTTCCGCAGGATCTCGTTCACCTTCGGATCGGGATGCTCGGCATGGAGCTGCTTCGGATTGAAGAGGAGCATGGCGGCCTCCTGCAAGGGCGTTCTGCGCATGGAATGGGATCGTGAAGAAAGAGTCCCAGCATCACACAGCGCGACGGGCCGTTCATCTTGTCCTTGGGTAGCTAGTGCTTTGCCTTATCCCCCTGATTGGCGGGAAACAAAGCCCCGATGGCCTTGACCAGGGTCGCCGTGGCCTTGAGGGTTTCCGCCCGTACGGATCCGCGCAGTTCCAGCACGGTGGGGTCCAGCGACAGCGTGAGCCCCGCAGCGGGAACCTCGGGAATGGCCGGAAGGTTCACCTCGGTGGCCCCGCCTTTGAACATCGCAGCCACCACCTGCGCGAAGTCCCGCAGGCCGCGGGGGTCGAGGTAGAGGACGAAGCGGTGGTCCCGGCCCAGATCCGGCTCCACCGCCACGATGCTCGGAGCGAGTCCCTCCGGCGCCTTCTGGAGCGTGTCCAGCCTGGCCTTGAGCAGCTCGGGACCACCCAGCACCGCCAGCACCTGGTGCTCGTCCAGCGCTCCCATGGACATCTGGATGGCATCGCCGCCGAAGATCATGGCCATGGCCGCGCGATACGAGGCGGTGGCGGGATCGTCGCCCTTCTGGCTCAGCCGGGTGGTCACGCCGCAACTCGGCACACCGGGCAGGATGTCGCGGGAAAACGCGACGGCCGCATCCATCCCCAGCTCCTGGAAGAAGGCACTCTGAGCCAGGCTGGTTTCTTCTGTGGCGGCCAGGTAGGCCTTGCTGTCGGTCACGCGCACCAGTGAGGTCAGGCCACTCAGCAGGGACCCGCGCGGCACGGGCGCCGAGAACGTGCCCGCCACCGAGCGCGCCAGGCTGTTCTGCGCCTCCAGGGCTTTCTGCAGGCGGGCCAGGGTCGCGGGCTGGACCTTGCCCGCCGTGTCGAGCGTCTCGAGGAAGGCCGACTGGAAATCGACCAGACCGCTCCATTCCCCGCCGAGGGCCAGGGCGAAGTCCGACGTGGCCAGCCCCTTCAAGGGGTGGCCCGCCACCGGCGTCAGGGATGCCAGTTCCCGGCTGAGCGGACTGCCGGGGCTGAGCAGAGCTTGGGCCTCGAACATCAAGCCGCCGTCTTCGGAGACATCCAGACTGCCCAGGACGTGATGCACACTGGTCTTGGCCAGCTCCGCCCACCGGTCGAACTTGCCCTGGAAGCGCGACACCAACTTGGACGTCGGCACGGCAGGCTTCCCGCCCTCCTTGGGCTCCGCGGGAGTGCGCTTGAAGGCCTGCCCCGCCGCCTGAGCCGCTTCCTCGATGGCCGCCTTGGTGGCCACCACACTGACATCGTGCCGTTCCAACCAGGCCGCGTAGGGAGCCAGCTCGGCCGCGAGGGTGCCGGCGGGTTTCTTGAAGGCCGCAAGGCAAGCCTCGCTGTCGGCCACCACCAGGTACCCGGCCGTGGCGGTGCCAAACCAGGCGGTTGGAGCCAGTGCCTTGGCCGGTGTCTTCCCCTTCGCTTTGGAGGTGCTCACAGGGGCTTCCCAGGTCCATACGCCGCCTGTTCCCGTGGGTTTCAGCCCCTTGAGAACGGCCTTGGGGTCCTTCGCGGGCACCAGCCAGGCCCAGGTTTCAGCCGCGCCGGAGGCCCGGAGAGAAACCCGGAGGAGAGGCCCTGGTCCAAGCCGGGCGGGATCGATTCCCGTCTGGCCCTTGAGCCTCAGGAAGCCCTCCTTCCCCCCGAAGGGACCCGCGACCTTGGACCACTTCGCCTCCAGGCGCTTGACGTCGGGGTAGTACACCACCGCCTGGGCCTGGGCCGGGATCAGCGCCAGCACGCGGGCTGCGGACTTGGCCGGAGCCTGGGCCACAGCCCCCGCCGACAGGGTGAGCAGGACTGGAACAGCCAGCAGGTGCGAGACACGCATGGATTCCCCCGGGGATCCGCCATCCTTGCAGGATGCCCAAGCACCTGCAAGCCGCAGGAAAGGCTCCCCACCGCAGCGCCTGCCGCCCGATAAGATGAACCATGCCCCTGACGCTGCCCGCTTTCATCGCCCGCTGGCGGGACTCCTACGGTCCCGAGCGCGGCAACATGCAGCTCTTCCTCCAGGAACTGACCCAGGTGCTGGGACTGCCGACGCCCGAACCCACGGGCCCCGCCAGCGAGTACTGCTTCGAGAAGCAGGTGCCGAACTACACGCCCGATGGCCGGTTCACCAAGAACTACATGGATCTCTACAAGGCCGAGTGTTTCATTCTGGAGGCCAAGCGCACCCCCGATGCCCTGCGGGCGAAGCACGAAGCGCAGAGCGGCGTGGGTGGCGGAGGCGGCAAGGGCAAGCGGCCCACGGTCCATGCGCCGGCCCTGCCGGGCCTGGTGGAAGAACCCCGCGTCGAAGGCTACCGCGCCCAGGCCACCTACGACGCCCGGCTGGAAACCGCCTTCATCCAGGGCATCCGCTACGCCATGGCCCTGGGCCTGCAGGGACCGCCGCCGCCCTTCCTCATCGTCTGCGACATTGGCCACAGCTTCCACCTCTGGAACCGCTACGACCCCAAGGCCGGCGGCGGCTACGGCGGCTTCGGCGCCCGGCGCATCATCGCGCTCGAAGAGCTGGAGCAGCCTGAGATCCAGCAGCTCTTCCGCGACATCTGGACGAACCCGAAAGCCCTCGACACCAGCCGCCGCATCGCCCAAGTCACCCGCGGCATCGCCGGGGAGCTGGGCGGCCTCGCCAAGGAACTGCGCAGTACCACGCGAAGCAAAGAAGAAATCGCGCACTTCCTCATGCGCTGCGTCTTCACCTGCTTCGCCGAGGACATCAACCTGCTGCCGGGCAAGCCCTTCACCGAGGGCCTGCTCCAGCTGGAAAAAGATCCCGATCAGGCCGTGACCTTCCTCCGCGACTGGTGGCAGGTCATGGATGAGGGCGGCAAGTGGGGCTGGAAGCGGGTGCTGCGCTTCAACGGCAGCCTGTTCAAGGATCTCTCCGTGCCGCCCCTGTCCCAGCGCCAGCTCGCCCTGCTGCGCATGGCCGCCGAAAAGGACTGGCGGGAGGTGGAGCCCGCCATCTTCGGCACCCTGCTGGAAAGTGCGCTGGACGCCGACGAGCGTCACCGCCTGGGCGCCCACTACACACCCCGGGCCTACATCCAGCGCCTGGTGGATGCCACCTTCGGCAACGCTCTGCGCGAGCAGTGGACCGCCATCGAAGCTGACCTCGCGAAGCTGCTGGAACCGGGCCATGAAGCCGGAGCCGCTGAGGGGGCCGTGGTCGCCGCCAAGGCCAAGCTGCACGCCTTCCACGACGAGCTGGCGGGCCTGCGCTTCCTCGATCCCGCCTGCGGCAGCGGCAACTTCCTGTACGTGGCCTTCGACACCTTGAAGCGGCTCGAAGGCGAAGTGCTGCAGCGCCTCGAAGACCTGGGCGAAGGGTTCTCGGCCTTCGACCTGTCCCACGAGCGCATCTCGCCCGCCCAGTTCAAGGGCATCGAGCTCGATCCCTGGGCCGCGGGCATCGCCGAGCTGGTGCTGTGGATCGCGCACCTGCAGTGGTTCCGCCGCCGCCATCCCGCGGGCGATCCGCCCGAGCCCGTGCTGCAGAACTACGGCAGCATCGAGCAGCGCGACGCCGTGCTGGCCTGCGATGGCGAAGAGGTCACGGGGGATAGCCGCTGGGATGGCAAGACCCACAAGGTGGATGCCCGGGGCCGCTCGGTGCCCGACGGCGGCGCCCGGGTGCCAACCACGCGGCTGCTCAACCCCCGGCCAGCGCCCTGGCCGGTGGCGGACTACATAATTGGCAACCCGCCCTTCCTGGGCAACGCCTCGCTGCTGGGTGAGCTGGGCGTGGGCTACACGGAGGCCCTGCGCGCCGCCTATCCCGCCGTGCCCGACACCGTGGATTTCGTCCTCTACTGGTGGCACCGCGCCGCGCTGGAGGTGCGCGCAGGCTGTGCCCGCCGCTTCGGCCTCATCACCACCAACAGCCTCAGCCAGGTGCGCCAGCGCGGCGTGGTGGCGTTCCACTGCGGCGCTGACTCAGAAACCACCGCAAGTATCGGTGTTCATCGGAAGGCCTCGGTGGTTCCAAAGAAAGACAAATTAGCCACGGATGAACACGACCTAAGATCCCCGACAACGCACGCGTTGGCGGGGGGATTCACACGGATCAAGACACCGCCGCTGAAACTGCTCTGGGCCATTCCCGATCATCCCTGGCACGGCGGCGGCGCGGCGGTGCGCATCGCCATGACCGTGGGTGGGCTGGCGGGTGCGCCCGTGCTGGCCCGCGTCGTCACCGAACCCCGCACGCCTGATCCCGAACACGCCGCCGAAGGGCTGGTGATCGAGGAACGCGTTGTGGATCGCATCCACGAGGATCTGAGCGGCGGGGCGCGGGTGGCGGAGGCGACAGCGTTGAAGGCCAATGATGGGGTCTGCACACCAGGCGTCAAACTTCATGGCGCAGGCTTCATTGTAACACCCACACAGTGGACTGATTGGAAGCGACCCCCCGTAGTGCATCCTTATCGCAACGGACGAGACCTCGTGGATCAACCCCGAAATGTTATGGTCATCGACCTCTACGGACTAACAGAAGAACAAGTCCGCAAGGCGTACCCAGCGATCTACCAGCACGTGCTACTAACCGTGAAGCCCGAACGGGAACAGAACAATCGAGAAATTAGAAGGAGGAATTGGTGGCTGTTTGGTGAACCCAATCCAGGGCTCCACCAAATGCTTCATGGTCTTGTCCGCTATATCGCCACACCTGAAACCACTAAGCACCGTGTCTTCCAGTTTCTTGATGGGGCCACGGTCCCCGACAACATGGTCATCGTCATTGCCAGTGCCGATGCCTTCCACCTAGGCGTCCTCAGTAGCCGTATCCACACGATCTGGGCACTGGCGGCGGGCGCGATGCTTGGCGTGGGCAACACGCCACGCTATTCCAAAACACGTTGCTTCGATCCCTTCCCTTTCCCCGCAGTCACCAAAGCTCAAGCGGCGCAGGTTAGCGATCTCGCCGAGGAGCTGGACCAGCACCGCAAGCTGGCTCAGACAGCGGGTATTGGCCTCATCACCCAATACAACCTGCTGGAGCGCCTGCGCAGCGGCGAGGCGCTCACGGCCAAGGAACAGGCATTGGACGCGAAGGGCCTGGTGAGCCTGCTGCTGGACCTGCACCGCAAGTTGGACGCCGCCGTGGCGCAAGCCTACGGCTGGCCGGTGGAGCTGTCCGACGCCGAGATCCTCGAACGCCTGGTGGCGCTGAATCACGACCGCGCCGCCGAAGAAGCCACCGGCACCATCCGCTGGCTGCGACCCGAGTACCAGGTCGGGCGATCCTTCCAGGGTTGAAGCGAAAAGGAATCACCGCCAAGACGCCAAAGCGCCAAGAAAAGAAAAACCTTTGCAACCACCGATGAACACCGATGAACTCCGATAAAGCCACGCCTGGTTTTCGGGAGACATCAGCCCAATCCTTTTCAATTCAAAAAGCTGAAACCACGGATTCCACGGATTTCACGGATTAGGCGCCGCCCCATCGAGCATGGGCCCGCCAGAGGCGGCTTCCGGCCCCGCCGGAAGTGATCCCGGGGGCGCCTGCACCGCGTCCCAAAAAGCGCGGGTCAGGCGCCCCCGGGATACAGCCCATGCTTCCGAAGCGGACGCTTCCTTGCACTTCTTCGTGGTCTTTCTGTCTTCGTGGTGATTCTTTGTTTTTTCAAAATTAATCCGTCCGAAGCCTGCTGGTCTCAGCGTCCCAGCCCGGCCTCGAAGGCGCGCAGGGCGAGCAGGAAGGCTTCGGGCGCATCCCACATGATCCAGTGCTTGGCGGTGGGGAAGTGGATCACCCGGAACGCAGGCAGGTCCTTGAAGCCGTACTGGGCCAGGGTCGCGGCCTCTTTCGTGGGGTCCGCTGCCCCGGGGCCCGAGGCCAGCTGCAGCACGGGCAGGCGCAGCTGCGCCTGGCGGGCGTTCAAGGGATCCCTGGCCATGGCCCGCAAGTAGGCCTGGAGGGCCGGCACGGGCACTTTCAGGGCATCGGCCACCAGCCGCTGAGTCTGCGCCGGTCCGGTGGTCATCAGGGCGAAGAAGACCCCCAGCGCCGGAGCGGGATCCTTGGTCAGGGCGACGGCGGTGGGTTCCAGATAGGCCTCGGGAATGGCGCTCAGGAAGCTATCGACGAGGATCAATCCCCGGAAGGCGCTGGGGTCTTCAAGCACGGCTCGGGCGGCGATGGGGCCGCCCATGGAATGCCCCACCACCAGGCAGGGCGCCAGGCCTTCTTTCCGCACCAGGGCGGCCAGATCCTTGGCCAATGCACCGAAGTCAGCACGTCCGTCCACGACCGTCGGGCTTGGGCTTCCACCGCTGCCTGGGAGATCCACGCTCAGCACCGTGTGGTCTCGGGCAAGTTCTGCGGCCACGCCCGTCCACACCTCCTTGTTCCCGCCGAACCCGTGGATCAGCAGGATGCCGGGGCCGGTGCCGAGCTTCTGGAAGGTCAGGCCTGCGGAATGAAGACAGAGGGCGATGAGACAAATGAACAGCGCGCGGCCACGCATGGCAACCTCCAGGACACGGCCAACCGGGATTGAAGCGTGGGGTCAAACCTTCGGCGCTTCGAGTCCGAATTCGGCCCAGCCTTCTTTGGTGGGTCCGTAGGTGCTGGGCACGTGGAGGCCCGCCTGGCGCATGAGGACGGTCATCTGGCCCCGGTGGTGGGTCTGGTGGCTGACGAGGACGTACAACGCGAAGGCGCCGGTCCAGGTCTCGCCGTAGAGGCTGAAGTTCCGGCCCAGTTCGGTGTTGCTCCAGCTGCCGATGTGATCCAGCAGCGACTCGCTTACGGCGCGGTAGCTGGCTGAGATCTCGGCCATGGTGGGGGGCGGTGGCGAGGCGATGAAGCCGTCGGCGCCAAGCCCCACGGGCCCCTTCACCTTGAGGCCCAGGTTCTGGGGCAGTTCCAGCACGGTCTCCACCAGGTGCCAGGCCAGGCGTCGCAGGTCGCGGTGCTGGGCGTCCACGGCCTGATGGGCCGCCGCATCGGGAATGGCCGCGAAGACCGCCATGGTCTTTTCCGCTTCCTGCTGCCAGATGGTCTTGAAGTCGTCCACGCGACGGAACATGCTTGCCTCCTGGAAGATCCCCGGCAGCATAGCGCAAGGTCCGAGCGTGTGGGAGAAAGGCCTCCTGTCCGCTCGCCTGTTCAGTAGTCTGATCCACCTGAGGCCTGGACTGGCCCGGCTCCCCATATCGGGTGGAACTCATGGAAGCTGATCTACCGACCGAACCCTGGAGCAACCCCCGACGTACCCGCTTCCTCAAAGAGTCGTGATGGCCATGATCTCGACAACCAACCTGGATTCACTCGAGGCCCTGAGGTGACGGCCGCGTCTGGCCGCCTTCCGAGGATCTGGTCCGCCTGCCTAGCCTGGCTGAGGGATATTCCCCTGGAGGACGAGACCGTTCGGGGCAACGCGGTCCTGATCCAGGTCATCGGGAGCCTGGGCGCCGCGGGCCTGGCGGTTGGTGCCATTGTCAGGGTGGGCGGCCCGGGAACCTTTGCGCCGGGCGGAGCCCTCCCGCTCCTCTTCAGCGCCGCCCTCCTTGCCGCCGGCACCATCCTGGTTCGCTTTGGCCACTACCGCTCCTGCCTGTGGATCATCAGTGCCGCGCTGTTCCTCAACGCCGCCTTGCCCATGATCAGCGAGGGCATCACCTACGGGTTCGGCTTCACCCGGGAATTGATCATTCCGCTGGTCATCGCGGCCCTGCTGCTCGGCCGGCGCACGCTCTGGATGATGTTCGGTGTCATCGTCATCATCGCGACCCTCGGCGCCGCCCGGGAGCGCGGACTCCTCGGGCCTGCGGCGGTCCACCCCATGTCGCTCCCGCCCTTCGGCCTGTTCGGCAGCACGGTGATCATCTTCTTCTTCATCACCGTGGTCATGGACCGGTTCTCCGGCGAGCTGCACCGGTCCCTGGCCGAGTCTCTGAAACGCCTCCAGGCCCTGAAGGAGAGCGAAGCGAACCTCCGCATGATGATCGACATGTTCCCGGACGCGGCGATCACCATGCGGCTGGATACCCAGACCTTCGTGGCCGTGAGCGCGGGCTTCACCGCCTACACCGGCCTGCGCCAGGACGAGGTGCTGGAGCAAAGGCCCCTGGACTTCAAGCTGTGGGTGGACCTCGAGGAACGGTCCCGTTACATCCAGACCATCCTCCGGGAAGGCAGCGTGAAGAACCTCGAAGCCCAGTTCTATATCCGGAATGGGGAGATCGCGACGGCCCTGGTGCAGGGCCGGGTCTTCACGGCGGATGGTGTGCCACATCTGCTCACGGTCCTGCGGGACATCACCGAGTGGAAGCAGACCCAGGTGGACCGGGAACGGATGCAGGAGCAGCTCCAGCATGCCCAGCGCCTCGATTCACTCGGGAGTCTGGCCGGTGGCGTGGCGCACGACTTCAACAACATGCTGGCCGGCATCATGGGCTTCGCGGAGATACTGCAGGAAGGCGAGCAGGACCCGACCCGGAAGCGCTACCTGCAGTCCATCCTCAAGGCCGCCTCCCGCTCCTCGGAGTTGACCCGGAAGCTGCTCGCGTTCGGCCGGAAGGGCAAGAACCTCGTCGAGGCTACGGATTTGCGGGACATCCTGAAAGATTGCCTGGCCATCCTACGCCCCACCATGGACCCCAACCTGGAGGTAACCGTGGATACGGCGGACTGCCCGAGCATCGACGCAGACCCCACTCAGATCCATCAGGTGATTCTGAACCTCTGCATCAATGCCTTGGAGGCGATGCCAGGCCCGGGTGTCCTCAGCCTTTCCTCCAGAAGCCGGGTCCTGGAGGACCCCAAGGCCGCGGAGCTGATGCTCCCCGTTGGCAATTACCTGGAATTCCAGGTCGCCGACACGGGGATGGGCCTGACGGATGAAGTCAAACTGCGCATCTTCGAGCCGTTCTTCACCACCAAGAATCGGGACGGAATATCTGGTACTGGACTGGGGTTATCCACGGTCTATGGCATCGTCCACTCTCATGGGGGCGCCATCGAGGTGGACTCCGAGCCCGGGCAGGGGACCCGATTCAGGGTGCTCTTCCCCGCAGGGAGCCTGGCCTCGTCGAAGGA
This sequence comes from uncultured Holophagaceae bacterium, assembly GCA_903927605.1. Next base: position 37,619 of record CAIYNT010000162.1, read on the forward strand.
GGGCCGTCCGGCTGGAAGGCCCAGGGGCCAGGGCCAAATCCTGGTCGTCGAAGATGAGGGCCTGCTCCGAGATGCGGCCACCTCCGCCCTGGAGTCCCTGGGCTATTCCGTCCTGGCCGCGAAGAATGGCGCTGAAGGAACCGAGTGTTTCCGCAAGCATCGCGAGGCCCTCTTCGCGGTGCTCCTGGACCTGAAGATGCCGGTCATGGGTGGGAAGGAAGCCTTCCAGGCGATGCACCGGATCGACGCGGAAGTGCCGATCCTGATCTGCACGGGGTTTGGCGAGAATGAGGAGGTTCAGGAACTCCGCTCTCAGGGCGCCATCGGGATGCTCTCGAAGCCCTACCGGATCGCCGAGCTGGCGGAGGTGCTGGGCGGGTTGTCCAGGCTGCCGATATGATCCACCAGCGGCGCGACCACGGCAGAGATGATGTTCGAGGTCTCAGCCAGGGTAGGCCGCCGCATCGGGAATGGACGCGAAGACCCCCAGCGGATCAGAGGGGCACGCCTACGGTCACGATGGCAACGCCGGATTTGGTGGGGTCAGCCACGCTGGTGGCCACCACGTGATAGGTCCCGCTCACAGCAGGGGCCGTGTAGACACCAGCGGAGGTGATGGTGCCGCCTGCGGCACCTTCCTGGATGGACCAAGTTACCTGGGTGTCTCCGGTGGCAGCCACCACAGCCGTGAAGGCCTGGATGCCCCCTGGAGCGAGGGTGATCTGGCCCGGTGTGAGTACCACCGGAGCCACCACATCGATAGTGGCAGTGGCCGTCTTGCTGGGATCCGCCTGGCTGGTGGCGGTCACATAGTAGTAGCCGGGGAGTTCTGGGGCAGTGAACAGGCCCGAGGCGGTCACCTGGCCACCCGTGCAGGTCCACAAGACAGTCGTGTTCCCGGCACTCCCCACGTTCGCGGTGAACTGGACCTGACCGTTGGCGTTCACCGAGGCCTCCCGGGGGGAGATCGAGATGCTGATGTCGCCGATGCCACATCCGAACAGGAGCATCGCGAAGAGCACAGGGATAGCCTTCAGGGCATGCATGGTTCCTCCAGGACATGAGGTGAGGCCATTATGCGTCAGGCCAGAAAACCTGGAGGCCCTGATTTGCGGCCTTACACCGGCGTGACAGCTCGCCGCTTGGTCGGCCAGACTTCGCGGCGGCGGGCGCGGGCGAGGCGGGTAACGAGTTCGGCGCGCAGGTCGGCGGGTTCCACGATGGCGTCCACGTGGAGGTCGGCGCCCAGCTTCTTCAGGTTGATGTCTTCGTTGTATTCATCCCGGAGCTGCTGGACATAGGCCATGCGCTCCTCTTCGGGTTTCTCCGCGATCTTGTTGGCGAAGACGGCGTTCACGGCGGCCTCGGCGCCCATGACGGCGATGCTGGCGGTGGGCAGGGCCAGCGTGGCATCCGGATCGAAGCCCGGCCCACTCATGGCGTAGAGGCCCGCACCATAGGCCTTGCGTACCACTACGCACATGCGCGGCGTACTGCAGCTGGCCATGGCGCTGATCATCTTGGCTCCGTGGCGAATGATGCCCTGCTTCTCCACGGCGCTGCCGATCATGAAACCCGGCACGTCGCTGAGAAAGACCAGCGGGATCCCGAAGGCATCGCAGAGCGTGAGGAACCGCGTGGCCTTGTCGGCGCTATCCACGAAGAGCACGCCGCCCTTCATCCGGGGCTGGTTGGCGAGGATGCCCACGGGTTTGCCGTTCAGCCGCGCCAGACCCGTGATGATCTCGCCGGCAAAGAGCTTCTTCACCTCCAGGAAGCTGCCCTCATCGACCAGGCCCTCGATGAAGTCTTTCATCTGGAAGGGGGCCATGATGTCCCGGGGCACGAGGGCTCCCAAAGCTTTCGCTTTGGGCGATACCGCCTTCGGCGGAACCACGGGCAACGCATCTTCGCAGTGCTGGGGGAAGTAGCCGAGGTATTGGCGGCACAGTTCAATGGCCTCGGGTTCGGTCTTGCACAGGAAGTCGCCACAGCCGCTGATGGAGCAGTGCATGCGCGCGCCGCCGAGATCCTCCAGGCTGATCTTTTCGCCGATGACCATCTCGGCCATGCGGGGCGAGCCCAGGTACATGCTGGCGTTGCCCTCCACCATGATCACCACGTCGCAGAAGGCGGGGATGTAGGCGCCACCGGCCGCCGAAGGCCCGAAGAGCAGGCAGACCTGGGGCACCAGGCCCGAGAGCGCCACCTCCATATGGAAGATCGTCCCCGCGTGGCGGCGGCCCGGGAACATATCGAGCTGGTCCGTGATGCGGGCCCCGGCGCTGTCCACCAGGTAGAGCATGGGCACCTTCATCCGCAGCGCCACTTCCTGGATGCGGATGATCTTCTCCACCGTGCGGGCGCCCCAGCTGCCGGCCTTGATGGTGCTGTCGTTGGCCATGAGCGCCACGGTCCGGCCCGCCACCGTGGCCGTGCCCGTGATGACGCCATCGGCGGGCAGATCCTTGTGCAGCGCATTGGCGAAGAGGCCATCCTCCACGAAGCTGCCCCCGTCCACCAGCAGGCGGATGCGCTCGCGGGCGAAGAGCTTGCCCGCCTCAGCGTTCTTCTCGTGGGCCTTGGACGCGCCGCCCTGCTTGATGCGCTCGATTTCAGAATGGAACGATTCCGGCTGCATGGGGACCTCGAGGTGGATGCTCCAGCATATGCGATGCTGGAAGGATGAAGGATCTTTCAGAACCCCGTACGCGGCTCATGACACGGCAATTCGCTCTGGTCTGGGCGCTCACCTTCATCACTTTTTTTGCGGCCTTCCAGCTCTTCCCCACGGTGCCGCTGCGCCTGCGGGACCTGGGCGCGAGTCTGGCGGAGAGCGGCCGCTTCATGAGCCTGTTCACCGCCGGCAGCGCCCTGGGCGCACTCTTCACGGGCCCGTTGGGCGACCGGGTGGGGCACCGCCGTCTGGTGATCACGGCGGCCCTGCTTTATGCCATCTTCCTGGGCGCCTATTCGCTGCTGACCAATCGCTGGGGCTTCTACCTCCTAGCCGTGCCCCACGGCATTGTCTGGTCGGGGCTGCTGACCGCCACCATGGCCTCCCTCGCCCACGTGCTGCCAGAGGATCGCCGCGCCGACGGCCTCAGCCTCTTCGGCCTGGCCAGCCCCGGCGGTGTCATCGTGGGCCCACTGCTGGGCCTGTGGATCTTCCAGCACTGGGGCTTCGCGCCCATCGGCTGGTATCTGGCGCTCCTCTTCCTCCTGCTGGGGGCCCTGGGCACCACCCTGCCCAAGGATCACCCCCACGGCCGTGCGGAGGGTTTCAAGTGGCCCGACGGCACCGTGGTCGCACCCTGCCTGATCCTGTTCTGCGTGGCCCTGGGCTATGGCGCCCTGGGCACCTACACGGCCCAGGAGGCCCTGGCCCTGGGAATGCCGCTGCCTTCGGCCTTCCTCTCCTCCATGGCCGTGGGCATGGTAGTCATGCGCCTGGCCATGCTCCGGCGCGGTTTCGGCCGGCGCCCCATCCGCAAGCTCCCGGGCATGCTGCTGGGCGCCTTCGCGGGTCTGGTCCTGCTGGCCGCCCTGCCCGGCGGCACCGTACGCCATGTGCTGGCGGCCCTGCTCTACGGCGCCGGCTACAGCATGCTGCACACCCTGCTCAACGCGAAGCTGCTGGAGTCCGTGGATCCCAAGCGGCGCGGTTCGGCCTTCGGCGCCCTGCTCTTCGCTTTCGATGCAGGCATCGGTCTCGGCAGCTTCAGTCTGGGCTGGACCATCGGCCATTACGGCTATCGCACGGGCTGGGCCCTCGGCGCCCTCACCCTGCTCGCGGCCCTGCCCCTGGCGTTGAGGCTGAGCAGGGATTGACTGCTCTGCCTTCTTCAGGTTGTCCGCTCGAAGGCCTGGCGCAGCTTGTCCCCCACCACTTCCGCATGGGCTTTCAGGGCCGGGTTATCGATCGCCACCATGGAGGCCACCGGATCCACGAACGAGATCTCGGTGCCGCCTTCGACCCCGCGCAGCACGACGTTGCAGGGCAGCATGGCGCCGATGCGAGGCTCCATATCCAGCGCGCCCTTGGCGAAAACGGGGTTGCAGGCGCCCAGGATCTTGTAGGGACCGATCTCGGCGCCGAGCTTGTTCCGCAGGGTCGCCTCCACATCGATCTCGCTGAGGATGCCGAAGCCCTGCTCCGCCAGAGAGGCTCTCACCCTCGCTTCGTGCTCAACCGGATTGCCCTTGAGGATCTTCGTCATGCAGTAGGTCACATTCGCCTCCCTAATTCGGATCCAATCAAATAAGCCAAAACCCACCACGAAGACAGGAAGACCACGAGAAAATTCGATCTCCTTCGTGGTCATTCCGTCTTCGTGGTTTAAGCATTTCCCTGACCGATCAGACCCTACGATGGACTTTGTGCACGGAGGCCTGGTCCAGGCACTTGACGAGCATTTCGTCGATGTTCACGTGATCGGGCAGCATGAGGCACCAGCGCACGCACTCGGCCACATCCATGGCGGTGAGCGGCGTCACGCCCTGATAGACGGCATTGGCCTTCCGGTCGTCCTTCATGCGCACGTTGGAGAACTCGGTCTCGGCCATGCCCGGATCCACGGAAGTCACGCGGATCGGTTCGCCATTCAGCTCCAGGCGCAAGCTGTGGGCCATGGCCTTCACACCGAATTTCGAGGCGCAGTAGACGCTGCCGCCTTCGTAGGGCTGATGCCCGGCGGTGGAGCCGATGAAGAAGATGTGGCCCCAGCCGGCCTTCCGCAGATGGGGCAGGCCCGCCCGGATGGTCTTCACTACGCCTTCGACGTTGGTGCGCATCATGGCTTCCAGGTCTTGGTCCGGGGTTTCCCACATCTTGTAGACGCCACTGGCGAGACCCGCATTGGCCACCAGCACGTGCAGCCCGCCGAGCGCTGCAGCGGCGGCCGCCACAAAGGCGTCCACGCTCGCGGTGTCCCGGGTGTCCACGGCCCCGGCGAAGGCCTTGATGCCATGGGCCTTCACGAGCTCATCGGCCAGGGCCTGCACACGCTCTACGCGACGGGCACCCAGGGCCAGATGGCAGCCTTGGGAGGCCAGCAGCCGCGCCATGGCCGCGCCAAACCCGCTGGAGGCGCCGGTGATGAGGACGATGGGGTACTCGGGACGCATGGGGACTCCTGGACAGATGGGCTAGCGGTAGTTCCGATGGAACTCGCCAAGATCCTTCACCACTTTCTGGAGCTTCTCGGTGGGCGGCAGGATGGTGGTGCGGAAGTGGGCGGTGCCGGCCGCCTGGCCGAAGCCCGAGCCTGGCACCACGCAGATACCGGTCTGCTCCAGCAGAGCCATGGCGTAGTCGAAGTCGCTGCGCCCCGGCGGGAGGGTGATGCTGGGGAAGGCGTACATCGCGCCCGCGATGACGTTGCAGGTGATGCCTTCGATGTGGTTCAGGCCCTCGGCCAGCAGGATGGCGCGCTGCTTCAACGTGTCGAGGATGGCGCCCTTTTCCGCAGCGTACTGCGGGTACGAAGGCATGCCGGGTTTCGGGGGACGGACCATGGCGTAGGCGGCAGTCTGGCCGGGAAGGTTGGCACAGAGGTTCACGCTCTGGAGCTTCAGGATCTGCGCGGCTACGTCATCCGGCACGTTGCGGAACTCGAAGTAGCCACCGCGCACGCCGCACTCGCCTAGGAAGCCCTTGGAGCAGGAGTGGAAACTGAAGAGAGAGACATCCTTTGCTTCCATTTGATGCAAGACCTTGGCGAAGGACACGAACTCGTCACCCGCCAGGTAGATGTTCTCCTGGTAGACCTCGTCCGCCAGGATCGCGAGTCCGTGGGCCTTGGCGAAGTCGATGATCATCGCGATGTTGGCCTCGTCCAGCACCGCGCCCGTGGGATTGCCGGGGTTGATCACGCAGATGGCCTTCACATGGGTGCCATCGGCTTTCGCCTTGGCCAGCGAAGCTTCCAGCAGGGTGCGGCTCAGCTTCCAGCCGTTGGCCTCATCCAGTTGGTAGGGCACCATGCGCCCCTCGTAGAGCGTGATGGTGGCCGAATAGAGCGGGTACTGGGGGATGGGGATCATGATGCCGTCCCGCGTGCCGCCGATGAGCAGGCGCAGGATGGTCTGCACGCCCTTGCTGGCGCCATCTGTGAGGAAGATGGCGTCGGGATCCACGCCGATGTGGTCGCGCTCCAGGATGAACTCGGCTATGCCCTCACGGATGTACCGCACGCCGCGGCTTTCACTGTAGGCACCGAGCCCGTGCTTGGTGCCGGTGAGGATGGCCTTCGCGGTCTCGATCACATCCGTGGGGAAAGCGCTGGGCGCCAGGTCCATGAGAGCCGGGTACTCGCAAAGGGCGAGGATCTGCCGGTTCCAGGTGAGGGCCTTCTGCCCCAGGGACTGCGGGTTCCCGATGTTGCAGTAGATGATCTCGCGGCCCTGCTTCTCCAGCTCCGCCGCGCGAGCCACGATGGGCCCCCGCACCGCGTATTCGGTCTCAAGGACGGTCTTCCCAATGTCAGCTAATTGGACGGTCATCGGACACCCCAACCCTTGAGTCTACTCCGATGGCCTTGTGTGATCCGCGTCATCCTACCCGGCGACAGGAACCCTGACCGTTGGGGCTGAGCCTTGCAGCGATAGACTGGAGGCCAGGATCCCCTTAGGCCACGCCACCTCCCTCCCATTTTTGAAGAGGCACCCATGCTTGGTTTCACCCTTTCACCCGAACAACAGGCCGAGAAAGCGCGCGCCCATGCCTTCGCTGAGAAGATCATGCGCCCCGTGGCGCGCAAGTACGACGAGACCGGCGAATGGGCCGTGGACGTCTACAAGGCGGCCTGGGACCAGGGCTACCTCCAGGCTCTGGTGCCCGAGGACTGCGGCGGTCCCGGTGTCTGCCAGGTGGACGAGGCCATCGTCTGCGAGGAGTTCGCCTGGGGCTGCGCGGGACTCTACACCTCCATCATGGCCAATGGCCTGGCCATGACTCCCCTGCTCGTCGCCGGCACCCCGGAGCAGAAGAAGAAGTGGCTGGGCATGCTGGCCGAAGAACCCAAGTTCGCGGCCTTCTCCCTGTCCGAGCCCAATGCCGGCTCCGATGCCGGCGGCATGAGCTGCCGCGCCGAGAAGAAGGGAGACAAGTACATCATCAACGGCACCAAGTGCTACTGCACCAATGGCGGCTACGCCGACTGGTACGCGCTCTTCTGCAGCACCGATCCCAGCAAGGGCGCCCGCGGCACCAGCTGCATCGTGGTACCCCGCGACACGCCAGGCCTGGTGGTGGGCAAGGCCATGGACAAGATGGGCCAGCGCGCCTCGAACCAGGTGGAGCTCTACTTCAACGATGCCGAAGTGCCCACCGAAAACATCCTCGGCAAGGAAGGCATGGGCTTCGTCATCGCCATGAAGACCCTGGACCAGACCCGTGCCGCCGTAGCCGCGGGTGGCGTGGGCGTGGCCCGGGCCGCCTTCGAGATCGCCCTCGAATACGCCAAGACCCGCATCCAGTTCGGCCAGCCCATCTTCAGCAACCAGGCCATCAGTTTCATGCTGGCGGACATGGCCAAGAAGATCGAGGCCAGCCGCCTGCTCACCTGGCAGGCCGCCTGGATGACCGACAACGGCATCAAGAACTCCAAGCAGAGCGCCATTGCCAAGACCTTCGCCACGGACACGGCCATGGAGGTCAGCACCGACGCCGTGCAGATCCTCGGCGGCAACGGCTACAGCCGCGACTATCTCGTCGAGAAGTGCATGCGCGACGCCAAGCTCCTGCAGATCTATGAAGGAACGAACCAGATCCAGCGCCTGGTCATCGCCAAAGAGATCCAGCAGGGGAATTGACCGGATGAGAGCGGACCTCAACAGCGGGTCGCGAACGAACGCGCCTGAATGGCGCGTTCTGAGCGGGGCACCCGCTTGGTTCGTTCAAACCATGAGGTCGGCCACAATCCTCATCGAAGTAGATCCGGCAGGGAATTAGAAGGCGGCGAACATCAACCAGCTTTGAGCAACAGCTTCACCTGCTTGCGAGCCCCGGCCTCCCTGGGGTCCATCCCATGAAGGCATACTGACACTGTGGCGCGACATCCTTGGATTTCCAGAACCTTGCTGGCGGTGGTGCTGTTGGCCACCTTCCTCGCGGGTATGGCCCTCTTGACCTCGGCCCCGGGCGGGGGGCTCCCGCCCCTTTCAGCCCTGACCCTCGTGGCAGGCACCATTGGCCTGGGGGCCTGGCTCGGGATCCAGGCCCGGACTCGCTGGATCGAACGGCCCCGGCTGCTCCAGACCGAGCAGCGCTGGGCAGCGGGCGATCATCCCTACGAGGTGCTCCAGGTCCTGGGGGATCCGTTGTGGTACCGCGGGGAACTGGGCTACCGGACGCTCCTGTTGAAAAGTGCGCTCCACCTCTCCCTGGGGTACCGGGACCGGGCCTGGCTGGAGGCCCTTGAAGCCCAACTCGCCCGGCTTCCGCTCTGGAAGCGACTGCTGACCTCCCGGGGTTTCCAGAAGGTGCCTGGAATCCCCAGTGCCCGGCGCCTGGCCTGGGGCAGACGGCTGATCGCCCTGGCCCCACATATGGGCCGGCTCCGCCATCTCCAGGGCATCCTGCTGCTTCGCGTCGCCGACCCCGGGGCCCTCCAGGAGGCCTGGGTCCAGTTCGAGGCGGCTCTGCCCCTGTCCTGGGACGACCCTCTGGTCCTGGAGGACCTCATGCTCGCGGGGCTTCAGCACGGCAAGGAGGCTGTGGCCGAGCAGGCGCTGGCGGTCCTCATGGCCCGCCATGGCGATCCGCGGCTGCCTTGGGATCGGGGCGCTGCCGGGATGTACCTGTTGCGGAATGGCCGTCATGCCGAGGCGATTGCCCTGGTCCAGGCCCTGCCTCCGGAACGGCGCTCCCAGCCCCCTCATTGGCTGGCGGAGACGGTCTCACGCCGCCAGCTGGGGGACCGGGAAGGGGCCTTGCGGGTCATCGAGACCGCCCTCAGCCGGCTGCCCGGCGCCTTCCGCCTCTGGATGGAGCGGTATCAGATCGCGCTGGAACTGCATCGCGACAATGAGGCCCTGAAGACCCTGGAACACGCCTGGGCGACCATCCCGGAAGGTGACGAGAGCGAAACCCTCCGACAGGAGTGGTACCTCCGCCGGGCGGAGTTCGCCTTCTGGTGGGAAGGCCGGCCCGCCTTCGCCAAGGAGCAGCTGGACAAGATCCAACCGGAGTCCCAAGGGGAGCATCACCCGCCCCTGCGACTGCAGGTCCAGGTGGCGGAAGGCAACTACGAAGCCGCCTATGCCGAAGTGGTGACGCTGCTGAAGGAGCACCCCGAGGATGTGGACCTGCTGCTGCTCCAGGCGGACTGCCTGGCCGGCATGGACGCCTGGGAGGCCTTGCTGCCCTTCCTCGATGGCCTCGGAGAGACCTGCCGCGAACGCCCGTCCTTCTGGCATCTGCGGGGGCTGGCCCGGGTCCATCTGGGAGATCCCCTCCCCGCACGTCTGGATCTCGAATGTGCGGTCCGCATGGACCCCCAGGATCTGCGCTACCTCCTGGATGCAGGTCATGCCTGCGCTGAGCTGGGGGATTGGGATCGGGCCGAGAGCCATTGGCGGCAGGCCCTCCAAGTGGATCCCCAGGCCGAGGAGGCCCTCATCCACCTCGCGGAGGCCCGGAGGGAGCTGGAAGATCTGGACGGCGCCCGACGCTACCTGCGGGAGTGCCTGCTGCACCACCCCGACAGCCAGGATGCGCAAACCCGCTTAGCAGAATTGGAAGCGAATTGATCCTGAAGCAGCTAAGTAGGCTTCTCACCCTTCAGCAGGGCCAGCTTGGTGTCGTAGCGGGATCGCATCTCGGGCATGGCCCATTTGCGGGCCTTCTCCAAAGCCTTGATGGCGTCCTTTAACTGCCCCTGGGCCAAGCTGATGCGCGCCTGAATCAGGTAGAAGTCCGATTCCACCGGCAGCAGCCGAATCGCCTGCTTGATGCGCTTTTCGGCTTCCATCCAGTTGCAGTCCTGGAGGGCCTCCTCCGCCAGGAAGGCATTGAAGAAGGGATCCTTTTTCCGGACCTCCAGGCCCCGATCCCGGTACATCTGGGCCTCCGCCTCGCGCCCCTCGGCCCTCATCAGACTTTCGAGGTTGCCGCAGGGGGCGCCGTCCCTGGGATCGACCTGGAGGGCCTTGAGGAAGGACTGCTCGGCCTCGGCGTCAAGCCCCTGACTCCGCTGGACCACACCAAGGATGTTCCAGCCTACGCCGAGGCCGGGATCCATTTCCACAGACTGATGGGCGAACTTCAACGCATCGTCTGGTTTTGACTCGTCCAGCAGTTCCACAGCGCGGTTGCTGAAGTACAGGGCCAGGACCCGTTTGGACCCCAGGGGGGCGATGAGCCGGGCACCCCGCCGGATCTCCGGCATGAAATCGGCGATGATCTCCTGGCCCTGGGCCCCCGTAGGGACCACTGCCACCACATGCCGCTCGTACCGGATGACAGATCCCACTCGGCGCCAATGGCTGACTCGAAGGGACTCGCCATAGCGGGCATCGAGACCGATGGAACGACAGGCGACCACCGAAAGAGCTGTCAAGGTCAGACAGTTGGCCTTGCGATCCCGCCATGCCTCAGCAGGGGTCCGCGTATAGGTATCGTCGTAGGTGATCCCGAGTCCGCCGTCCTCGGGCTGGGCGAAAATAGCCTTCACGAGTGCCCCGACCTTGGCCGCGACCCCCTGCTGGTTCAAGGTGTGCTGCCGCGCGAAAACCCGCAGCTCCGGCGGAGCCTCGAATGGATCATCCCCCGCTGCCAGAAGGACCGCGCCAAGCAGGAGGGGCAGAATTCGCAGCCACACGGAATGGCCCTCGACCCAACATAGGTCCGCAGACAGGGTTTTCAACGAATATGCGATCCTGGACGTTCCGGGGGAATCATGTCCAAACCGACGGCCGTGGTCTGTGCCTATTCCAGCGTGGGAACCGCGGCCCTGGAGGGACTGCTGGAGGCGGGCGTCGAGATTCGCGCCCTGTACACCTACTCCCAGGGTGCCGATGAGCAGTGGTTCACCCCCCCGGCCACCGTGGCCCGGGCCCAGGGAATTCCCGTGCACCTGGCACCAGTCTTCAACGACGATGCGGTGTACGAGGCCATCCAGGCCCACCAGCCCGACTTCCTGTTCAGCTTCTATTTCCGGGAGATGATCCAGGGTCGGTTCCTGGAGCTCCCCCGCCTCGGCGCCTACAACCTGCACGGCAGCCTGCTGCCGAGATACCGCGGTCGGGCCCCCCTCAACTGGGTTCTGGTGAAGGGCGAAACCGAAACCGGCATCACCCTCCACGCCATGACCCCCAAGCCCGACGACGGCCACATCGTGGCCCAAGCCCGGCTGCCCATTGCGTGGGACGAGACCGCCCTGAGCCTGACCGATAAGGCGGCCCTGGCGGGACGGGGCCTGGTACGCGACGCCATTCCAGGCCTGGTGGATGGCTCCGCCCAAAGAATCGACCAGAAGACCCTCGGCCCCTCCACCTACTTTGGTGGCCGAAAGCCCACCGACTCGCGTCTGGATTTCGCCATGACTGTGCAGGAGGCCTTCAACCAGATCCGCGCCGTGGCGGACCCTTGGCCCAACGCCTTGCTGGAGACCTCGACTGGGACCGTGAAAGTAGCCTGGGCCCTGCCCAGTTCAGAGCCCTGCCCTCCCGGGCGGTTCTGCCTCACCCTGGAAGGCGTGCTGCTGGGGTTCTCGGATGGCGCGCTGCGGTTGCATGCGCTCCGCAGGGGCGCCCACCGCAGCGAGCGCCCCTCGGATCACGCCCAGTGGCTTTTGGAGCTGGGCGTGCCGGTCGCAGTGGACTGACCTGGATCAGAGATGCCTGGCCAGACTGTGCCCCACTTCGGCGGGGTCCAGAATGGTCGAGTCCATGGGCAGGTAGGCCGGATCCCACATGGCGTCGGCCACAGCGCGGGAAATGTCGGCTTCGGCAAGCACACGGTTCGCCACACCCTCCTCCTGCGCGGCCTTGACCACGGCTTCCGCCACCGCCTTGGTGACGCGCCGGATCTGGCTCGTGGGCGGGAAGAGGCTCCCGGCCGCGAGGTCCTCAGGATGGACTTCCTCGGCCAAGCGCCGAGCGGCGGCCGCGAACAGCCCATCGCGGACTTCCCGGGCCTCGGACACCATGAGCCCCAGGCCCATTCCCGGGAAGATGAAGGAATTGTTGCCCTGTCCGATGACATGGGTCCGGCCCAGGAGGGTGACTGGATCAAAGGGGCTGCCCGTGGCCACCAGGGCGCGGCCATCGGTCCAGCGCAGGATGTCCGCTGGTGTCGCTTCGGACTTGCTTGTCGGGTTGGACATCGGGAACACCAGGGGACGCTCCCTGTGGCGGGCCATCTCGCGGATGATGTCCTCGGTGAAGACGCCGGGCTGGCCCGATGTTCCGATCAGCATGGTCGGCTTGAGGGCACGCACCACCGCGAACAGATCCCGGCGCTGGCCCTGGCCCAGTCCGTGCTTCTCGGCGAAGGCGGCAGGCCAGGCGAAGGAGCGCTTGTGGACATCCTGGATCGGCGTGTCGTCCACGAGGAATCCATGGCTGTCGAGGTTGGCGATGGCCGTCGTGAGGGCCTCCCCTTCGAGGCCCGCCCTGCAAAGGGCATCCCGCAACAGTCGGGCGATGCCGACGCCTGCGGCGCCGGCTCCAAGGATGACGATGCGCTGATCCTTGAGCGGTATTCCCGTAGCTCTGGATCCAGCCATCATGCCCGCCACGCCGACGGCGGCCGTGCCCTCGATGTCGTCGTTGAAAGTCGTGAGCGCCTTCCGGTAGCGGTCCAGAAGGGTGAAGGCCATGACCTTCTTGAAGTCCTCCCACTGCAGGATGGCCTTGGGAAAGCGTGCTATCACCGCATGGACGAACTCATCAACCAGGGAATCGTATTCGGCGCCCCGCAGCCGGGGGGCCCGCCACCCGAGGTAGAGCTCGTCCTTGAGCAGATCCTGGTTGTCCGTCCCCACGTCCAGGCTGATGGGCAGCGTCTGCCAGGGCGGGATCCCCGCCGCGGCGGTGTACAGCGCCAGCTTCCCGATGGGAATGCCCATGCCGCCCGCGCCCTGGTCGCCCAGGCCGAGGATCCGCTCATTGTCCGTGACCACGATCAGGCGCACGTCGTCGAAGGGCGCGTTCCCCAGGATGTCCTTGATGTGGCCCCGGTGCTCGGGCGTGATCCAGATCCCCCGCGCCCGGCGGAAGATGTGGCTGAACTCCTGGCAGGCCTGCCCCACCGTCGGGGTGTACACGATTGGCAGGAACTCCTCGATGTGATCGATCAGTACCCGGTAGAAGAGATACTCGTTCCGGTCCTGCAAAGCAGCGAGGCCGATGTACTTTTCAAGGGGATCCTTCTTGCGGGCAATGTTGGCGTAGACGCGCTGGGATTGCTGTTCCATCGTGCTCACGGCATGAGGGAGCAGGCCCTCGAGTCCGAGGGAAGAGCGTTCCTCCTTGGTGAAGGCCGTCCCCTTGGTAAACATGGGGTGCCTGAGCAGCCGTGCGCCGCGGTAGGGAACCGTGAGACGAGTTCTGCCTCCGACTTCGAATCTGAGACCGTACCGTTCCATGACTCACCCTCCTTCTCGATGGTTCGAGAGTCCTCTGCACGGACACGGCCGTGTCACTGGTTGAAGGGGCCCCACCGGGGCAACGACACCCCCCTAATGAGGATGGGGGCATCAACAATCAAGAGATCCAAATGTGTAGTCGCGATGCCAGGTTGTCCAGCCCCGAGCTGCCTGAGCGGCCCGGGGCTCCCGCCTGCCTCCATCATTCGAGGACATGGATGTTCTTCTTCGCGCAGATGTCCTTCAGCTGCCAGGGCCAAACGCTGACGGTGACTTCACCGAGATGCGCGGTACGCAGGAGGTACATGAAGGTGCGTGCCTGGCCGATGCCGCCGCCGATGGAGAGGGGGATCTGGTCGTTCAGGATGGCCTGGTGATAGGGGAGTTGCAGGAACTCCAGCTGCCGGGAAAGCTCCAGCTGGGTCCGCAGGGTCTCCTTGGTCACCCGGATGCCCATGGAGGTCAGTTCATGGCGTCGCCGGGTGATGGGGTTCCACACGAGGATGTCGCCGTTGAGCCCGTGGGTGCTCCGTCCCGTAAGGGATGAGGTGTCGGTGGCCCAGTCGTCGTAGTCCGCGGCCCGCATCTCATGGGGATAGCCGTCCTTCAGCACCCAGCCGATGCCGATGATGAACACGGCGGGATACTTCTGGAGGATGGCCGTCTCCCGCTGTTTGCGCGGCAGGTCCGGGTACATCTCCAGCAGATCCTCCGCATGGATGAACACCAGTTCCTCGGGGAAATCCGGTAATCCGCTCGCTTGCAAGGCCGGGAACTGCGCCTGGGCCTGACGCCCGGCGCCCAGGATCACCTTCCAGATCTTCCGGACCGTGTCCTTGAGGAAGTCGAGGTTCCGCTGGTCGCTGGTCATCCGCCGCTCCCAGTCCCATTGATCCACATAGGAGCTGTGGTCGTGGTCCAGGAAGTAGTCCTTCCTCACCGCGCGCATGTCGGTGCAGATGCCTTCGCCGGGCTGGCAGCCGAACTGGGCCAGCGCCATCCGCTTCCACTTGGTGGCTGCCTGCACCACCTGCGCCTGGATGGGACTGGATAGCCCGAGCCCGCAAGGGAACTCCACCGGCGTACGGGAGCCATCCCGGTCGAGGTAGTCGTTCACCCCGCTGGCACGGTCCACGATCAGCGGAACCTGCACCATGTCGAGGTTCAGCTCCCGGCAGAGGTGCTCTTCGATGTACCGTTTCACAGCGAACACGGCCCTCTGGGTATCCATCCGGTTCAACAGGGGCCGGTAGCCCACCGGGAGGATTTTCTCGACCTCCTCATAGGTGCTGATGCCCGGTCCTGCCAGATCCGCGGTCTTGTCGGACATGGAACTCCCTCCTCCGCGCAACACGGGGAAGTGGCTCGCACCGAAATCATTCCGGGGTGACCCTCCCCGAACGCAGCACCGAAGATAGTCATCCGTCCGGTGGAATACAAGATCTAGCCATCGTCATTCATTCGCCCTGAGGGTCCCCTGTCGAGCTTCCTGAAGCCGCTGGCATGAATAGCCCCAGCCAGACCCGGCCAGTAGCGCCGGCCCGACCTTATCGGAATGAATCCCGTTCTGAGGTTGAGTGGAGGTTGGACCTAGCCTGACGACCGGATCAGCCCTGGGGCTTCTTCTTGGGCTTGCTAGCCTTGACCGGGGCCTTCGGGGCCGGGGCATCCACGAGACCTGTGTCCGTATGGATCTTCTCCACGGCATCTGGGGCCTTCACCTCGATCTCGACGCGACGATTCCGGCTCTGGCCCTCGCGGGACTTGTTATCCGCCACGGGATTGTCCGGGCCGAAGCCCTCGGTGGATACCTTCGTGGCCGGAAGGCCGGCATCGATGAGCACCTCGGCCACCGACTGGGCCCGCCGCAGGGAGAGCGCCTTGTTGTGTGCCTTGCTGCCCACGCTGGAGGTGTGACCACCGACTACAAGGCTGTACTCGCCCGGGTAGGCCTTCAGCTGCTGCGCGACAGCCTCGACTGCCGCGATGCCCTCCGGGCTGAGCTCAGCCCCGTTGTTGGCGAAATGCAGGACCGCATCGCCCAGCACGATCTTGGTCGGCAAGGGCGCGGGTACCGGTACAGGGGCAACGGGAGGCGGTGGTGGGACAGGCGCAGCCGCTGGTTCAGGGGCCGCTGGAGGTGGCGCCGGAATCGGGGCTGGCGGCTCGGGCGCCGGGGCCACAACCACGGTCGCAGGGATCATTGGGGCGGCACCGCCCCAGCGGAAGCCGAATCCCACGAGCGCCGCAAGTTCCTGCCGCCGGGTGGAGGTGTCCACTGTGGTCGACCGGAGTTCCAGGCTCCCCAGGCCCTGCTTGCCCAAAAGCACCTGCGTACCGACGGCACCGACCAGGTTGAGGCGCGTGGTGGTGCTGCCGCTCAGGGAGAGTGGGTTCTGCAGCTGCGAGGCCCCGAGGCCCGCCCGCAGGAACGGGATCCAGCGTCCCGTGCCGAGGAGGGGACGGAAGAGCGCAGTGGCGTCGAGGTGGTCCTCGTTGGCCTTCCAGAGGTGGCTGGTCGGTTCCAGCCGACTGTCGAAGTAGGTGGCCTCCCAACCCCAGTGAGGCGCGAGCCACTGGCCGGCGCCCAAGCCGAAGCCCATGGAGTCCTTCACGCAGTCTGAGTTCTGCTGGGACAGGTGGGCCAGCTGGCCCTGGACCCAGTTGAAATCCTGGGAAGGCGCTTCGGCTGCCGTGAGGGCCGGCACAGCCATGAGACAGGTGATGGCAAGCAGGTTTCGCATGGGTGAAGTCCTGAAAACGTTCGTTAAATCGCCGGAGATCAGTTGCAGCCGATGTTGTCGATGTAGGCGTAGCCACCGTGTCCAGTCTGCGTACAGTCGGCGGCCTGGACCGTGATCTTCAGCTGGTGTCCCTGGCGGCTGGCGCCCAGGTTCAGGCTCACCTTCTGCCAGTTGATCCCGAACCACTGGGTGGCACCCGTCCCATTGCCTGCGAGCCAGCCGGGGTACCCATCGGTGTAGGTGGTAGTCCCGACGGTGCTGGGGGGGTAGTGGTGGACGTAATAGAGGACTTCATAGCTGTTCGTCACGTCCTGCACCAGGATGTCCACATAGGGCAGCTGATCAGGCGTGTGCCCCGCGCTCTGCATGGCCCCCGCCCAATAGAACGTCAGTTTCGGGTCAGCCACCGTGGTCGGAACCGTGATTGTCTCGAACATCCGGCTGATATGGGCTCCATTGGCCGGGTTGTTGACTCGGAAGGAATAGCTGCCATCCAGCACAGATGCGATGCCAGGTACGTTCGGATCGGCCGCGTGCGTTGGACTGTTGACCAATGCGCTATCCGCCGATCCCGTGTTCCAAGGGTTGATGTTGTATGAGTTCATCTGCCCGGTCGTGGCGCTGAACGTCGGCGCTGCCGGGTAATAGATGCCGTTGTTAGAGCCCTGCTGGAGCGTCCAGGGCGCGGCCGAAGGATCCCCATTCTCGAAGCAGGAGTTGGTGAACCAGGGCGTGAGGCCGGCCTGCTTCACCACGAACTGGGCGTACCCGGAATGGGAGAAGGTCGGATCGCAGGGGGTAGATGTGGTCTCCAGGGCCACGGTGGTCGCATAGGGATTGGCCAGGGCGGGGATGGTGAACGTGAACGTGTTCCCAACCAGGGGCACGGCGATGCGTGGAGCACTGCCGTTCTGGCTCCAATAGATGTAGGTGGCGGCCTCATCGCCATTGGTGACGGTCCCACTCACGGTCACGTTGTTGGCGCTGTTCACGACCACGTCCTGGGTGATGTCGGGGTTGGAGACCACACCAATATTCGTGATCGTGATGGTGGCGTAGGTGGCCGTCGGGAATCCAGTATCGGCGCCGGAGAAAACCCGGTCGTAATCCGCCAGGCGGTGAATGCTGGTCTGCCCTTCGAACGCGAACTTGGTCAGCGCGGGGCTGTATCCGGCCGCCCGGTCGTAGGCCGAGAATCCGGTGCCTGCGGACCAGGTGATGGTGAGGGCGTTCCCGGGGTAATTGGGGTCCATGACGCTGAACTTGCCCGCGGTGTTGTCGTAGCCGTAGACTGCCGTCGCCAGGCCGTTGTTGACTGCCGGGCGGGCGTCGGCCATGAGGAACACCTGCGGCTGTCCCGTGACCATGAGGCCGGTCATCAAGGCCAGTCCCGTCTGCCGGTCCGTGAGGGCATAGGCGCTCTGCGCCCAGAGGGCACCCCAGCTATCCATGGTGCCATTGGCCAGACGGCTGATGAGGGCCGCGGCGTTGGCGTCTCCGACGGTGGGGAACTGGTTGTACAGGCCCACGCCGCCGTTGGAGGCCTTCCTGAATGGGAAGTACCAGGACGCGAAGGAGCCCATGCCCAAACTGGCGCCGCCGGGCAGGTCATAAACGGATGGATTGTTCTGCCGCCAATCGTCGGTGCCACTGGCAAAGCCGAGGTTTTGGGTGGCCAGCGCCAGGCCCGGAATGCCCAGGACCGCATAGCGGCCGGGAAGCAGGGTCGTGAAGGTCACGGTGTGGGCCGTGGTATCGACGGCCTTCAATCCCGTGGACACCCAGCGGCTGTAGCTGGGATCCCAGTAGAAGGCCATGGGCAGGTCAGTGCCGGCCAGATTCGGAGTCGCCAGGGCGGGGTCATATGCGAGGGTGATGGTGATCGGCACCCGGAACGGATAGCCCATGTTGGAAGCGATGTTGAAGGTGTGCGAGTAGTCCTGGGCGCTGGGAACGATGGTGCCGGGAAGCGCCGTCTCCTTGTTCACGGTCAGCGTTACATCGCCGCAGACGCTCTGTCCCTGATTCGGAACGGTGATGGAGATCTGACCATTGAGAAGGTTTCCGGAACCAGGCGTCAGGGGTCCTCCTCCCGCCGTGGGGATGGTCACCGTCCAGGTATCCGAAGGAACGGTGATCCACTGCACCGTGGTCTGGGAGGTGGCCGTGTAACCCTGGGCATTCGTCACGGTCAGGGTGCAGGTCCGGGTGGTTCCGGGCGTGTTCACGATGCCGGTGGGGACCGACGTTCCCGAGGTGACCGTCAGCGGAGTGCTGATCCCGTCTCCGGTGATCACCGCATGACCATCCGAACTGCCCGTAAAGAGCGCCGTGAGGCTGGAGGATTGCCCGACGGGAACAATCGAGGGGTTGGAAGTCAGGTTGGCTGTGGGATAGGCCAGGACGGTCATCACCACAGTCTGGGAGGCCCCACCCGCGGTGTTGGTGCCGCTGATCGAAACGGAGAAGGAACCCGAGACCGTCGGCGTGCCGCTGATGATGCCGGTGACGGGGTCGAGGGTCAAGCCGGTGGGCAGGCTTCCGCTGGTGACCGCATACGACGTGGGGAGCCCACCCGCAGGATTCGGCACATTGGAAGTAATGGGGAGCGTAGTGGTGTAGGTGACTGGAGTGTTGTAGTTCAGTGAGGTGGGGGCGGCCACCGCCACGATGTAGGTCACGCTGTTGGACACCGCCGAAGGGCGAGCTCCATTGGTGGCGGTGATGGTGAAAGTGGAGGAACCGGACACCGTGGGCGTTCCGGAAATGGCGCCCGTGCTGGCATTGAGCGTGAGCCCAGTGGGCAGGGAACCGCTGGTCAGCAAATAGGTCGTGGCCAACCCCGGGTTCGTATTGGTCAGTGTCGGGTTCTGGGCGGTGATAGCCAGACCCCTGGGGAAGGTCTGAGGGGTGGTGTAACTCACCGTCAGGTTCGCGGCGGGGTTTACCGTGATCGTCACGGTCGAGCTGGCGCAGCCGCCGGTGTTGCAGTAGTTCACCGTGTAGGGTCCATAGGTCCCGGCAGGGGTTGTTCCAGCCTGAGTGATCGTGCCATTCGCATTCAGCGTCAGGCCCGCGGCCAGGGGGCCACCGGCCGTTACCGTCGCACTTGTGATCGCTCCACCCGTGTTGGCGGGTGTCAGGGTCGTGACCGCACCGACCGTTTCCGTCACGTTCACGGGGCTCACCACCGGGGCCACCGCGTTCACGGCAATAGTTACCGTCGAGCTCGCACAGCCACCGGTGTTGCAGTAGTTCACCGTGTAGGGGCCATAGGTCCCGGCAGGGGTTGTTC
>CAIYNT010000163.1 GCA_903927605.1 uncultured Holophagaceae bacterium
ACTACACCCGCTCCACCGCCATGGCGATGGCGTTGCCGCCACCGAGACAAAGCGCCGCGACACCGCGCTGCTTGTCCAGCCGCGTCAGCGCATGGAGGAGCGTGGCCAGCACGCGGGCGCCCGAGGCGCCGATGGGGTGGCCAAGGGCCACGGCGCCGCCGTGGACGTTGATGCGCTCCGCCGGCAGCTTCAGCTCGTTCATGGTCGCCACCAGCTGCACGGCAAAGGCCTCGTTGATCTCCCAGAGGTCCACGTCACCCGTGGTCCAGCCCACCTGGGCCAGCAGCTTGCGGATGGCCTCCACGGGCGCCATGAGCACCCACTCGGGCTCGACGCCCGCCGTGGCCGTGCCGAGGATGCGCGCCTGGATGGGCAGGCCGTGGGCGTGGGCATAGGCCTCGGTGCTGACCAGGGCCGCGGCCGCGCCGTCGTTGACGCTCGGGGCGTTCCCGGCGGTGACCGTGCCGTCCTTCTTGAAGGCCGGGCGCAGCTTCGCCAGGGATTCCACGGTGGTGTCGGCGCGGGGCCCCTCGTCCTCGCTGACGATCAGATCCCCCTTCTTTCCGGGCACGGCGATGGGCCCGATCTCGGCCCTAAACGCTCCGGACTGCATGGCGGCCACGGCCTTGCGGTGGCTCTCGGCGGCCCAGGCATCCTGGGTCTCGCGGCTCACGCCGTACTTTGCCGCCACCAGCTCGCCCGTATGCCCCATGTGCTGGTCGGTCATGGCGCACCAGAGGCCGTCGAGGATCATGGCGTCCTTGGCCTCCGTGTGGCCCATGCGGGCCCCGGCCCGGAGCTTGGGCAGCAGGTAGGGTACGTTGGACATGGACTCCATGCCGCCCGCCAGCACCACCTCGTGATCACCCAGCCGCACGGCATTGGCGGCCAGCTGGATGGCCTTGAGGCCGCTGCCGCAGACCTTGTTGATGGTGAGGGCGGACACGCTGGCGGGCAGGCCGCCGCGCAGAGCCGCCTGGCGCGCCGGCGCCTGGCCCACGCCCGCGCTCACCACGTTGCCGAAGATGGCTTCCGTGGGCATCGCGCCGGGTACCGCAGCGAGAAGGGCCCGCACCACCTGCGCCGCCAGATCCGGTGCCGCCAGGGGCGCCAGGGCCCCCTGGAACTTGCCGATGGGGCTACGGAGGGAGTGCAGGATGACTGCGTGGGACATGGGTGCTCCGATAACGTGGATGGCTGGCTAGCGGATGAAGCTAAGCGGCCACGCCCGCATCGAGGCAATGAGCGGAGCCGAGGAAGACGAATGAAGAGAAAGAACGGAAGGCAATACAGGCGGGGTCCCAGTTGAGCAGAGGGTTAGGCCTCATCCGCACCCTTCTTGCGTGGGCGCTGCTTGGCAGACACGGACTTGATGATGGTGGGAGGATTACCAGTCTTCGGGAGTGGTGTCTTCCCTATGCTTTCGGCCGCGTGAACCAGCCGAACTAGCCCCGGAACGCGAAGCCGCTCTGCGCTCGAGAGGCGGATGAATCGGTTCTGTTTGCCTTCGCCTTGAAGAAGCCCTTCGGGGTCCGGCACGCTAGCCCCGCGGTAGAAGGAAAGCCCAACGCCATTCGAAGCAGCAGCGATGGACACGATGCAGTCCGAAGGTTTTTCTGTAGAGCAGTACCCGATGACAAAAAAATTGTAATTGTCGTAGACGATTTCGACCGCGGTAGGCAGAAGGCGACGCATCTCCGCGCGGCATTCTCGAATGAGCTTGGCAACACTTGGCTCGAACTTGTCAATGAAGGAGGCCAGTTCGACTTCAACGGAGACAGGGTCACTGATCTGCTTACTTGCAGCAGACGGCTTGGGTTTGGTGGGGCGCTTTGCTGTACCCATTTGTTGACGCCTAACTCGGACCGGACTTGCGTGGGTTCGTGTCCAACTCCTCCAGGGCACTGAGGTCCAGGCCTTCCAGGTTCAAGGTGGGCGGTGCGGCCAAGTAGATGTCCGGCGCCTCCTCCTGCAAGTGGCGGCGGGTGCGATCCAGGAGGGACTCGATTTCCCGCAGGAACTTCAGGCGCTCCATCTTGAGGTTGCGCAGGTGCACTTCCATCTCCACCACGTGCTGCTGGGCCTCGCGGATGATCTCCTCGGCCTTGAACTGGGCCTCGCGGATGACCAGGTCCTTCTCGCGGTTGGCGCCGTCCAGCACATCTTCGCGCGTGCGCTGCGCTTGGAGCAGGGTCTCGCGAAAGATACGGTCCTGGTCCTGGTACTGGTGCAGGCGCTCCCGGCTGTCGAGGATCTCCTCCTTCAGCTTCTGGTTCTCCGCCAGGAGCTCCTCCCATTCCCCGGCGATCTCGTGGAGGAAAGTCCGGACCTCGGATTCCTCGATGCCCCGGAAGACCTTTTCGAATTCCCGGCGTTGAATGTCGAGGGGGGTGTACTTCATACCGCCTCCGTCAATTCCTGATGGCCTGTTCAAGGATTCTCTGCACCCCATACAGCAGGAGTACGGCAATCATGACGTCCAGGCTGATGCCACCGATGGGGGGGACAATGGCCCGGATGGGATGCAGGACGGGATCGGTGATGGCGTGCAGCAGCCGGACCCAGCGATTCCTCGCGTCGACCGGGAACCAGGAGACCAGGGCTGAGGCGATCAGCAGCCAGCTGAGCAGGGTCAGGGCGTGGTAGGCAATGGCGAAGAGAAGGGGCATAAGCAGGATCCTTGGAACTCGATCATCATAACGGGTAGTGAGGAACTTCCATGCGCATAGGCATCTCCTGCTACAGCACCTTCGGCGGCTCGGGCGTCGTGGCCACGGAGGTGGGCAAGGCTCTGGCCGCCCGGGGCCACGAGGTGCACATCCTCAGTCCCAGCGTGCCGCCCCGCCTGGTGGGCTTTGAGGACCGCATCAACTTCCACGAGGTGCGGGCCAGCCCCTATCCCCTGTTCGAGGACGCGCCCTACTCCATCGCCCTCGGGTCGAAGATGGCAGACGTGGCCGAGCATCACGGCCTCGAGATCATCCATGCCCACTACGCCATCCCCCACGCCATGGCGGCCCTGATGGCGCGCATGGCCATTCCGGGCCTGAAGGTCGTGACCACCCTCCATGGCACCGACATCACGGTGGTGGGGAGCGACCCCAGCTACCTGCCCATGGTGAAGCTGGCCATCCGGGCCAGCGACGGTGTCACGGCGGTGTCCGAATACCTGCGCCAGGAGACCATCCGCACCTTCGGCGTGGATCGCGAGATTGATGTCATCGGGAACTTCATGGAGCCCCCGGGCCAGGAACGGCCGGACTGCCGGGCCTGGCTGGCGCCCAAGGCCGCCTTCGTGCTCACCCACATCTCCAACTTCCGCCCGGTGAAGCGCGTCATGGATGTGCTGCGCATCTTCGAGCGGGTGCGTCAGCAGGTACCCGTGCGCCTGGTGATGGTGGGGGACGGTCCGGATCGTCTGGAGGCCGAGGCCTTCTGTCGGGACGGGGGCTTTGCCGCGGAAGTCCGCTTCACCGGCAAACAGCTGGACATCGGCACCGTGCTGGCCTGTTCGGATCTCTTCCTGCTGCCGAGTGCGACAGAGAGTTTCGGCCTGGCGGCGCTGGAGGCCATGGGCCACCGGGTGCCGGTCATCGCCAGCCGGGTGGGTGGACTTCCCGAGGTGGTCCGCCACGGCGTGGATGGCTACCTCGAGCCCATGGGCGATGTGGAGGCCATGGCGGCGGATGCGGTGAAGCTGCTGCGGGACGAGGACCTGCGGCTCACCATGGGCGACGCCGCCCAGGAACGTGCCGTGAGCACCTTCGCCGAAGGGCCCATCGTGGACCAGTACGAGGCCCTCTACCGGCGGGTGCTGGGGCAGGCCTGAACTTTGCGAGGCGACGCACTCGAGCTGGCATGATCTGATCGGGGACGGACTCGCCTCCTTGCTTTAGGAAACCCACATTCATGCTCTACCAGACCCAGGCCCGCATCCATCTCGGCCACATCCGGGCCAACCTCGAGGCCATCCGGCAGACCATTGGCCCCCGGAAGCTGCTGCTGGCCGTCAAGGCCAATGCCTACGGCCATGGCGCCATACCAGTGAGCCGCCTGGCGGAAGCTTGTGGTGTGGACTGGCTGGGCGTGGCCACGGTGCCCGAGGGGCTCCAGCTGCGGGACGCCGGGATCGCACTCCCCATCCTGAAGCTCTCACCCACCTTCCCCCAGGAGATGGGAGCGGCGGTGGCGGCCTCCCTCACCCTCGCCCTGAGCGACGGGGAAGGGATCCGGGCTCTGGAAGCGGTCTGCGCGGCCCAGGGCCTGCGGAGCCGCGTGCACCTCAAGATCGAGACCGGCATGGGCCGGACCGGGGCTCCGGTTGGCGAGGCCCCCGTCCTGGCCCGGTTCATCGAACGGGAATGTCCCCACCTTCACCTGGAGGGCCTGTTCACCCACCTGCCCGTGAGCGACGAGCTGGATGGCACCTACACCCGGGCCCAGGTCCGGGCCTTCCAGGACACGGTGGGGCAGGTGGAGACCGCACTCGGCCGTCGACCGGAGCTCGTGCACTGCGCCAACTCCGGCGGCGTCCTGGGCCATCCGGACAGCTGGCTGGACCTGGTGCGGGCTGGCATCATGGCCTACGGTTCCTATCCCGACGAGAAAACTCCCCGCACGGTGCCGCTCCTCCCGGGCCTTTCCTTCGTCACCCGCGTGGCCTTCCTTAAACGCGTCGAAGCCGGGACCACCATCGGCTATGGCCGCACCTGGACGGCAAGCCAAGCCACCTGGATCGCCACCATCTGCTGCGGCTACGCCGATGGCTTCAACCGGCTCTTCTCCAACCGGGGCCGCGTGCTCATCGGGGGGCGCTCCTATCCAGTGGTGGGGCGGGTGTGCATGGACCAGACCATGGTGGATCTGGGGCCCGCCACGGAGGTGAGGGTCGGCGACGAAGTGGTGCTCATCGGGCGCAGCGGGGACCTGGAGATCATCGCCGCGGACTGGGCCCACGTCCTGGGGACCATCCCCTACGAAGTCACCTGTCAGATCGGCCCCAGGGTCGAGCGAGTGCCCGATCCAGTCTGAAAGAACCCGAGCAATTCGCTTTGCTCCTCGGGCTGGCGCGGTTGAAATGGGGGCATGCCCAATCCTCTGCAAGCCATCCTCGACCTGACCTTCGACGGTCGCACCAAAGGTTTTCCGGCGGACCAGCCATCCGTGCGTCTGGGTGACGTCGGCGGCCAGGGCTGGAGCCTGCTGGGCGGAGACCTGGACTTCCCGGTGGCGATCCTGCGTCAATCGGTGATCCAGCAGAACGCGGCCTGGATGCGCGAGTTCCTGCGTCGCACAGGCACCTCCATCTGCCCCCACGGCAAGACGACCATGGCACCCCAGCTCTTCCACCGGCAGCTGGAGGATGGCGCCTGGGGGATCACCCTGGCCACGCCGCAGCAGGTGCGCGTGGCCTATGACCACGGCGTGAAGCGCATCCTGTTGGCCAACGAGCTGACGGGCCTTGGCGCCATTCGCTGGGTAGGCAGCACCCTGGATGCGGATCCAACCTTCGAGTTCAGCTGTCTGGCGGATTCCCTGGAAGGAGTCCAACGGCTGAACTCCGTGGGTGGGGCGCGACGGCCCTTGAACGTCCTGGTGGAGCTGGGGATCCCCGGTGGCCGCTCCGGGGTGCGCTCCGTAGAGGAGGGCCTCGCCGTGGCCCGCGCAGTGAAAGCCTCGGCCGGCCTCGCCCTGCAGGGGGTGGAATGCTACGAAGGCATCATCACCACCCAAGATCCCCAGGCCGATGAACGGCGCATCCTGGCCTGGCTGGACGCCCTGGGAGACCTGGCCCGGCGCTGCGCCTCCGAAGGCCTCTTCGAGGCGGAGGAAGTGTTGCTCTCCGCCGGAGGATCCGCCTACTTCGACCTGGTGGCGCGGAGCCTGGGCAAGGTGGATCTGGGGCGGCCCTCGCGGGTGCTCCTGCGCAGTGGCTGCTACCTCAGCCATGACGCGGGCCACTACCGACGCCTGGTGGACCTGCTGGAGGCCCGGTTGCCCGAGGCCTGGCGCGCCCCTTCCCACCTGGCACCTGCTTTGGAGGTCTGGGGCCAGGTGGTGAGTCGTCCCGAACCGGGGCTAGCCTTCCTGAACCTGGGCAAGCGGGACGTGGCCCACGACCTGGGGCTGCCCAGGCCCGCCTACTGGTTCCGCAAGGACGCCCATCCGATTCCAGTAGGCGTTCCGGAAACCTGGAACATCACCACGCTCTACGACCAGCACGCCAAGCTGGAGCTCCCTGCGGGAACGGACCTGGCCATCGGGGACCTGGTGGGCTGCACCATCAGCCATCCCTGCACCACTTTCGACAAGTGGCAGGTGGTCTTCATGGTGGATGACCGCTACCGGGTGGTGGAGGCGGTCAAGACGTTCTTCTAGAGCTTTGGGATCCACTGCAGCGCCGAGCGACTCCTATGGATGGGGGATCATTTGTGCCGTGGTCATGGTCCCAGGAGATTTTTGTGCCCGAAAATTGCATGGATTTAAGGAATTAGGGCAGTCAGACGATACATAGGTAGTTTTTAAGGGATTCCCCTATGCTCAGAGGTCTTGCCCTTGCCACTTTGCCGGTACTTCTGATGGCCCAAGAACCAGGTCCGGAAGATCTTAAGGATCTTCAGGACATCCTGAAACAACCGGTCATCTCCTCGGCCAGCAAACGCCTCCAGCGACTCAAGGAGGCCCCAGTGGACGCCACTATCCTCAGCAGGGAGGATCTGCATCGCCTGGGTTATCACACCCTGTCTGAAGCCTTGGATGGCGTGCTTGGCTTCCGAACCGTTCGGGACCGGGCCAATGACACTTTTGCCGTGCGCGGCCTCAAAATCGCCGGGGACGTGAGCACCCGGGTCCTGATCCTACTGGATGGCCACACTCTGAATTCGGACGATTCTTTTCTCATCAGCATGATTGGCGAAGACCTCGGGATCCCCCTGGACTGCGTGGAACGCATCGAGATCACCCGCGGACCCGCTTCCGCCCTGTATGGCAATACCGCCTTTCTGGGCATGGTCAATGTCGTCACCCGGGCTCCGGTCGGTGGGGCGGAGGCAGCCCTGGAAGGCCAGTCCCGAGGCGGCTTCGGGGGGTGGGGTCGCGCAGGGTGGACAACTACCGGCGCCACCTGGGACATCACGGCCACTGGCTGGCAACAGAAGGGCACGGCCCTGGACTTTCCGGAACTGGGCGTGGGCACCCTGCCTGCGGATCTGGATCGAGAGGAACGCCAGAGTGCCTATCTTCGCGCCCAGGGGAAGGATTGGAGCCTGGCTGGCTATGCCATGAGCAATCTGCGGCGGCTGGCTGCTGCCCCCTACGACAGTGTCATCGGAGATCCCGCGAACCATTACAAGGATTCTGTGCTGTTCGGGGAATTCAAGGCCGAGCCAAAGTTCGGTCAGGTGAAAACCCTCCTACGGGTCTTTGCCGATCACCATGTGTTCTCAGATGTCTTCGACTACGACGGGTTCCGCGCTCCCGGCTTCACATTGCCCTTTGTGGAACGGGATCCAAGCCAAGGATATGGCTTCGAGGTGCAGGCGAGATTTCCCGTGACGAATTCGCAGTTCTTGACGGTCGGATCGGAACAGAAATGGGGCCAACTCCGGAGCATCGGAATCAATGAAGGTCTGCCTTTCGGCAACCGCATCCAGAGCCAGTCGGGCAACACCTATGCCCAGCTGGATTCGACAGTCAATTCGTGGATGAATCTTGTGCTTGGGCTTCAATTGGCCAGCCAAAAAATCCTGAGAGCTGAGCAGTTCTTCTCAGGTCAGGAAATCGCCTTCCCGCAATCGAACCACCAGGAAGTGACGCCCAGGTTCGCCCTGATCCTCAATCCCACCTCCATCGACATCCTGAAAGTGCTCTATGGAGGTGGCTATCGGTACGCCACCCTTTTTGAACGCTTTTATCAGGACGGGCAAAGCACCGAAGCCAACTCCAACCTGCAGCCGGAGCGCATCTATACGGGACAGGTCATCTGGGTCCGAACCTGGGGCGATGGGATCCAATCCCAGATTGGATGGAGTGATTCCCGCTGGGATGGACTGATTCAATACCAAGACACTGGCGATGGCTCGGAGCAAGCCAGGAACCTGCCAGGGACCATCCGTGGCCGGGCTGCCGAAGCCGAACTGCTGGGACGGCAACCAGGCTGGACCTGGATGCTGCAGGGGGGCTACTACAATTGGACGCAGGGGGATGGCACCCCGTTTCCTGATTGCGCCCATTACCAAGGCGGCCTGCGAATCACCCGGTTCTGGGGGCCGTGGAGTGCCACCACCGAGGCCCGCTATGTCAGCCGCAGAGAGGGGGACTCCCCAGGGGTTGCGGCCCCGGCGACGACCACCTTCCGGGTAGCTCTCCGTTGGGAGGGGCCGCATGCCTGGGTGTCAGCCGCCATGGAGGACCTGACGGATGCCCGACGGGTCGATCTGGTGCCCCTTGAAAACGCACCCATCACGCGAATGGCCTCGGATGGCCGGACGTGGCGCATCTCCCTGGGATGGCGCTTCTGATGAAGTTCTCCGGTCCCATCCTGTTTGTCGCAGGGGTGAATCTTGCCTCTGCACAGGGGCCGGCTGTCCTTGAGTACTCTGCCAAGGTATCCTTGCTGGAAAAAATCACCCGCTTTGTGGAGTGGCCCTCGCGGCCACCAAATGGAGAACGGGGCCCCTTCATCCTTGCCGTGGTGGGGCAAAGCCCCTTCGGGGATGTGCTGGATGCCTATTTCCTCACCCACCAGTGCAAAGGGCGGCCTGTCTCGGTGAAGTATTTCCGCAACCCTGGAGACCTTGGACCCTGTGATCTCCTGTTCGTCTCCAGTTCGGAGCGACGGCATCTCTCAAGCATCCTCGAATACGTCTCGAAAAAGCCCATTCTGACGGTTGGTGACACCGATGGTTACGCCGCCAAAGGCGTCATGGTGAACTTGATCCGAGACGAGGATCATCTCGGATTTGAGGTCAACCTCCCAGCGGCCAAAGCGGCCGGGATCCAATTGGCCTCCTCCTTCCTGCAGGTGGCCAAGAACAAGTAGTGCCTGAATCAACCCGGATCGTGAACCCGATGATAAAGTGCCGATCTTCCCTCATGCAAAATCCGGCCGTGGATTGAACAGTTTCGCAGGAGTCAAGTGTCGTGTTCCGCGCCAGGTTCGAGAAACTGACCATCCAGAGCAGGTTCACCTGGTCTGTGATGATGGTTGCCGCAGTGGCCCTGCTCCTGGCTGTCATGGCGTTTGCCCTCCAGGAGACGCGCCGCTTTCGTCGGACGGCCATCCGTGAATCTCAGATCGTCGGAAACTTGCTTGCGGCCAATAGTCTGGCGGCCCTTACTTTTGAAGACACTGGCCTGGCCCACCAGAGTCTGGCGACTCTGGACCACCAACCCCAAGTCGCCTTCGCGACGCTCTACTTGAGGGATGGCCGCCTGCTTGCCACCTTCGGAGAACCTGACCAGGCCCTGGAAGGCAGGGCCTTTTCAGAGGGCGTGTCCTTGCAATCCCATCGCCTCCTGCGGGACCAGATCATTCGATTGCAGGGAGAGGAGGTCGGCCGCCTCCGGTTGGTGACCCGAATGGATGATCTTTGGAAAAGGCTGGCCGTGGCGCTTGGCGCAGCAGGGATCATCGGGGTCGGCACCTTCGGCTTGGCCGTGGCCCTTTCTACGCCTCTTCGCCGAAGTCTCCTCCGCCCCATGAACAATCTCGCCAGGACTGCCCGCCGGATCAGCCAGACCCATGACTACTCCGCTCGGATCCCCGATGAAGGCCGGGACGAACTGGGGCAGCTGATCAGAGATTTCAACGGAATGCTCGCCCAGATCGAATCCTCCGATCAGGAACTGCGCCGGCATCGCGACCACCTGGAAGAACTGGTGAGGGAACGGACCTCGGACCTCTCCCAGGCCATGGTGAAGGCTGAAGCTGCGAACAAGGCCAAGAGTGAATTCCTGGCCACCATGAGCCACGAGATCCGGACGCCACTGAATGGCATCCTGGGAATCAGCACCCTGCTTCTGGATTCCTCCGTCCCCCCGAGAGAGCGTCAGCTTGTCGAAAAAATTGGTGTGGCCACTGAAGCCCTGCTGGCTGTCCTAGGCAACGTCCTCGATTTCAGCCGGCTCGAAGCGGGCAAGGTCACCATTCAGCCCGTGGCGTTCGATCCGGAATCCCTGGTACTCGACCTGGTTGAAGTCGTCGCCCATCAGGCGAGGGTGAAGGGGCTGGAACTGGCTGTCGAAGTGACTCCAGACGTCCCCCAGAAGCTGTTCGGGGACCGCAACCGACTCTCCCAGGTGTTGCTGAACCTACTCGGGAATGCGGTGAAGTTCACCGAAAAGGGCCAGGTGGTGGTGCGGATTGGTCCCTCTGTGGATTGCCCGGGTCAGTGGGTCTTCGAGGTGGTGGACACGGGGATCGGTATCCCGCCGGCGTTGCTTCCCATCATTTTCACGCCGTTCACTCAGGCCGATGGCTCCTTCGCCAGACGTTATGGTGGTTCCGGCCTGGGGCTCTCCATCAGTCTAAAATTGACCACCCTGATGGATGGTCTCCTCGAGACCATCCATCGACCTGAAGGGGGATCTCTTTTCAGGCTCACGCTGCCGCTTGAGCCCCGTGAAGAACCCCCGGTGGCTGTGTCCATGCCTGGCCGCCGAGCCCTTCTCCTCGGCACCCTCCCAGCCACGCTGCGAGTTCTAGAAGGGCAACTCCGCTCCATGGGGATCCACGTTCAGATGCACCCAGATCCCCAGGGAGCCGGGTCAGCATTATCTGGGGTCTCATCGTTGTCCTATGACTTGGTGGTCGTCGTTCTGGATCCAGATCAAATGGCCGGGGTACCCTTCTTCGCCCCTCCCGACCACGGTGATGCTCCGGACTCCAACCCCCTCAAAGTTCTCTGCCTACCTTCCCATTCCACAGTTCCTGGGGGAACCCTGCCCGGGATCCACTTCGACGCCGTATTGTCGGTTCCGCTCCGCCGGGCCGCGTTCCGGCGGGCCATCCAAAATTTATTCTCCCCTGCAGCCCAGCGCAGTCCAGAGCTGGACCCCCGGGCCGAGTCTCTCAACGGACTCGACCTGAGACCGAATACCCAGAGCCTGCGGATCCTGGTGGTGGACGACAACGACATGAACCGGGAAGTCTTTTCGCAGATTCTGGTGAACATGGGCCACCGTGTCGATACGGCCTCAGATGGACTCCAGGCCCTGGGCATCCACCAGAGGGATCCCTTTGACCTGGTGTTGATGGACTGCCAAATGCCCAACATGGACGGGTTCGAATCCACCCGCCGGATTCGGAGTCTTGAAGGGCCTGGGGCTATGATCCCTATCGTCGCTCTGACGGGCAATGCCCACCCGGAGGATCTGGAACGGTGCCTAGACTCCGGAATGAACGACGTTCTGACCAAGCCTGTCCGTGCGACTGACCTTGGGGCCATGATCGAGAAATGGTCACCCTCAGGCCCCCATATCTATGGTTGACCGGCATGCGCTGAGTTAGCCTAGGATCCACGAATGCGGTGCACCCATGACTGAATCCACCTTGACCATCCTGCTCGCGGGCGGCAGCGGGTCGCGTCTGCAGCCCCTGACCGCCGACCGCGCCAAACCTGCCGTGCCCTTCGGTGGCAAGTACCGGGTCATCGACTTCACCCTGTCCAACTGCCTGCATTCCGGACTACGCCGCATCCTGGTGCTGACCCAGTACAAGTCGCATTCTCTGCACAAGCACCTGCGTGATGGCTGGTCCATCTTCAACCCGGAGTGTGGCGAGTACATCACGGTGGTGCCCCCGCAGATGCGCACCGGGGCCTCCTGGTACGCCGGCACGGCAGATGCCATCAACCAGAACCTCTTCCTGCTGGAGCGCAACGAGGCCAGCAACATCCTGATCCTCGCGGCAGACCATATCTACCGCATGGACTACGCCGCCCTCGTCAAGGCCCACGAGGAAAAGGCCGCCGATGTGACCGTGGCCTGCATGAAGGTGCCCGTGAACGAGGCCAGCGCCTTCGGTGTCATGGCCATCGACCAGGACAACCGCATCGTCGAGTTCCAGGAAAAGCCTGAGCAACCCAAGTGTATTCCCGGTGAGCCGGGAACGGCCCTGGTGTCCATGGGTATCTATGTCTTCACGAAGGACCTGCTCGTCGAGCAGCTACGGGCCGACGCCCCCCGGGAGGACTCCAGCCACGACTTCGGGAAGGACATCATTCCTGGCATGATCAGCTCGCACAAAGCCTACGCCTACGAGTTTGGCGGCGTCCGGGGCCGAGTGACGCCGGATCGATACTGGCGAGACGTGGGCAGCCTGGATGCCTACTACGAGGCCAACATGGACCTGCTCAAACCCGTGCCGCCCCTGAACCTGTACCAGGACGACTGGGCCATCCGCACCTACCACGGCCAGAATCCGCCCGCCCGCATGGTACCGGGGGAAAACGGCAAGGACGGGCTCATGACCAATTCCATCATGGGCGCGGGTACCGTCATCATCGGCGGCATCGTGCGACACTCCATCCTCTCCTCGCGAGTCCACATCCATGAGGAGGCGGAAGTGGAGGATGCCATTCTCTTCGACTTCGTCACCGTGGGTAAGGGCGCGAAGCTGCGCCGTTGCATCGTGGACAAGCACGTGAGCATCCCCCCGGGCGAGAGCATCGGCTACGATCTGGAGCGCGACCGCCAGCGGTTCACGTGCTCCGACACAGGCATCATCGTCGTGCCCGAGGAGTACCGGTTCGAGTGAGGCTTCAGCCCTCCGGGGGGGCTCAGGGCTTTATTTCGCCGAGGGTTCCGGGAACCCATAAAGGCGGGCTGGGTTGTCCACCAGGATGCGATCCCGGGCCGCCGGATCGGGAGCCCAGACCCTGAGGAGGTTGCGCAGGCGTCCTGTGTCGGGCATGCGGGAGATGGCCACATGGGGCCAGTCACTGCCATAGACCACCCGATCCGGAGCGGCTTCGATCAGGGCCTGGGCGATGGGCACCACGTCCGCGAAATCCGGGAAATCATCGCTGATCCGGTAGGCGCCGGAGAGCTTGGTCCACCAGCCGTGGTTCACCAGGAGTTCCCGCTCCGCCTGGAACCCGGGGTGCTGGAAGCCCAGGGCCGCGGGCATGTGGCCCATGTGGTCGATCACGCCGGGGCAGGGCAGCTTGCGCATGCGCGGCAGAAGCCCAGGAAGCTCGCGCCCGTCGACCAGGAACTGCATGTGCCAGCCCAGAGGAGCGATGCGCCGGGCCAGGACTTCCATGGCGTCGAAGCTGAGGCCCGCGCCCGGGAACAGCACATTGATGCGCAGTCCGCGTACGCCGGCCGCATGCATGGCTTCGAGTTCCTGGTCAGTCACGTCCGGCGTCACGACGGCGATCCCCCGCAGTCGATCCGGGTTGCGCTTCAGCACCTCGAGCAGGTACCCGTTGTCGGTGCCATAGACGCTGATCTGGATCATTACGCCCCGGGCAAAGCCGACCGCATCCAGCATGGCCAGGTACTTCTCCCCCGGAGCGGGCGGCGGGGTGTAGCTGCGCGACGGGGCCATGGGGAAGGCGGCGCTGGCGGAGATGACGTGGGCATGGGTATCGCACGCACCCGCCGGCATGGTGAAGGCTGCCGGCTCCACCACGGAGGAAGGCGCGAGGCAATAGGGAGCGGTGGGAAGTTCAGCGATGGGGTGCATCGTGCCTCCACTAGGTCAGTTCGGCCCCACGGGTTTCGGGCAGCAGGAAGATGGAGATGGCGGCCAGGGTGAAGGCGATGGCCAGGAGCGTCAAAGCTGCGCCGATGCCGAGCTTCATGGAGAAATAGCCGACCACCGTGGGGGCCAGGGCACTCAACATGCGACCCGTGTTGTAGCAGAAACCCACCGCCGCCCCGCGGGCCCGGGTGGGGAACAGCTCGGAAATAAAGGCTCCGAACGCACTGAAATAGCCGGATCCGAAGAACCCCAGAAAGGGGCCCATCACCATAAGAGCGGTCTGGTTCCGGGTGTTGCCGAAGATGAAGACGAGCAAGGCGGAGATGAGGAGGTAGGCGGCGAAAGTCGGACGCCGCCCAAACTTGTCGGCGATGAAACCGAAGGAGACGTAGCCGAGGTAGGCCCCGATCATCATGGGGATCATCCACATCGGGGCCTTGACGATGGAAAGGCCCGCGCCGCCCTTGGCGACCGGGGACCCGAGGAAACTGGGCAGCCACGAGAACAGACCCCAGTAGGCGAACATCACGAAAGTGGAAATCAGGGTGCTGATCAGCGTGAAGCGCAGGAGATCCGGAGCGAAGATCTGGAGGAAGCCGCCTTTGGCTTTGGGTTCAGCCTTCTCTTTCTCCTGCTGCTTCACCCAGACGGTGGGTTCCTCAACCTTGGTGCGGATCCAGAGCGCAAAGAGGGCCGGGATCACCCCGACGAAGAACATGACGCGCCACCCGAACCTGGGCAGGATCGTGGTGGCCGCAACGGCGGCCGCCAGATAGCCGAGGGCCCAGCCACCCTGCATCAGGCCGATGGCCTTGCCCCGGTGCTTGGCGGGCCAGGTTTCCGACACGAGCAGGGCGCCGGAGGCCCATTCACCGCCCATACCCAGACCGAGGAGGGTACGGGCGATGGCCAGCTGGATCAGATTCTGAGACAGACCCGAAAGGCCGGAGCAGATTGAGAAGATGAGCACCGTGGCCATCAGCGCCTTCTTCCGCCCGAACCGGTCAGCCACGGCTCCGAAGAGGATCCCGCCGAAGGAGGACGCGAACAGCGTCACCGTCACCATGAAGCCGGCCACGGCGGGATTCAGGTGCCACTCTTCCATGATGGTCTTCAGGCAGAAGACGTAGAGCATCACGTCGAAGGCATCCAGCATCCAGCCGATCTTGCCCGCAAGCAGCGCGTACCACTGATTGGGGGTGATCTCCTTCCACCAGGGTGCCAACTGATCGGCTGGAGTGGCGATTCCCTTGCTCATGGCGATGCCTCCTGAATGGGATTTGAATGGAAGAGGATGTGGGGAAAGAGTATCAGTAGAGTCCATCTGCACTGACCCCTGAAACCCCCACGGAACCGAGTTGATCTGACATGCCGACCGAGTCGCCCGCCCTCGCCCAGGCTTCCGCGCTCCAGGTGGAAGCCCTGGGCGACCGGGCTCTGGTGGCCATTCTGGGGAAAGGTATTGATCCGGGCGTGAACGACCAGGTGCATAAGCTGGCGGCCTTGCTCCGGGAAAGAAAACTCCCGGGCGTACACGACCTGGTGCCGGCCTATGCGACCGTCACCGTGCATTACGATCCCGCCGCGTGGTCGGAGGGAAAGGTTCCCCCCTACGAGGGGCTGAGGCGCGCAATCATCCGTCTCTGGAAGAGCTCCGGGACGGCTACCTGCCCACCCCCACGCCAGGTGGAGATCCCCGTCTGCTACGGGGGCGCGTTCGGACCTGATCTGGCGGAAGTGGCCAGCCTTTGTGCCATGTCCGAGGCGGAGGTCATCGCCCGGCACACGGCAGCGTCCTACCGGATCTACATGATCGGCTTTTCCCCCGGCTTCGCCTATCTGGGGGGCCTGGACGCGGCCATCGCAGCGCCTCGGCGCGATACCCCCCGGCTCAAGGTCCCCGCGGGTTCGGTGGGCATCGCAGGCATGCAGACGGGGATCTACCCGGTGGTGACGCCGGGAGGCTGGCAGATCATCGGGCGGACCCCGAAGCGTCTGTTCCTGCCTGTCCAGGAGAATCCCTGTCTGCTCAACCCAGGCGACCGCCTGCGGTTCGTCCCCATCGATGCAGAGGCCTTCCAGGCCTATGCGGAGGATGGACGGTGAGCCTCCGCGTCGAATCCTTCGGCCTGTTCAGCACGCTTCAGGACCTCGGGCGCCGGGGTTTTCAGCACCTGGGTGTGGGGCCCAGCGGAGTCATGGACGAGGCCTCCCACCGGCTGGCCAACCTTCTGCTGGGGAATCCTGCCCAGGCCCCCACCCTGGAGATGACCCTCACGGGCCCCAACCTGCAGTTCGAGACTGAAACGATGATCACGCTGTGCGGGGCCGATCTTTCACCGACGATCGAGGGCCTGCCGGTTCCGCTCTGGCGCCCGGTGCTGGTGAGGGCCGACACCCAGCTCAGGTTCGGCAGGCCAGTCCAGGGGACCCGCTGCTATCTAGGTGTGGAGGGTGGCTTCCGCGTCCCGAGCGTCATGGGCAGCGCCAGCACCCATCTGTCCGCTGGCTTCGGCGGCTTCCAGGGCCGACCGCTCAAGATCGGGGATCGCCTGGAGACCGGATCCTGTGCCGGGGATTGCTACCCCACGCTCCGGAAGCGCTTTCATCAAAGTCAGCGTCCGTTCCTTGGTCTGGATTGGTTCGCGCCCTGGACCCGGGAGTTGGATTTCATCCGACCTGCGACCCTCCGCATCATTCCGGGGCCCCAATGGCCCCTGCTGACGAACGAATCGCGGCAAAGCCTCCTGGAGACGACCTTCAAGGTGGCGCCTAGTTCAGACCGCATGGGCATCCGGATGCAGGGTCCAAAGCTGTCCCTGGAGCATCCCTTGGAGATGGTTTCCTCGGGAGTGGCCACGGGCACCCTCCAACTGCCGCCCGACGGATCGCTCATCCTCCTCATGGCCGACCGGCAGACGACGGGCGGGTATCCGCGCCTGGGCGAAGTGGCCTCGGTGGATCTGCCCAGGGCGGCTCAGATCCGCCCCGGGGAGTCCCTGCGCTTCTCGCCCATATCCCTCGAAGAAGCCCAGGCGTTGCTTCTCCACCGCGAAGCGCGTCTTCATGACCTGGAGAAGATTCTGGCCGACCAGCAGACCCGCTAACCAAGGTGAACCTATGGACAGGACCATCGATCTCAACTGCGATATGGGCGAAAGCTTCGGAGCCTGGGCCATGGGCCAGGACGAGGCCCTCCTCGACCTGGTCACCAGCGCCAACATCGCCTGCGGCTTCCATGCGGGAGATCCCGCGACGATGCTGCGCACGGTCCAGCTCGCGGCAACCAAGGGCGTGGCCGTGGGAGCCCACCCCTCGCTCCCGGACCTGCAGGGCTTCGGCCGCCGGACCATGGGCATCTCTCCGGAGGAGGCCCGCGGGCTGACCCTCTATCAGGTGGGTGCTCTGGCTGCCTTCGCGAAGGCCGCAGGAACCAGGCTCCGCCACGTCAAGCCCCACGGAGCCCTGTACAACATGGCGGCCAGGGACCGGGCCCTGGCGGACGCCATCGCCGGTGCCGTGCGGGACCTCGATCCATCCTTGATCCTGGTGGGCCTGAGCGGCAGCGAGCTGATCAAGGCTGGCCAGGACCTCGGCCTGCGCTGCGCCAGCGAAGTCTTCGCGGACCGCGGCTACGAGATGGATGGCAGCCTCTCTCCGCGCGGCCAGCCCGGAGCCATGATCACGGACGAAGATCAGGCTGTGGCGCGGGTGCTGCGGATGGTGCTGGAGGGCCGGGCCGGGAGCAGGACCGGCGTGGATCTGGTCATCCAAGCCGAGACGGTCTGCATCCATGGCGACCAGCCCAAGGCCCTGGCCTTCGCCAAGAGACTGCGGAGGGCCCTGGAGGAAGTGGGTGTCGAGGTTCGGGCGCTGTAGCGATGCCATGGTGGGAGGTGCGAGTGTGGTCCAGGCCACCGCTGCTTCAAAAATAGAGCTGATCCGCCCCGGTGTCATGAGTGGTGGCTGACCTTAGAATCGGGCAACGTCCGCACTGACCGAAGGAGGCAGACTCGAACTGGCGTGTGGCTGGGCCCGGGGCCGACGGTTACGACGCCCCACTGGGGCGTTTCCACCTGGCCCCTACCGGCCCGCCACACTTTCTCGGCAGCTCGAGTCTGTTGGCTTGGGTGAGCG
This sequence comes from uncultured Holophagaceae bacterium, assembly GCA_903927605.1. The sequence goes on from CAIYNT010000163.1 coordinate 17,846, forward strand.
TGCAGAAACACCGGAGCCGCTCGGCTCCGGTGTTTGAAGTGGTGGCTGGAGGCAGACTCGAACTGCCGACCTAGGAATTATGAGACCTTTTTGAAAATTGGCCTGTAATGGCTTTAAAAGCGTGTATAGCATTGTAAAATAATAACTTAGATTAATTTCATGATGATTAAATTGAAAATTATGCCATCCTGAAACCCAGTTATTTCAATGCCGGGATAGTACCCCTGGATAGTACCCCAGATAGTACCCACGTCGAATCACGTTCGAGGATGCCATGCCCAAGCCATTCAAGCCTAAGTCACGGGCCCCGAAGCAGAGGTACGCGATCGGGGATACTTTTCTGGAACGACACGTGGCCATTCCCTCGCATGAGGAGAAGTCACGGTTCTATTTCGACGAGCAAATTCGCGGGTTCGGCGTGAAGGTCTATGCCTGTGGGACCATCGTGTTTGGAGTTCGGTTCAACCTCCCCGCAGGAAAGATGCGCTGGATCGTCATTGGTACCTACAAAGATGACTACAAGGTCCGGGCCGCTAGGGAAGAAGCCATCGTCATCAAGCAGAACGTGGGGAAGGGGCTTCCTCCGCTTGCGCATAGGGTCAAACCCGAAACGGCTCTAGCGCGGTTGCAAGACCTCGCAGCCAAGTATTTCTCAGAACTCAGCGAATTGGTCTTGAGTGGCAATCTCGCACAGAAGACCTTGGACAAATACAAACGGCAATGGACCCAGAACGTCCCCAAGTCACTGAAACAGAAGTATGTTTCCGAGCTGGATGTCACCGATTTCCAGAGGGTTCATCGCCAAATCACCAAGAGTGCCGCGAGGAAGAAGAAGCCTTCAAAGAAGAAGGATCCCGGCAAGAGGATTCACTCAAAGAAGCAGGTGGAGGCGAAGAAAAAGCCAGCACTGAAGAATGGCCGCCCAATCGAGGCGAACCGAACCCTGGCCATGCTTTCCTCAATGTTAGGTTGGGTGATGGACTTGCCCCAGAAGTTACGAATGGGACTGACAGAGAACCATGCCCTTCCAGTCATAAAAAACCCTGAACGTCTCGACCGAGGTGTCCAACTAAAGGATGCAGAGCAGGTCCGCCTGATCCAATTCCTCAACGATCCAATGAATCGCAAATCGGTGTGGTGGGAGGCGGAACGGAAGGCCCGCAGAAGGGCCAAGGCATCCCGACAGAAACGCGCGGAAATCCGTCAACCTGGCTACATCCTTGAAGACATCATGGCCGACGCCCTTCTTCTTTGTTTCCTGACGGGTCTTCGGAGCTGGGAGGTGAAGGCTATGCGTTGGGACGGTATTAGTGAGAGCGGCGACATCCTGAAGACCCCCATCACCAAACAGGGCGCGCGAAAGACAACCAAGCTTATCTACAAGGACACTTTCCTAACGGAAGACGCTATCGAAGTCCTGAAGCGGCAACCGCGTGATTCGGAATTTGTGTTCCCTTCGCGGGGACGGTCAAAAGCAAGTTCCTCCGGCCACATCACCAACCTGCAAGACGTATGGGAACGGGTGCGCACTCACCTTGATCTTCCAAATATTCGAATACATGATCTTAGGCATACAATGGCCTGTGAGCTGGCTCGGCCAGGAGGTCTTGGCGTCAAGGACCTCCAGGCCGCCATGGGTTGGGAGTCCAGCCAGACCGCTCTGAGGTATCTCCATGCTTACGAGGAAAACCTCAAGGAATCAGTCCGGGCAATCAACGATAAACGGAAGGCTCGATTGGCCCAGACGCAAGAAACCATCGAGATGAAGCCCGACCTAGAAGTGGTCGATTCCGATTCGCCGAAGTCAGTCCTGCCCCAGAGAGGGAAGATGCCTAAGCCGATAGAGCGCCTATCGAGAGACTCGAAAACGCCGCCGGTAGGCCGCGCCGGGTAGATGCCCGGTGGCCATGCCGGACACCATGAATGGTTGTTATTTCCCCTGAACAGTTCAGGCCATCATAGACAACCGTTCATGGGAAATCTTGTAGATCCCACCAGCCACAATCAGAAGGAGGGGTGCATCAACCCCGTGAAGGCATCCAGGATCCCCAGCAGCAGGGGCCCGCCCCTTCCAGTTCACGCAGATCAAGGTCCAGCGCAAAACCCCGCCCGACGGTCCCCGCCTCTGTCTTGCCTGACTACCTGGCGGAGATGGACCGAAGCCGGAACCCCCATATCCCCGTCATGATCCGGGTCATCATCGGTCTCGGTCTGCGTGAGTCAGAGGTGCTGGGCATGCGCTGGGAGTGGGCCTGCGGCACGGCCAAGATTTTGGCCGGGATGCCCGCACCTTCCGGAATCGCTTCTTGGGGCCGGCTGGACTACCCATGAGCCGAGGGTATCCCAGCGGCTTCGGCTTGTCTCCAGGGCAGTCGGGGTCCTAGGCTGATGAGACCAGGGACACCATCCAACGGATGTGGTCAGCTCCGGAGGAGACTAGGGCGATCGCAAGGTCCATCGGGGGGGCGACATAGTCAGGGGTGTTGTGCCCGTGCCTGTATGGATGGCAGGCATTCACCCAATCGGCGATGGACGAGCACATGGCGTTCGATGCCTGATTGCCAGCCTGGTCCCCATCGCGGTAACGCCGTTGCACGATCGTCCGCAGTTCCTTGTCCACGGACCCTGTGGTCAAAGCCATACCGGTACCGGCGATCAGCTTGAAGACAGTTTCCGCTGCCATGAAGATGTTGATTACCGCCAGCTTCGTGTCCGGATGGATATGGGTCAGGAAATCAAAGGCAGCCGCAACCGCCTTGCTGGCGTCATCGAATTTGGCCGCAGCCAGGCATTCAAGGGTCAATTCGGATGACCGATTAAAGGCGATATCAACCTTGAGGTGCATGCCGCCGCCTGCATCCACCTCGTAGGCCATGTTCTGGGCAACCAAGGCGTGTTCAACGCGGTTCAGCCAGATATCGGTCATGTTCCTTTCGCGCGTGGCTTTCCCGAACTGGAAGACCACGGTGATGACGTTCAATAGATCATCGATGGGGCATTCCGCGAAGAAGTCATCCCAAAGGTAGTAGATCCCCATGGCCCCATGGCGCGACGGGGGGGCGATCCCTAGCTGACCCTGGAGGAACTTGGCGAACTGGTAGCCATGGTCCCGTGGTGTGGCATCACGGAATGCCTGGAGAAGCTGGACCCTGAACCGATCGCTGTCCAGGCGAACTTCACCGCGCTCACGGTAGACGTCCGTGAAGAGTTTCCCAACCGGGCGTTCATCGCTGGCGTTGGAGGTCGGATCTTCGTTCATGCGGTGAGGTTACTACCTTGTTGATTCCATGGTGTTCCCTTCCAATTATCAACGTGGAAGGAACGTCTGCGTGAGGCCGTTGCGGAGAGCCGCCGGGGCCATGGACAGCCTGCGGTTTGCCTGACGGCAACGGGCCGGTGGCCCGCCCTTCGGGTCCTCAGCCTGACCACAGCCCCTTGGAAAACGCCACGCGTTTCCCACACCTCACCGCAGAAAGCGATCAGCAGCATCATGCGGCTAGATACTGCAACAAACCCTGCCTAATCAATAGGAAGGATTCGTTTGAGTAGCAATATGTCCTAAAGTCCAGTGACCTTCTAAGATTCCAGGGATGCAATCCAATTCCGGATTTCCACCGTTGCTTCAGAGAGTCCAATGCGTGGCCCCCAGAACATGCCTTCGATGGCCCCATGAACGGCTCGGATGCTGGCCCATCGGTCATCGTCTGCTGGATTGAAGGCAGGATCATCTGCACGAGGTGCCCACCGAATCTGCTTTTCCGCGAGCATTTCGTTGATGAGGTGGGGTGGCCCCTCATAACCAGCCAGCGCGGGGAGCCGGGACGCCTCTTGGATGATGTGAGCAGCGTCCTCGTAGTGGCGAACGAAGTCAGAGGCGTCCTTCTCACGCTTGAAGCGACTGGAGATGGCATCCAGTTTCTCAATGAGCGTCACCATCGGGTGAATGCACCGCACGGAGGCGGGTCGGTTGTCGTCGTAGTCCTTCAAATGTCCGACTTCCTGGAGGTAGTCGTGGACGAACGAGGAGAGGGGGCGATTAAGGAACGGCCTGACACGGGCCTCCCCCACTTCCAGAAGCACAAAGGGCTTCATTGAGTGCTCCAGGGCAGCGAGATGAATCCCAGGGTAGATCGCTTGGATCTCTGCCCCCTTGCACTTCTCATCCATTGACTCGGGATCCAGACGCAACCTGAGCCCAGAGATCGCTATGCCGGCAATGGCATCGAAGAAGGCCCGCCGTTCGGCGATGCGCCCCGGGTTATCGGACTTCCAGTTGGCCACTTTGGGAAGTTCGTAGCGACCGGCTTCGATCTTGAGGTCGAGGTCTTCCGAAAATCGCTGGATCAGGCCAAAACCCTTGGAGAGGGAAGTCCCACCCTTGAACCATACTTCCAGCCCCAGGTGGTGGAGGGACCAAAGCGTGTGGGTGACCCAATAGTCCTTCTCCACCAGGGCTTCGCTCAATGCCAGCCCCTTGTCCGCAAGGTGGCGCTGGACAATGGCTAGCAGTTCAGGGAATTCGGGATCCTCATGGATGAAGGTCACAGGCCTGCCTCGCGAAGTGTCTTGATGACCACCCGCTGGGTCCGGTGCGTGCCGAACTCTTTGGCCATGGCGAGGAGCTTTTCTGGGTCAAACCTCCGATTCCGCATGGCCGCCGCTAGCCTCGACTCAAGGGTTTCAAGTGAGATACCTGCCTGGTCGTGGTGCTCCATCAGATCCACCACGAACCATTCCGGAGTCGGGCTGGCAGGGAAGCGAACCCGGCGAAGGTCGAAGGCTTTCCCCGCAAGGGTGAACCGGCCAGAGCGCTTGGTGTTGTAGACCAAGGCCCCAGTGAAGACGGAGGTGCTGCCAAGGCCCAGGGCATTCCAGGCCTTTGGCCCCGTTTCCAGGTAGGGGGAGTACTTCAGGAAGGATCGAAGCAAAGCCTGGCTGTCTGGAGGGACTTTCCCGAATTTGCTCGATCGGGGAGCGACATAGAGCCCCTGTTTCAGGAACTCCAGCTTCCCCTCCTGAACAAGCCGCTTGCCGAGTCGGCTCGGATTCGCCGACCACTGCCGAAGGTCCTCGGTACGAAGGACCTGACCTGGCTTGAAGGTGGGATTGGAGGGATGGCTCATGAGAATTACTGTATCAAGTTTGCCGAAGAAAGGATACAGTCCAAAAATCATCCAGGCAATACCTCTATCCTCGGAATACCCGGTACCCCGCGGGAAAGTTGGCTTCAAATAGTCGAGGTTAGAGTTCGTTTAAATATAATAAAGCGACATAAAAATAAGTTTATGAACGGAATTTAAAACAGTTATTTGGAGATCCTGAATCCGTGGACCGTCCTCCAGAAGGTCCTTGTTCAGGCTGTGAGACGAGCAGGTGTCTGTCGGAAAGCCCTTCCACTCCCCTCCATTCCCGTCCTGGCAGCCAGGAGCGGCGAAGGGCAGAGCCCGCAAAGCGGAGCGGCCTTCAAGACGGAGGGCTCTCCCAGGGAGACTGTCTTGAGGGCTTGCGGGTTCTGACCGGAGGCGCTGCATCCATGCCTGGACGGGAAGGGGGCTCCCCATGGCAAGGGCAGGGATCTCCTTTAAAGAGACTCTTGTTGTTTACAACACTTTCGAAATCAACTCATCCATCCAGAGCGCTGGTTTCGACGATGTGTTGAAACTCCGTGAGGAACTCCCTGAAATGCTGAGCCAGAAACCGGACCACCCGGTTGTTGTCGAGGAGCGGCCTGAGATACCCACGGGCAATGGTCAGGGCCATGACGTGCTCGTTGTAAGTCTCATCGAGCATTCGGAAGTCCTTCTCCTGGATCCGCATCTCATGCTCGATTCGG
>CAIYNT010000164.1 GCA_903927605.1 uncultured Holophagaceae bacterium
CGACGAGGACGGAGACTGATTTCCCTGCGAGGCCCGTGATCATGGCCAAGCTCTTGTTCCGTAAGTCGACTCGGGAGACCTTCCCTCTGACCTGTGCGTTCCGCGCGTCGGCGCGCCTTAGCCAGGGACTCTGGTTTCCCCCCTACAAGCTAGGGAACTCGGCAAGCCTCCACGACTGAGCGGGGATTTTCAATTCGGGTGCTGGTGGCTCTTTGGATCTTCTTCCTTGGAGTCGCCCATGAATTTGATCAGTTGGATCTTCCTCGCGCTGGCCCTGGTGTCCGGCGCAGTGGCATACCTGATGTCCGTGCGGGCCCAGAAGGCCGCCTTGGACAGTTCGCAGGCCCAGGCGAAAGCCGAGGCCGATATCAAGACCGAGCGGGAGAAACTGCTGGAGGAGGCCAAGCGGGAAGCGCAACGGCTCCTGGAGCGTGGGATTCAGGATGCTGAGTCCGTCCGCAAGGAATCCGAGCTAAAGGCCAAAGAACAGGCCCTTCAGGCCCGGCAGGAGGCTGAGAAGCTCCTGACTGAGCGCCAGAAGAGCCTGGAGAAGCAGGAACAGCGGCTTCAGTCCAAGGAAGAAGGGCTCGACAAGAAGACCCAGCAGGTGGACCAGAAGACGAAGGATCTCGAGGTTCTGTCTGAAAAGCGCAAAGCCGAGATCGAAAAGCTGGAAGCGCGGCAGACCGAGGCAAAGCAGCTTGTGGAAGCCCAGGCCAAGCGGCTGGAAGAGATCGCCGGACTGACGCGGGAGGATGCCAAAAAGGAGCTGATCTCCCAACTGGAGTACGCCGCCAAGATGGATGCGGCCAAGCTGGTGCGCCGGATTGATGACGAGGCCCAGGAGGAAGCCGCCAAGAAGGCCCGCTGGACCATCGGCGCCGCCATTCAGCGAGTGGCCTCGGACGTGGTCGCTGAACAGGCCGTCAGCTCGGTCCAGCTGCCCAGCGACGACCTCAAGGGACGCATCATCGGGCGAGAGGGCCGCAACATCCGGGCCCTGGAAAAGGCCACCGGCTGCGACCTGATCGTGGACGACACGCCGGAAAGCATCGTCGTCTCCAGCTTTGACCCCATCCGTCGCGAAGTGGCCCGGCAGGCCATCCTCAAGCTGCTGGCGGATGGTCGCATCCACCCTGCCCGCATCGAGGAGGTGGTGGAAAAGGTCAAGGTGGACATGGATCAGCATCTCAAGGAGATCGGCGAGGCTGCTTGCATCGAGCTGGGCTTCCCCGACGTCCATCCCAAGCTGCACAAGCTGGTGGGTCGCCTAAACTACCGTACCTCCTACGGCCAGAACGTGCTGGAGCACACCAAGGAGGTCGCCCGGATCGCAGAGTACATGGCTGGCGAGATGGGTTCGGATGCCCGTCTGGCGAGGCGAGCGGGGCTCTTCCATGACATCGGTAAGGCCATCGACCGGGAAGTGGAGGGCACTCACATCGAGATCGGGATGCAGCTGATGCAGCGCTATGGCGAGAAGGAAGAGGTCATCCATGCCATGAGCTGTCACCACGGGGACTTCGAACCCCGCACCGTGGAGGCCATGCTCATCACTGCGGCAGATGCTCTGAGTGCAGCCCGTCCAGGTGCCCGGCGCGAAATGTTGGAGACCTACGTAAAGCGCCTCGAACAGCTAGAGGCCATCGCCAACAGCTACAAGGGAGTACAGAAGAGCTTCGCCATGCAGGCGGGCCGGGAGATCCGGATCCTGGTCGATGCCGGTTCAGTCAATGATGATCAGGCCTACTGGATCGCCAAGGACGTGTCCCGCCGCGTCGAGTCCGAGATGCAGTACCCCGGCCAGATCAAGGTGACCGTCATGCGGGAACTGCGCGCCGTGGAGATCGCACGTTAGGTGTGAGTCATGCGAACGGTGGTCCTGCTCATTCTCAGCAACATATTCATGACCATTGCCTGGTACGGGCATCTGAAGCACAACCGGAATAGCCCACTCTGGCTGGTGATCCTCATCAGCTGGGGCATCGCCTTTTTCGAGTACTGCCTGATGATCCCCGCCAACCGTTACGGATACGGGCGGTTCCACCTGCCGCAGCTCAAGGTGATCCAGGAGGTAGTGACCCTCCTCGTCTTCGGAGTGTTCACGGTGGTGTGGATGCGCGAGCGGCTGCACCTCAACCACCTCTGGGCCGGGCTCTGCCTGGTCGGTGCGGTGTTCTTCACCTTCAGTAAGTGACCCGGAGGCGGTCGTTCATTGTGGCAGATGTATCAGCCCGCGCTTGAGCGCGATGACGGTCGCCTCGGTACGATCCTTGGCCTGGAGTTTGCGCAGCAGGTTGTTCACGTGGATCTTCACGGTAGGTTCCGCCAGCCCCAGGGCGTCCGCGATCTCGCGATTGCGCTGGCCCTCCGCAAGCAGCTTGAGCACATCGAGTTCTCGAGGCGTGAGGCGCTCGGATTCCATGGCTTCCACAAGGCGAGCCGCGGTGGCTGGGGGAAGGTAGCGTTCGCCTGCGGCCACGGCGCGCACGGCCTCGATGAGAGTTGCCCTGCGCACGCTCTTGAGCAGGTACCCACGGGCGCCCGCTTCCAGCGCCCGCTGGATATCAGCATCGCCATCGAAGGTGGTGAGCACGAGAATCCGTGCATCCGGATCCTCTCGGCGAATGGCCTGGACGGCTTCTACGCCCGTCTGGCCAGGAAGCTGTAGGTCCATGATCGTGACAGTGGGGCGAAGGCTCCTCCAGCTGACCACCGCCTCCTTGCCATCTCCCGCCTCCCCGACGACTTCGAGGTCGGGCTCGCCTTCATGGAGGATGGACACGAGGCCATCGCGCACCACCGGATGGTCGTCCACGATAAGCAGGCGGATCCGATTTGACGGGGTCGTGGTCATGGGCGCCACCTCCGGATGGGAAGGGTGATGGTGATGCGGGATCCAAGGCCCTGGCTGCTATCGATGTCCAGTTGGCCCTGAAGTTGTTTGATGCTTTCACGGATGCTGCGCATTCCATAGCCGGCGACATCGGCGGAAGGGTCGAATCCCTTGCCGTCGTCTTCAATGCTGAGGCGTACCTGCCGCCCCTCGAATTGAAGTACCACCCTCACCCACTTGGCTTTGCCGTGGCGCAGGGCGTTGGTGATCAATTCCTGGGCCATGCGGATGAGTTCGTCTTCGATGCGTTCGCGAAGCGGCCTGGGTTCGCCGACCAGCGCCAGTTCCACATGGATGTCTGTGCCAGCCAGAAGGCGATCCGTCAGCAACCGCAAGGCACCCAGGAGGTCTGTGCCCTCCGGCTTTCTCGGGCGCAGTGCCATGACCGATCGCCGGGCCTCCTGAAGGCTCGCAACAGCGAGGTTCCGGGCATGATCAAGACGGGTGAGAATTGGCGTCGGGTCGCCCTCCATGCGCGAGAGCTTGGCTTCGGCGGCTTCGAGTTGAAGCAGGACACCGGTGAAACCCTGAGCAAGATGATCATGGATCTCCCGGGCCATGCGGTTCCGTTCGGAAAGCACCGCCGAACGGGCTTCCAATTGCTGAAGTCGAAGGCGATGCAGCCACCATGCAAATGCGGCCACTCCCAGAAGGCACAACGCCCAGAAGCTGGGCCGCTGGTACAGGAACGGCTGGATATGAATATCGAGGACACGCTCCTGGGGCGGGCTGTTCTCATCAAGACGCCATGCCTGCAGCACAAATCGATAGGATCCAGGTGGAAGGTTCGAATAGGCGGCGAAACGGCGATCACCCACGTTGTTCCACGCGCGCTCCCAGCCTTCCAGTCGATAGCGGAACCTAACTTTGTCCGCCCGGGTCAAGGACGTAGCGCTGTAGTACACCTCGAACCGGTGAGTGCCAGACGGCACCTGGATCGGGTGAGCATCCGGCAGGACCGTTTGATCGCTCTCCGCTTTCAGAATATGAAGGCGCAGTGGGGTCCCCTGGGGTGTCGAAGCCTGACTGTCAAGCCTGGTCAATCCTCGGCTAGTGGGGAAATAGAGGTCCCCTTCCCGGGTCAGCCAGGCTACGGGTTGGGCACCCCCACTGGTCTCTCGGGAGGGCATGCCATCGTGATGGTCGAAGACCATGATGGAGATGGGCCCAGCTTGATCAAGGCTTCGGAGGAGGGCCACCCGTGGGATCTGGAACACACCTTGTTCTGTGCTCAGCCACATTCGGCGGGTCTTGTCCTCCAGGATTGAGTGGATGGCCAGAAGCATGGGGCCGGAACGATCGCCGAGGTTCTGGAACCCGCCATTTTGATAGCGGCGCAAACCATCCACGGTGCCGACCCAGAGGGAACCGTCTTCATCGAGATGCAGGGACAGGGCTCCACTAGACCCCAGGCCCTCGGCATAGCCAAGCCAGCGGACCTGATCGGGTCCAAGAATCCCCAAGCCTTGCGTGCGGCTCGCCAGATACAGGGGGCCGGAGCCGCCGCCGGTCATGGCTTGCACTCCCAGCACCGCCGGGAACAGTACGGGAGGGGCGCTGGGGGCGAGTTTGAGCAGACCTTGGCGGGAGGTGGCGACCCATAGGACGTCCTGCGCATCCTCGTAGAGAGCGAGGATCGGATCGGATTGGGGACCTTCTGGCCAGTGGATCCGGCGAAACCGGTCCCGATCCATGGCATACAGTTCCCCGCTCTGGGTACCCACCCACAGGCCGCCGGCCCGACGGGGCCAGAGCGAGGTAATGGGGCCACCCGCCGGGATTCCTGGCTGCACTCGTTGGATGCGCCCTTGGCGAACCTTGCCCAAGGCATGATCACCGGTGAGGCACCAGATCGTCCCCTGATTGTCCTGGCAAACCATCCGGGCCGGTTCCTCAAGGTCTGCCCCCATCCCGGGCACCGCCTGAAAGGGGACTGGATAAAGAACCTGCAGACCGCGTTCCTCGCTGCCGACCCACAGGGCGCCAGAGCTGTCCTCCAGCAGAGATATCGGCGTCCACCGGGAACCCAGGGAAGAGGGAGCCGCTTCCAGTCGGCCCTCCTGGGTTCGGCGGAAGAGTCCAGCCTGTTCGAGGCCGATCCACAGACTGCCTTCCCGGTCCAGGAGGAGGGAACTGATTGGCTTGGATGGAAGTTTTTTGGCCCATGCTGGCGGCTCCAGTCGGCCCTCGATCAACGCCAACAGGCCCTGAGAGCGTGTACCAACCAGGACTTCGCCATCGATCTGCACATCTAAGGCCGTGATCTCCGCCGAGGCGAGGGCCGCCAAGACTAAACGACCTTCGTGGAGACGCCATAATCCCGATCCGGCAGTGCCCACCCAGATGGTGCCCTCTACGTCCTGCGCGATGGTGCGGATGCGCAGGTTGGCCGCGTCTGTAGGCACAACCTGAAACCGGGTCCCGTCAAAACGAAGCAGAGGTCCCTCCAGGGGGGCTGCCCACAGAGTGCCATTGTGGTCGCAGAGCAACCGGCGGATGGGGTGATCCGTCAGGCCTTCGGCTTGTCTGAAGCTCTGGATTTCACCCCGCTGAAACCGGTAGAGTCCCGGTTCCGTGGTTCCGATCCAGATGGCGCCATCCTTACCCTCTGCCAGGCATTGGACCTCGTTATGCGTAAATCCAGGAATATTGATGCGCGAGTAGTGCTCGAAGACGGCTCCATCGAATCGGGCGAGACCCGCTCCGGTGCCTACCCACAGGAATCCGCTCCTCGATTCGAGCAGGGCGGAGGCCGTGTCCTGGAGCAGGCCGTCCTCGCTGCGCCAAAGTCGATGGGCATGGGTCGAAAGAGGCTGGGTGGGGTCCAGTGCGAAAGCCGTAACGGTCATCCATAGCCATGGCAGGACGATAACGAGACGTCGCAACCCCCCCCATTGGGGAGAGCGGTTTCCTGCAATTCGTGGCCACATGGAAGCTGAAGGTTAGGCCAATAAGCCGACCGGATCAACGGAAAGGCATTAGATCAAAGGGTCTAAGAATAAGGATCCAATTGGGATATGGACTCAAGAGACTTCGAGGGCGATAGTCTTTTATTCACTCACCCAGCCTGGATGCTACCGGGGACAGGTTTTACTGGACGGCGCCTAACTCGCTCGGTTTCTGAGGATCATTTCCGATGCTCTGCGGTCTCTTCCAATTGTCTGACAAAGACCGATGGCGCCTCATCAACAGAGGGTTCTGCTGCTCTTTCCTCCACCGCCAGCGCCCTTCTTCACGAGTTGCCTGCCTTCCTCGGGTGTCGCCATGAACAGGATCTGGAACTGGGGTAGCCTGTTGAGAAACGTTGGCATTCTGGGATGTGCACTGCTCTCGGTCTTTGTTCTCATCGGCTGTGGAAGTGGCAAGGCTTCCAGCGTGGCCCAGTACTACGGGGACTACCATCCGGCGGGTTGGATCAACGCCCATGGCGGGCAGGCCGTGGCTGGAGTCGACGCCTGCACCAAATGTCATGAGATCTCCATTCTCAAGGTCGGCAGCGGTGTGCCGACCTGCTTGACGACCGGCTGCCATCATCAATCCATCCCCGGGTTCGCCGATCCAGCCCTCCATGGTGTTCGCGCCAAGATGGCCGCCGATGCGACGACCGGCGGGAGCTTGGTGTCCTGCCAGATTTGCCATGGCAAGGATTTCTCGGGCGGCCCTTCGGCCAACGCCTGTTCTGCCTGCCACGGTGTCAGTGCGCCGCATCCACCCAAGCCCTGGCGCACGTCGGGAGGGTCAGTCTATTCCCATACCACGACCGATCCATCGAACGCTGCTGTCTGTGCACAGTGCCACTACCCCGGTTCCGCCAACAACCCGGCTGGGCATCCCTCTTCGCCCGCACCGGCAGGGACGCAGCCTGGCTGCTATAACGCCACCCTCTGCCATGGAGCCAATACCGTGCCCCACCCCGTGCCCTTCCTGACGGGACAAACCGACTCGAAATCGAATGGGCACATGACCGTCACGGCAGCCGCGTTCGCCGCAGATTGCGCCACCTGCCACGCCTACAGCGGGAGTTCCCCCTTGGCTTCGGCGCCTCTCTGCAATGTGTGCCACAAGGCGGCGGATCCCACGGTCTCCGGAACCAATGCCGGGACCTGCCTTTCCTGCCACACAGGCACCGCTGGATTGCCGAACGGACCCGGGGGCTCGAGTTTCCCCAGCATCGCGGGCGCACACGTGAAGCACATGGCCCTGGCCACAGCCTTGACCTGCGATACCTGCCATGCCGGTAGCGGGACCGGGACCCCCACCCACTACACGAACGCAAACGGCCGCATCGGAATACCTGCCGGGCCAGCCCCCGTGGCCATCGACCTGCTCTACTCGGCCAAGACAGGAGGTAATCCTGCCTTTTCGGGATCCTCACTCACCTGCTCCGACGTGAGTTGCCACGGAGGCCAGGTCACGCCGGGTTGGCAGAACGGCTCGATCAGCACGGGCAGCCAATGTACGTCCTGCCACGCGGTTGCCGCCAGTGCCGGGACCATCACCCAGTACAACGATGCCTTTGGCCGCCACAGCTTCGGCACCCACAACGCCACGGTGCCAGCCAACGCCATCGCCTGCACCAGCTGCCACAACATGAGCAACGGCTCACCCGGGGCCCTGGCCCACTTCAAGTATCTCAACACTGGAGCCGTGGATGGCACTTCCACGGGCACCCCTGCGGATCAGATGCCCAGCGGCACCATCGCCTTCGATCCGGTGATCGTATCCGGGGCGGGGACCTACACCGTGACATCGACGACCCAGGGCAACGGTGGTTGCGCCCTCAGCTGTCACACCCATACCCACGTAGGTGCCCCTCTCGACACCTGGCAGTCCTCCGGAGCCCCGCACCCCGTGCCCTTCCTGGCAGGCCAGGCCGACACCCAGAATAACGGTCATCTGACCGCCACCCAGACCACCTTCGTGGCAGATTGCAGTGACTGCCACGCCTATTCAGGAACATCCCCAATGCCAGGTGCGCCGCTCTGCTCGGTCTGCCATGCCCTTGGCGACCCCACGGCGGTGGCGACCGGAGCCGGGACCTGCCTTTCCTGCCATGCCGGATCCTCGGGTATCCCTGTGGGGCCCGCAGGTTCAGCCTTCCCGAGCATCGCTGGAGCCCATGCCAAGCATATGGCCTTGCCCACAACCTTGACTTGCGACTCCTGCCATGTCGGCAGCGGCACAGGTACCACGACCCATTACAACAACGCGAACGCCCGGGTCACGGCCCCAACGGGACCAGCCAGTGTGAACATCGATGCCACCTACAACGCCCAGAACGGAACGGCGGGGTTCAACGCATCTTCACTCACCTGCTCCGCCTCCAGTTGTCATGGTGGTCAGGTCACCCCCAACTGGAGGACCGGCACCATCGCTTCAATCTCACAGTGTTCGCTCTGTCACGCCATCAATGGAGGTACCACCACTGCGCAATTCAACGATGCTGTAGGACGGCATTCCTACGGCACTCACGCTGCTGCAGGCCAGTTGGATTGCACAATCTGCCATGACATGACCTCGGCCAACGCCAATCCGGGGGCCGTCAATCATTTCGCGGTGACGTCCCCCCGAAAAACTAGACCAAGGATAATGTGAGTCCTCCCCCTTTGGAGGGCCCCTTGAGAAAGAGCAGATACACCGAGGAGCAGATCATCTTGGCCTTGAAAGAGCACGAGGCCGGCAGGACCACAGCCC
>CAIYNT010000165.1 GCA_903927605.1 uncultured Holophagaceae bacterium
CGTTGTTGAAGATGGAGGGCCAGTGTTTGAAGGCCTTGTTGGTGGTCAGAACGATGGAGCCGCATTCGTAGCGTTGGCTGATGACTTGGAAGAGCAGGTCGGCCCCGTGCTTGTCGATGGGCAGATAGCCCAGTTCGTCGATGGCCAGGAGGTCGGGGCCGGTGTATTTGCGGAGTTCCTGGACGAAGCGTCCGGCGTTGTGGGCGGCGGCGAGGGTATTGACGATGTCGATGGCGGTGGTGAAGCGGACGCGGAAGCCCGCGCTGGCGGCGGCGTAGCCCAGGGCGATGGCCAGATGGCTTTTGCCCAGACCGACGCCGCCAATGACGATGGCGTTGGCCTTGTCTTCGATGAACTTGAGGCGGAAGAGGTTCTGAACCTGGAGGCGGTTGATCTTGGTGGGCCAGGTAAAGTCGAACTGCTCGAAGGTCTTGAGGACGGGGAAGCGGGCCTGCTGAATACGGCGCAGGCGTGACCGCTCCTGACGGCAGGCGGCTTCGCCTTCGACCAGACGGCCCAGGAAGGCGACGTGGGACCACTGGTGTTCGGCGGCCTGGGTGGCCAGTTCCTCGCAGTGTTCCTGCATGAATGGCAGGTTCAGGTAGGCCAGTTGCTGGTGGAGTTCATCGGTCTTCGTCTGGGGGTTTTTGTTCGGGCTTGGGCTTTGACTCATGGGTGTCTCCAGGGGTAGGAGGAATGGGAGGGGGAAGAAGAGGTGATTCTGGTTCTGTGCTGTACAGGCCCAGGTTGGGTTCGGGCAGCTCCAGGTCCAGCAGATCCTGACGGCGGGTCAGGTGCAGGGCTCCGGGCTCGGGCAGGAGGCGTTGGCGCTGTTCCAGGAGGTTGGCGATGTACTCGCAACTGAAGGCCTGGAACTCCAGGGCGTCCTGAATGGCGCGGGCGGTTGGTTCGGTTCCGTAGATCTCGCTGAGCGCCACGATCTTGCGGACATGCAGCAGGACGTTGAGCCGCCGTTCGGCCAGCCCCTGGTAGAAGGCCTCGGCCTTGGGGGTCAGGGCCAGGAGCCGCTGGAGCAGCTTCTGATCGCTGGCCCGGCGGCGCTGCTGGAGCAAGGCCCGGGGGTGGTCGGGGTTCTCGAAGTCCTGGTGGCGGTCGTAGCAGCGGACGTGGCGGGCCAGGAGCTTGTCCTGCTGGTAGACGCACAGGTGATCGGGGTAGACCTTGAGGGTCAGATGCGCCCCGGCATATTCGGCGGGCACCGAGTAGGTGTTGGTGTCCAGGGTCACGCGGAACTGGCTGTTGGCCCGCACCGGCAGGAGGACCCCGACATCGTAGGGCCGGGGCGACAGGGGTTGGAGGGCAGGCTGTTCGACCTGGAATAACTCCACGGGTTTACGTTTGGTGCTGCCGTGGAGCCGCACGTTGGCCACGGTGTCAAGCCACACCCGGGCGGCCGGGTTGACCAGGGCAAAGTCGCTGAGTTCCAGACCGGCCAGGAAGTTCTTTTTGACGTAGCCCACAGCGTTCTCCACCCGACCCTTCTCCTGAGGCTGCCCCACGCCGCAGGGCGCGATGGCAAAGCCGTAGTGGTCGGCGAAGTCCTTGTAGCGGGGGTTGAACACCGGCCCTTCCCCGACGACCCGGCGGAGCACTGCGGACTTGAGGTTATCGACCATGCACTTGGCGGGCACGCCCCCAAAGCAGGCGAAGGCGTGGGCGTGGCAGGCCAGGAAGTGCTCCATGGTCTCCAAGAGCGTAAACTCAACATACAGCAGGCGGCTGTAGCAGAGCACCATGACAAAGAAGCTCAGGCGGCGGCGGGTGTTGCCCACATTGATCGAATTGAACTGCCCCCAGTCCACCTGGGCGCATTCACCGGGGGCAAAGGCCAGCGTCAGAAAGGCCGGGGTGTGCGGCGGGCGGACATGGTGGACATAATCTTTGACGATGGTGATGCCGCCGGTGTAGCCGCCCTCGCGGAGGCGCAGGAAGATCTGGGTGGCGGTATAGGGATGGTTGGCCAGCCAGCGGACGATCTGCGGCTTGAAGGGATCGAGTTTACTGGGCTGGGGGACGATCTCCCGCGGCCGGAACTTGCCCATGGCCAGCCACTTGGCGACGGTGCGTTCGTCCAGGTGCAGTTCGCGGGCAATCTGAACTGCGGTCAGATGGTGGTTCTCCTGGTAGTCTTTGATCTGGCAGTACCGCTGGTAGTCAATCATGGGGCACGCTCCATTCCTTGCAGAACCTGGCCCAGACTCAGCGCCGGGCCGCCCGCGGCGCGGGGAGGGTCCAACGCCAGCACCTGATAGAGAGGCTTCTGGTAAGCGATCAGCCGCACGGCCAGAAGTTGCTGGCGGGCGCGGACCAGGGCGGCAAAGTCCAGGGGCAGCAACGCGGTGATGGCCCGATCCGAGTAATAGCTCAGGCCCTCGCCGTCGCAGACGGTGACCAGGAACAGATACAGGGCCAGGGCCTCCACCGAACAGCGGGAAAGATGCCTATCCCGAACCAGACGGTGGTCGAGCCAACTGAATTGCTCCGGGACCCGCCGTAACCGCTCCCGGCACAACACCCGTTTGAATACCGCCATGCGTCTGCCTCCCGTGACTGGGGCCGCGAATCTGCTGGCCTAAAAGTATCAGCCGCTGGGTGGTCAAAGCGATGTTCTCTTGTAACGCCGATCCGGTTAACTGCGCCACCAGCCCGGTGAGCGTAAGGCCTTGCGTCACCAGAAGATCTTGTAACGCACGCGGGTTTAAGGTGGACTTATCCTCTGGTGGGACCAGAACTTGCGTGGCGCAGTGATCTTGTAACGCACCCGCCTTGGGACGGCGGGTCTTCCAGTAGCCCGGATGAGCCTGCCGCCAGAGTTGCACCCGCAGCACGTTCGCCACGCCGCGGAAGTAATCCCGCCCTTTGGGCGAAGTTCGCCAAAGGTCCTGGCTGACGGCCTTGCTGGCCTGGCGGCAGGCGGGCTCCGAACAGTACCGCTGGTGCCAGCGGCTCCGCGGGTCGGCTTGGTACAACTGCTGGCAGTGATGGCA
The DNA here is from genome assembly GCA_903927605.1 of uncultured Holophagaceae bacterium. The sequence goes on from CAIYNT010000165.1 coordinate 3,009, forward strand.
CTTGCGTCGTCGCTGGCGGGTCATGGGCGGCTCCAAAGTCAGAGCCCCCATGGTGCGCCAACACCCCCCATTCACGAAGAAAACGCTACGCGAAGAAACCCCACCGCCCACCGAAGAAGACCACGGAAGAAGACGATTATGCAATTCCGCGAAGAAAATCCCGCCGAAGAAAACCCCATTTTCAAACCGGCTGGTTTACCCCACTTTCAGATCGGCGATGACAGCCACTTCATGGCCGAGTGAAGGAGCCCTTGAACCAAGTGGTCCAGCGACTGCCCCTGGGCCATCTCCAGGAGGAAGCCCACCGTAAACTGGTAGTCGATGGACGGGGGGATTTCAGGTTCCATACTCCCATTATTGCGCGCGGGGACAATTTATCAATCCAAAACAAGGGCAATATATTGTGCGGGCAAAATATTGTCCTCTGTTAGAAACCAGCATAATTCTCGCAACATACTGCTATGTATTGGCTTATAGCTTTTCTATCTAACTGGCACGCCAATCGCTTAGGTATCAGCGGTAGACGTGGTCCGGTGGCCACAGAAGGAGCAAAACCATGATGAAG
>CAIYNT010000166.1 GCA_903927605.1 uncultured Holophagaceae bacterium
CCCTCGTTCATCCCATGGCCCGACTGCTGGACGTGATCCGCGAGGACTTCGGCCTCACTGGCACCAAGGAGGGTTGCGGGGAGGGCGAGTGCGGTGCCTGCTCCGTCATCCTGGATGGCAGCCTGGTGAATGCCTGCCTGGTCCCTGCCATCCAGGTCCAGGGTTCGACCCTGCGTACGGTGGAAGGCTTGGCGAGTGCGGACTTGAGCCCATTGCAGGAAGCCTTTCTCCAGCATGGGGGAGCCCAATGCGGCTTCTGCACGCCCGGCATGCTCGTGGCGGGAACCCACCTGCTGGAATCGGACGCCGCCAAGAATGAGGCCGAGGCCCGCGAGGGCCTCTCCGGGAACCTCTGCCGCTGCACCGGCTATGTGAAGATCGTGGACGCCCTGCTGGCGGCCGGGGAGGGGCGCCCATGAGAGGCCAGCCTTCCCTCTGCGAGGTGCTCACACCCCTGAGTCTGGCTGAGGCCTTGGCCATGCGCGTGGCCCACCCCGATGCCCGGCCCCTGGCGGGCGGCACGGACCTGATGGTGCCCTTCGCGGCCGGTCGTCTGCCGGACCGGCTCTTCCTCAACCTGTGGGGCCTGGCGGAACTGCAGGGCATCGTCGTCACCGAGGCTGACGTGACCTTCGGGGCCCTCACCCTGTTCCGGGAGATCGCCGCTCATCCCATATTGCAGCGGGAATTCCCCAATCTAGTGTGCAGCGCCAAAGCCACCGGCGCCCTGGCCATCCAGAGCCGGGGCAGCCTGGGCGGCAACATCGCCAATGGCAGCCCCGCAGCGGACACTCCGCCCAGCCTCCTGGCCTATGGAGCAGAGATGGAGTTGACTTCCTTGCGAGGCTCTCGCTGGGTCCCCTACGCCGACTTCCACACGGGCTACAAGCGCAGCCTCCTGGCCCCCGACGAGCTCATCACCCGCATTCGCGTCCCTCGACAGAGGGAAATGGGGTTCCACTATTTCCGCAAGGTGGGCACCCGCCAGGCTCAGGCGATTTCCAAAGTGAGCCTGGCCGCCTGGGCCAGGACCAGGGACGGGCGGATCCAGGAATTGCGGCTGGCCCTGGGCAGCGTCGCGCCCATGCCCATCCGGGCCAGGCGGACGGAAGAGGTCCTCCTGGGCGGATCCGTGGCGGACCTTCCGCTGGATGCGGCCCTGGTGGCGCTCCAGGCCGACATCTCCCCCATCGATGACCTCCGCTCCTCCGCCCGGTTCCGCCGCAAGGTGGCCGGCAACCTGCTGGTGGATATGCTCCGGGGGCTGGCCCCGATCTGAGGGGGCGGTGTGGTCGTTTCCTGAAATTCAGGAGTGAGTCCAACTTGGGCTGGGGATTTGTGTGGACTCCACGGATACTGATTCCGCACTTCGAGCCTATCGAGACCCACGGCCTCCTCAATGAGGTTCTATTGGGTCACAACCCATGAACGCCACACGCGAGGATCCCATGCTGCAACGAACGATCGGAGTGGATGAACGGCTTCCGTTGCTCCAGACGCTGCCACTGAGCCTCCAGCACCTGTTCGCCATGTTCGGCGCCACAGTGCTGGTCCCGTTCCTCTTCAAGGTGAATCCCGCCACCTGTCTGCTGATGAACGGCGTGGGCACTCTGATCTACCTGTTCGTTGCCAAGGGTCGCATTCCCGCATACCTCGGGTCGAGCTTCGCCTTCCTCTCGCCGGTCTTTGCCGTGATGGCCGCGGGGCTGAGCTATTCTGCAGCGCAGGGTGGCTTCATCGTCTTTGGCCTCATCTTCATCCTGATCTCGCAGGTGGTGCGGTTCGCCGGCACGAAGTGGATTGATATCATCTTCCCCCCCGCGGCCATGGGCGCCATCGTGGCGATCATCGGCCTGGAACTGGCTCCGGTGGCCACGAACATGGCGGGCCTCACCGCGGGGCCGGCCGTGCTGGGCATGCCCCTGCACACGGCGCTGGTCGTGTCCCTTGGCACCCTCGCCGTGACCATCCTAGCCTCCGTCCTGCTGCGCGGCTTCCTGGCGGTAATCCCGGTTCTGCTGGGCGTCATTGCCGGCTACCTGCTTTCCCTGGGGCTCGGCGTGGTCGATCTCCGGGCCGTCCACTCGGCGCCCTGGTTCCAGGTGCCCACCCTCTATGCACCCAGCTTCAACCTCCAGGCGATCCTCATCATCCTGCCCGCCTCGCTGGTGGTGCTCGCCGAGCATGTGGGGCACCTGGTGGTCACGGGGAACATTGTGGAGCGCGATCTCATGAAGGACCCCGGCCTGCACCGTTCTCTGCTCGGTGACGGCATCTCCAACGTGCTGTCGGGCCTCGTCGGTGCCACGCCCAACACCACCTATGGGGAAAACATCGGTGTCATGGCCATCACCAAG
>CAIYNT010000167.1 GCA_903927605.1 uncultured Holophagaceae bacterium
CGGGCTTGAGAAGCTCGGCCAGGGCGGGGTGGAAATGATCATCACCGACTGGAACATGCCGGAGATGGATGGCCTCGAGTTCGTGAAGACCGTGCGTGGCCAGAATTCGGCCATCCCGATCCTCATGGTGACGACCAACGCCGCCAAGGAGGACATCGTGGAGGCGCTCCAGGCCGGCGTGAACAACTACGTGGTGAAGCCGTTCACCCCGGAGACCCTCAAAGAAAAGATCGAGTCCCTCCTCGGGTAGGGAGCAGGCCATGGACCAGTCCGAAATCGACGCCCTCCTCGCCGGAGGCGGCAAGTCCCCCAAGAAGCCCAAGGCGGCCGCCAAGGCCCCGGCGGCGGCCCTGGCTCCAGTGCCCGTGCCGCCACCGCACGAGGAGCCCCACAAGGACGGCAGCGGCCATGTGATCTCCGAGCTGGACACGGTCACCTCCGTGACGGAACGTGAGTCCAACAAGGTCATGGACCAGCTGGATCAGATCAGCAGCCTGGTGTCCCGCCAGCAGCAGCTCGTCACCGACATGATGCGCCACGAAGGAGCCCAGTCCCCGGGCGCCCAGAAGGCCATCCACGAGGTCATGAGCGCCAGCAAGGAGATCCAGGACAAGGTCTTCGAGGCCATGGACCTGATGCAGTTCCAGGACATCACCCGCCAGAAGCTCGAGCGCATCGTCCACCACCTGCGGCAGATCCACGACTACATCGTGGACTTGCTGGGCACGGGCCTGAGGAGCGACACCGAGCGTCCCTCCATCAGCCACACCATCGCCCAGACGGGCACCACGCCGGACGAGAACAAGGCCCACGCGGACGCGGTGATTGAGGCCTTCAAATCGCAGAAGAAGGGGTAAGCCATGGCCGCCGAGTCCACCCAGGCCCTCCTCGCCACGGAGCTGGTGCCCTCGGGCCAGCTGGTGACCTTCACCCTGGACAATGTGGAGTTCGGCCTGGACATCGACCGGGTGCAGGAGATCACCCATCGTACTGACGTGACACCGGTGCCTGGTAGCCCGAGCTTCATCCTCGGCGTCATCAACCTCCGCGGTTTGATCATCCCGGTCATCGACAGCCGCATCCGATTCCACCTCGCGCCCCAGGCCACCACCACCAAGACCCGCATCATCGTCATGAGATTGGCCAGTGGTCCCACGGGCCTCCAGGTGGATTCAGTCGCCGAAGTGGTGCGCCTGGAGGACCACACGGTCCGTGAAACGCCGCCCCTGGTGGCGGGCATCCGCGCCGAGTACCTGGCGGGCATGGTCACCGTGGGCACTAGGGTGATCACCCTGATCCATCTGGAAAAGCTCTTGGAAAGCCCGGAGCTGACCCGACGCTCTGAGTTCGATGAGCTCGGTATGGCGGGCACCTTCAGTGGCGCGGGGGAGGAAGCGGAGGATGAGATCGCGGAGGATGGCCGGCCCTTCGTCACCTTCCGCCTGGGTTCCGAATCCTTCGGGATCGCCCTGCAGGAAGTCGAAGAGATCGTCGAGCTCCCCCCCGTGACCAAGGTGCCCGACGCACCGGACTATGTGCTGGGCGTCATCTGCCAGCGGGACCAAGTGATGCCGCTGGTGGACCTCTCGGAGATCCTGTCCATCCAGCAGGGCGACAGCGAGCGCAAGCGGGACATGGTGGTGCTTCTTTCCTTCGGCAGCGCCAAGATCGGTGTGGTAGTGGACGAGATCCAGGAGATCCTTCGGGTCCAGGATGGTCAGGCTCTGCCTCCGCCCCAGACTCTGTCCGAGGCGGAGCGCGAGCATCTGGAGGGCATCCTCCTGCTTCCCGGCCGCATGGTAAGCCTCATCAATGTGCTGAAGATCATCACCGGCGACGATCAGGAGAAGATCGCCGCCATGGGCCAGGGCCTTGGCCTCATGGACACCCGGGCCCAGGAGACGCTGCCCAGCCTCGAATTGGTGGTCTTCCGCCTCGGCCCCGAGAGCTACGGCCTGCGGCTGCATGAAGTCCGCGAGATCATCATGGTGGGCCAGATCACGCCTGTCCCTAGAGCGCCCCACTTCGTGGATGGCGTGCTGAACCTGCGCGGCGAAGTCATGCCGGTGGTGGACCTCCGCACCCGGTTCGGCCTGGATCGCGTCGAAGCCAACTCCATCTCCCGCATCCTCATCACCAGCATCGGCGGCGTGTTCACGGGCCTCGTGGTGGACGCGGTGGACGAAGTCCGGCCCGTGGATCTGCACCGCTTCGGACCCCCGCCCGCCGTCACCGCCGTGGGGGCCAACCGCTACATCGAGAAGGTGGCCCGCCTGGATAACGGCATGATCTTCCTGCTCGAGCTGAAGCAGCTTCTGACGGATACGGAAACCGAGCAGCTCCAGGGCCTCCAGGGGCGCCGGGGCGCGGCGAACAGGACCGGTGAGCCATGAGCGATTTCGCCCTCGACGACCCCAGCTTCTATGAGGATTTCCTCATTGAGGCCCAGGAGCATTTTGAACAGATCGAGACCAACTTCCTGGCCCTCGAAGAGGCGCCCGGGGATCTGGATCTGTTGAACGCGATCTTCCGCAGCGTCCATACCATCAAGGGCGCCGCCGGGTTTCTCGGGCTCCAGAAGGTCCTGGCCCTCTCCCACATGGGCGAGAACGTGCTGGACGACCTCCGCAAGTCCCGCATGGAGCTCAGCGACCGGGTCATGGAAGTGCTCTTCGAGACCGTCGACATGCTCAAGGTCCTGGTCGAAGACGTGCGCGTCCAGGTGAGGAAGCAGGGCGAAGCCGAGGATCCTGATCCCAGCGAACTGATCCGCAACCTCGAGTCATTGAAGAAGGGTGGCGCCGTCCCGGCGGCCGTCCCGACCGTGGCCTCCACGGGCGAGTTGCAGCTTCCCGCCGCTTTGTCCGGTGTGAGCGAGGCGGGCCGGAAGGCCGCGGCCACGGCCCTGGCCGATGGGAAAGCCGTCCTCGGGATCCACGCCGAGCTGGCTGGCACCATCTTTGGGACCGCCTTCAATCCCTTCTCGATGTTCCAGATGGTGGAACTGGTGGGGCGCCTGCTGCACCGGCAGATGGTCCCGCGGGAGCCCCAGGTGGATCTGGACAGCTTCGATCCCCGGACCTTCCACTTGGACCTGATGATGCTCATCGAGGCCACCGAGCCCATCGAGGAGATCCGCAAGGTCTTCGGAGCCGTCTCGAATGCCACCGTCACTTTCCATCCACTGAGCCTTGGGGCCGCGCCAAAGGCCGAGGGCGCCGGGGACGGGACCCCCGCAGCCGAAGACCGCCGCAAGAGTGGACGCCGCAATTCGGATGACAAGGGCACTTCCGACACCATCCGGGTGAGCCAGGCCAAGCTCGAGCAGTTCATGAACATCGTGGCTGAGCTGATCATCAGCAAGACCATGATCAGCCACCTGGTCGAGCGGCTGGTGCCCCAGGTGAAAGGCCAGCCGGCGGCGGCCACTGCGAAGGAACTGGCCCACGCCTCCGTCTACCTGGATCACGTGAGCAAGGAGATCCAGGCTTCGGTGCTGGGCATCCGCATGGTGCCGGTGAAGACCATCTTCTCCAAGTTCCCGCGCATGCTGCGCGACCTGGCCAAGGCCAGTGGCAAGAAGATCGATCTCCAGCTCGTCGGAGAGGACACCGAGATCGACAAGAGCATCATCGAGGAGCTGGGCGATCCGATGATCCACCTCATCCGCAACAG
>CAIYNT010000168.1 GCA_903927605.1 uncultured Holophagaceae bacterium
ATCCATTCGCCCTTGTCGACGAAAGCTGTCATGAAAGACTATAGGGACGTCAATTATAAAGACGACTTCAGAGTAAAAAACGAATTACCTTTCATTCGCATTTTCAACATATAGCATTATTATTCCTCGTTGTGCATTTGGTCACAATCGATGAAGAAGAGCGGGCGTTTTCTGTGGACGCACTGCTGACCCTCGGTTAGCTTGAGGCTACATGTCAGCCATACAATGTTCACACCTTTTTTACAGCCTGTTTCGGCGGCCTGGTGGTAGCACCTCGCTTCTCCCCGGTGGTACTCGACCCTGCTCCTTGAAGACCATTCGCATCGATGACTGGCCAGAAGGGGCTTCCCCGATCTGGCATGACCGAGTCACTTCCAGCACGACCCCCATCTCTTTCACCCCCCCCAACACCACCCCGAAAGGGGTCACTCCTTCCGGAGCAGAAACATGAAAAAGACCTCCCTAGTCGCGCTGGCTCTTTGTGCTGGCGCCCCGCTGATGGCCGGTGATGGCCCCAGCATCACCTTCTATGGCGTCATCGACGCCGGTGTCGCGCACGTCCAGCACTCGCTGGATTTCAGTGACCAGTTCCCCACGGGTTCCAACCCCTTCCCCCAGAAGTCGACCACCGGCGCCACGGGCATGTTCTCTGGTGGCCTCTCCCAGAACCGGGTGGGCTTCAAGGTCAGCACGGACCTGACGGATGGCTGGAAGGCCTTCCTGCAGTGCGAGACCGCCTTCAACCTGACCACGGGCGTCGTCGTCAATACCGCCCAGAATCTGGCCCAGAACAAGGCGTCTGTCAACAGCACTGCCGCCAACACCAATGCTGGCGTGGAGGTCTCGGGTGCTTCCGCCCTCGGTGGACAGCTCTTCAACCGGGGCGCCTTCCTTGGCATCTCCAATCCCACCTACGGCAGCCTGTCCATCGGCCGCCAGCAGACCCTGCTCTTCGATGTCATGCCCGGCTACGACGGCACCGGTCTGGCCCAGCTCTTCACGCCCATCGGCTTCACCGGCGCCTACATCGGCGGCGGCGTGACCGATGATTCCCGCGTGGACAACTCGGTCAAGTACCGGGTCAAGACGGGCGATGTCACCCTCGCTGCGATGTACAAGTTCGGTGGTGTTTCGGGCAACACCAGCGCCAAGACCACTGAGCAGGCCAGCATCGCCTGGGAGCCCGGTGCCTTCGGCATCGTTGCGGTCTACCAGGGCTACAAAGACGCCTTGGGAACGGCCAACGGCCCCCTCACCACTGCCATCAGCGCAACGGCGACTGCCGCTGTCCCCCTTGGCATGATCAACCTCTCGGCCCAGGACACCGCAATGACCGCCGTATGCGCGCGCTACAAGGGTAAAGGCTGGATGGTCGCCGCTGGCTGGGAACACGTGAAGTTCTCCAATCCCAGCGATGAGTCCACTGTTGTCGGAATTACCACTTTCGATGGTACGCCGGTCTATTCCGTCAACGGCTCTACCACCGCCAATCCCCAAGGTACCCTTCCCTACAACATTGCGGGAGTGGGTGAAGTGGACAAGACACAGAACCTCTACTACCTGAGCGCAAACTATGATTTCACGCCGCAGTTCACGATTGCTGGCGGCTACTACATCAACAAGGTCAGCGATTATTCTGGCGTGCCCCAGACGGCCGTGCTGAGCGCCAAGAATGCCGGCAACAATGAATACGTCTCTCTCGTGCTGCAGTACAAGTGGACCAAGGCCTTCGACTTCTATGGCGGCTACATGCACGCCATGAACACCGGTGGTCAGGCCGTCGGCTCTCTGGCCAATGCCGCAGGGACGACGTCCAACGAGAACGTGAACTCCGTCTATGGCGTGGGCATGCGCTACAAGTTCTAGTCTCGACTGGAACCGTAACACAAAGCTGAGAAGTGAGAAGGCTCGCCAACCGGCGGGCCTTCTCACTTAGGGTTTGATCAGATCCTCTCCCAGGCTGCCGATGGCCTTGTAGAAGGCGGTGTGGGCCTTCCGGAAGGCGATCTTGGCTTTGGCCAGGGCCGTCCGCGCCTGGTCCAGTTCGTCCTGGCGCTGGAGGACATAGAAGCTGGTGCTCAGGCCGTTTTCCAGCTTCGTGGATTCCGCATCCAGGCTCTTCTCGCGGAACTCGAGGGCCTTGGTCAGGGCCTCCACCCCCTTTGCCGATGAGCGGAGATCGTTGTGGGCCTGCTGGACCTCCAGCAGTACGTTCTGACGGAGGCCCTGGATGTCCAGTTCGGCTTCGAGACGCTGGGCTCGCCGCTGGGAACGCAAGGCTTTGGCCGCGTGGTTGCCCAGCGAAACTTTCAGCTGAAGACCCAGGACATATCCCGGGTAGCGCTGGGCGTTCAAGTCAGAAATGGCATCACCAATGCTGCCTCTGGAGGCCGCGCTCCCGTTGTAGGCTGCGAAGGCATCCAGCCGGGGCAGAATCCGGTTTGCACTCTCCTGCTCCAGCACCTGCCGGGCCTGAAGCACCGACGAGGCGGCCTTCAACTCGGGCCGCTGGGCCAGAGCCGTCCGTCCGGCCTCCTCGAGACCCATCGGCACAGGCTCCACTTCGGGAGCATCCGTCAGGATGATGTCTGAGGGCATCGCCTGGTTGGGCAGGATTTCTGCTGCCAGACGGGCGCGGGCGCTTTCCATGTCGGCTTCAGCCGAAAGTACCTGCTGTTCCCTTTCCAGCGCTGCGGCCTCGACCTGCGGCAGTTCCAGGGTGGCCAGCATGCCCGAGGCCACCCGCTCCCGGTCCTCTTCCAACTGCTCGTGGGCCAATTTGAGGGCCTGGTGCTTGTTATCGAGGTTCTGACGCGTGAAGGCATAATCCCAATAAAGATTGATGGTGTATGCGATCTCCTGGATGAGAGCCCGTTGATAGTCCTGGTCGCCAGCCTTGGCCAGGAGTTCCGCCGCATGCAACCTGGCTTCCGCGACCTGGGGCCCGAAGCCCTGCAAGAGTGGCTGGGTCAGGGACAAGGTGACCTGGCCCCCATAGGGGTTGAGCGTGTCGTACCCTACCGGATACACGGTGGGGTTGCCGAAATTCTGGTTGTTCTGGTTGATCTGCTGCAGGCCGTAGGTGGGTGTGACGGTCAGGTTCACCTTTCCGCCCGTGATCAAGGGCTTCTCGATGCCCAGCGAGTAACTCCGGTTGAACAGCGTGTAGCGGGTATCGGACAGGAAGAGATTGTTCAAGCCGCTGATGCGGGGGTTGATGTCTTCCCCTTCGAGTTTGCTGGCGCTCAAGGCGCTGAGCAGCGACCAGTCGAAAGTCCCCTGCTCGAACATGACGCCTGCCCGGATGCCCTCCCGGCGCTGGAGCGCGGTCTGGGCGAAGATGCCCTTGCTCAGGGCCAGGCCGATGGCTTCCTTCCGCGAAAGCAGCAGGGGTGGTTCCCCCGCCACCAGGGCTGAAGCGAGGAGGGACAGGGCGGTCAGGACGATGGACTTCCTCATGGGTGGGCGACTCCTGATTCGGGCGACCCAGGCGAAGGTGAGGTCCCCGCATCCGTGGGAACAACCCCCAACCGCAGGTAGATCACTGGCACAAGGAATAGGGAGAGCAGCGTCGAGGAGGTGAGCCCACCCACCACGGCCAGGGCCAGGGGCTGGTTGGATTCAGTGCCCCGCTCCAGGCCCAGGGCCGTGGGGATGAGGCCGATGACGGTGGCCAGGCTGGTCATGACGATGGGCACGAACCGCGAGCGGGCCGCCAGGAGGATGGCTTCCCTTAGCGGCACGCCCTCCATGGCCCGCCGGTGGGCATCGTCCACCAGCAGGATCCCGTTGGAGACCGCAATGCCGATGACCATGAGGACCCCCATCAGGGCGGTGATGGAGAAGCCTTGACCCGCCGCCATGAGGGCCAACACGATGCCGATGAGGGAAACCGGGATGGTGAAGAACATCACGAAGGGCAGGCGCAGGGACTGGAACTGTGAGGCCATGATCATGAAGATGGCCATGATGGCGAGTCCGATGGCCAACCCGAGGCCCGAGAAGGTCGTGCGCATGAGGTCCACCTGGCCCACGAAATGGAAAGTCATGTCCTTGGTCCGGGGGTCGCGCTTGAGCGCCTTCTCCAGATCGGAAGCTGCCGTGCCCATGTCCCGGCCTTCGACCTGCATCAGCAGATGCCCGGCCCGTTCCAGCTGATTGCGCTCCACCAGGATCGGGCCCGTGGAACGCCGCAGAGAACTGTAGGCACCGATCGTCACCGCCGAGCCCTTCTCGTTCATCCGCAGGGGCAGCCGCATCATCGCGTTGGGATCTTTCACCGAATCCGGGTTGTAGGACGTCACGACGTAATAGGACTGACCGTTGTTCCCGTCGATCCAGACGCTTGGGGTATTGATATTACCCAGCGTGGCTTCCAGGGTCGCCTGGGCCGTCATCCGGGGGTTGATGTGCACGGCGCCCCCTTCCTGCCGATCCGTCTCCACCCGCACTTCGGGATATTCCATCTGGAGTGATGGATAGAGGTCCCGGATGCCGGGGACCGTGCGGGCCACCTCGGCGGCCGCCTTCAACTGCTGGTCCAATTTGTCGAGGTCATCCCCCCGCACTTCGAGGACGATGGGGGCCAGGTAACCGTTGGAGAAGACGCTGGCCACCAGCCCACCGGGCCACTGGAGGAACTCCACGCCAGGGAACTCCCGGTTGAGGACCTGGCGGGCCCGGTCCGCGATCTGCCGCTGGCTTTCCTTCCTGTGTTCCGGGTCCGCGAGGGCCAGGCGGATGAATCCCATGTGGGGGCCGGCGTTGGGACTGGTCATGGCGCTGCGGGCCGAACCAGGCATGCCCACGTTGGTGAGGACCAAGTCCACCTCCTCCCCGAATGTCTCCTTCAGCCTCCTGGCAATGCGATTCACCTTGGCGGCGGAATCCTTGAGCGAAGTCCCCGGCGCCACGCGCACGTAGATGCGCTCCATGCCCTCATCGATTTCCGGGAAGAAGGTGCTGGGCAGACGACTGGCTAACAGGAGGCTCAGTCCCACCAGGACCGCGGCACCAACGAGGACGGCCTTTCCATGGGCGAGCACCTGGCCCAGGAGGCGGGTATAGCTGGCACCGATCCAGTCAATGGAACCCTCCACCCGCTTGGCCAAGGGGCCCGGCTCCACGTGCTGCAGGAGGTAGCGACAGGCCACCGGGGTGACCGCCATGCTCACGAAGTAGGACGCGATCATGGACACGGTCACGGTGAGCGCGAGGGGGGCGAAGAGCTTGCGGGCCAGGCCTTCCAGCAGCACCACGGGAAGCAGCACGGCGATGGTGGTGATGGTGGAGGCAAGCACGGGCAGGGCCACCGCATTGGCCCCGGCCAAGGCCGCGTGATAGGGATCCATGCCACCCTTCTGGTGGCGATGGATGGACTCCAGCACCACGACGGCGTCGTCCACCAGGCGCCCCATGGCGAGCGTCAGACCTCCCAGGGTGAAGGCATTCAGCGTCTGCCCCGTGGCGTACATCACGATGAGCGTGATGGCGAAAGACAGCGGAATGGCGAAGGAGACGATGAGCGTTCCGCGGACGCTCTGCAGAAAGAGAAGGATGACCACGGAGATGAGGATGAGGGCCTGGATGATCTCCTTCTTGAGACCGTGGTAGGTGGAGCGCACAAACCCGGACTGATCGAAGATGGCCTTCACCTGCAGCCCGGGCGGCAGTCCGGGCAGGCCGGCAACCACCTTCTGGACCGACTGCACGATATCGATGGTGTTGCCGCCCGGCGTCCGGAGTACATTGAGATAGACGCCATTCTCTCCGTTGATGGAAACGGCCTGGGTCTCCGGGGCGCCGCCATCCACCACCTCGGCGATGTCGCGCAGCAGCACGGGGCGGCCGCGGGACTGTTTCACCACGGCGTCTTCGATCAGGTTCACGCTCTTGGCCACGGCGTTGGTATAGACGTTGGCGTCGAAGACCGGGGAGATGAACTCACCGGAAGGCAGCAGGGCATTGGTCTGGTGCACCGCCTCGGCCACTTCGGTGGTGGTGATGCCCCGGGCCTGGGCCCTCACCGGGTCCACCACGATGTTGATCTGCCGCTGACGGCCGCCATTGACCGAGGCGCTGGCGACGCCGTTGATGCCCTCGATGAGGGGTTCGATGTTGTTGAGGGCGAAGTCATAGAGCTGGGGGTCGGTGAGGCCACCGCCATAGACGGCGACCTGCACAACCGGGGCGTTGGAGGGGTCGTACTGGAGTACGAAGGGGGGCAAGACACCCAGGGATTTTGGAACGGCCGCCATGGCGAAGGCCACCTGCTGCTGCACCAGGGTCTGGGCGGCGTTGAGGTCCGTGCCCCACTTGAACCAGACATAGGCGACGCTGAGACCGCTGCGGGACTGGCTTTCGACATGGTCCACGCCGGGCGTGGCGCTGACGTACTTCTCGATGCGCCAGGTGATGGTCTTCTCGACATCCTTCGGGCCCAGCCCCGGCGCCTGCGTGCCCACCACCAGGACCGGTGGCGTGAGTTCGGGGAAGGTGTCCACACTCAGGCGTGGCATCACCACGAAGGCGAAGACGATAATCGCGATACTGAGCATCAGGATGGTGATGGGGTTCCGCAGGGAGAATCGGGTCACGGCTTGGATCTCCGGTTGAGCTAGAGGACGGGCTTCACGTCGACGGAGTCACCGTCCAGGAGCTGGCTCTGCCCTTCGAGGACGACTTCGGATCCGATCGGGATGTCGGGCTTCACGAAGATCTGCCCTTCCCGTTCCCCCAACACCTCCAGGACGACCTTTTTGACCCGCCCGCCCTTCACCAGGAAAACGGTGGCCCTGGTGCCCTTGATGTTGGCCGCTGACACCGGCAGCACCAGCGCCGGCTGCTCCCGGGTCGACTGGATGAAGATCTCGGCCGTGGTGCCGGCAGGGATCCGATCCCCGGGGTTGGCAAGATCGATCTCGAAATGGATCGTGCGGGTGGCTCCGTCCGCCGAAGGAGACCGGCGCGAAATGGGCGCCTCGAAAGACTCTCCCGTGGCCAGGAGGTGGAGCCGCACCCGGGTTCCCGGTGCCAGCATGGCAAAGTCGCCTTCGGAGGCATCGGCGCTCACCCGAATCGTCCTGCGGTTGACGACGGTGACGATGGGGGTGCCTGGATGGACGAAGGCTCCGGGATCCAGCTCCCGGTCCGCAATCTCTCCATCAAAGGGGGCGCGTAGGGTACTGTCCTCGACCTCCAGACTGCTGCTGCCCAATTCAGCCCTGGCCGCGCCGACTTTGGCCCGTTCGCTATCGGCTTCGGACAATTTCTTCTCCGCCTCATTGACGGAGACGATGCCCTTCTTGAGCAGTCCCCGGATGCGGTCCGATTCCTTCCGCAGGTATTCTTCCCGGGCTTCGAAGGCCTTCACCTGCATGGCGGATGCTTCGCTGCGGGTGCGGGCCTTTTCGGGTTCGAGCAGGGCCAGGACCTGACCTTTGTGCACGATATCGCCGGGACGGACGTTGATCTGTGTGATGTAGGCGGAAATGAACTGGGGCCCGATCTTGGCTTCGTCCCAAGGCAGCAATGAACCGATGTAGCGACTGGTGGCACGGTAACTCGCGGCTTGGGCTGTGATCGTGCCCACACCCTTCGACTGCTGGGCCAGCGAAGGGCTCCGCTGATTGCGGATCTGACGCAGCAGGAGCAGACCGCCGACCAGCGCACATCCCACTACACCAAAGACGATGGCGCGGGCCACCCGAGGGGCCGGACGGGGAGAACCTTCCTCGGGCTCGATGTCGAGTGGATGTGTGGGTGTCGAATCAGTCATGGGCAAGATCCTGGATTTTATGAGAAGGCGCCGTGGATGCCCGTGCAACCCTTGTGCCAAGGCATTAACCCCCATGAGGATACGCGGCTGCTAATGGCCAGCGGGGTACACCTGGGAATTTTTCCCAGCCCCCAGGGAAATTCGGAGGGCATCGGTACCGGCTGGGAGTCGCGGAACCACCATTCCCTTGCTTCTCTAGGGTGGCGTAGATTCTGCATAGAAACTGGAGCCAACATGGAGGACTCCCTGAAAAGAGCGCAGGACGGGCGAGAGGGGTTACTCACTCCCAATAGATGGGCCCTCCGGCGCTGGGTTCTTGCCCTTTGTGTGGTCCTATCTCTGGGGGCTGTGGCCTTGGTGGTCCTTCTGGGTGAAGGACGGGCAGCTTCGATGGCCCTAGAGGAGATGGCCCAGGACCAGGGGACACATGCGGTCACAGTCGCCGAGCTATTGACCTTGGAATGGAATGACTCGAACGCCCTGCGAACCCCTTCGGATCCCACCGTCCTCTCGGTGCTCAAGCCGTTGGAGCATGCTGGTTCCTTGCACATCTTCCTGCTCCCGCCGGGCGAAACCCGCCTTCTGGGCTTGGATGGTCGATCCATCGAAGACCCTGGACTGCGGAAGCCTCTGGAACAAGGAGCCCGTTGGGTCCGACTGGACCGGATCCAGGCAGGGAGATTGGGATTGCCCCCTCGCTTGGCAGTGGCCGGAGTGGCCTGGGCCACGAGTCGGGATGGCAGGCGCTGCGGCGTGGCCACGGTGGTGAGCGCCCTCCGGGAGCGGGATCGGAGCTACCGGGCCCGGGTCCGCATCATCGCCAGTCTGCTGGTGATGGGGGTGATCGTCCTGGGTTTCGGAGGTGTGGCCCTCCGGCTCCAGCGGGAGGAGCTGCAACTTGCGCGAGTCTTGGAACTGAATGAGCTCCAGCGCGAGAAAGAGGCGCAACTCAACCAGGCCAGCCGGGCTGCCACCGTGCTGACCTTCGCCGCTGGGCTTGCCCACGAGGTGAGTACGCCCCTGGGCGTCATCGCCGGCCGGGCCCAGCAGCTCCTCCCCAAGCTCAAGGAGGATGAGAAGGCCCATCGGGCCCTCCTCACCATCCAAGAAGAAGCGGAAGGCCTGGGAAGGATGGTGCGCCGGTTTCTGGATCTGGCACGGGGGGGATCTCCAGCACTGGATCAGGCCGATCCCGCCGACCTGGCTCGGGGCGCGGCAGCCATGGTCGAACATCGCTTCCGGGAAGCCTCGGCGGAATTGAAAATGGAGGTGGCGCCCGATCTGCCCAAGCTCCGCGGAGACGCCCGCTTGTTGATCCATGTCCTGGTGAACCTGCTCCTCAACGCCTGCGATGCCGCCCAGCAGGTGAAGTTGGCGGTGGGAATCGAAGGCAGCCTGCTCACATTCCGGGTGTCTGATAATGGTGCAGGCATGGCACCGGAAGTGGCAGCCCGGGTACTGGAGCCCTTTTTCAGCACCAAGCCAGCAGAACGGGGTACGGGTCTGGGATTGGCCATTGCCCATGAAATCGTGAAGATGCATCGGGGCACTCTGCGGATCGAGTCCCGCCCCGGACAAGGCACGCTGGTGACTGTGGCATTGCCCATCTAAGGAATTCCCGTGAACAATCTTCAAATGCGCAAAGTGCTGATCGTGGACGACCACTTGGAAATGGCCGAAATGTTGGCCGATGGTCTTTCGGACCTCGGGTTTGAGACCCGCGCGGTGGCCTCCGGGCGGGCGGCGCTGGAATTGCTTGAGGAGGACTGGCCCGAGGCTGTGGTCACTGACCTTCGCATGCAAGAGGTCGGGGGCCTTGACCTGCTGGCCCGTTCCAAGGCCCTGGATCCAGAACGCCCCGTCATTGTAATGACGGCCTATGGTGCCGTGGATTCGGCCGTAGCCTCCATCCGCCAGGGGGCGTACCACTACCTCACCAAACCCTTCAAGCTCGATGAAGTGGAGATCTACCTGCGTCGCGCCCTCGCGGACCGGGCCTTGCGGACCGAAGCGGCCGAGCTGAGGCGGACGCTGCAGACCCAGTTTTCATCTCTGGGCCTGGTGGGCCGCAGCCGCGGGATGCGGGAGATCTACAGCCTCATGGAACGCATTGCCCCGGCAGATGTGCCAGTGTTGATCCTCGGTGAGACGGGCACCGGCAAGGGCCTGGTGGCTCGAGCCCTGCACTCCCGGAGCCGGCGCGAAGGTGGCCCTTTCGTGGCTGTGAACTGCGCCGCGCTACCCGAAACCCTGCTGGAGAGCGAACTCTTTGGTCATACCAGGGGGGCCTTCACGGGGGCCGTGAAGGATCGCATTGGGTTGTTCAGGGAAGCCCACACCGGGACCCTTTTCCTGGATGAGATCGGCGATATGCCCATGAGCCTCCAGTCCAAGCTCCTTCACGTCCTGGAGCGCGGGGAGATCCGCCCCCTGGGCTCCGAAAAGGATCTTTCTGTGGATGTGCGGATCATGGCCGCCACTCATCGGGATTTACGTCAAATGGTGGCCAGTGGCACTTTCCGCGAGGACCTCCTCTACCGACTGGATGTCATCACCTTGGACCTCCCCCCCCTGCGCCACCGCAAAGAGGACATCGTCGATCTCTTCGAGCACTTCCTTGCCACTGCCAAGACCAAGCACCCCCACTCTCCGGTGGAGCGCGCTGCACCTGAAGTGATGGAACGGCTTCTGGAATACCGCTGGCCTGGAAATGTCCGGGAATTGGCCCATCTGGTGGAGAGGATGGTGGTCCTGGGCCGGGAAGCGGAAGTACGTGCGGTGGATCTACCGAGCGCTCTCGGTGCATCTCATAGCAAGGAGTGGAGAGGATTCGACGAAATCCTCAGCAGCCGGGAGATGCAGCGCCGCTATGCGGCCTGGGTCCTGGAGAAATTGGGGGGGAACAAGGCCCGCACTGCTGAAACATTGGGTATCGATGTGAAAACGCTCGGGAAATGGCTCTCGGAATTTGCCCCCGTTGGTAGCGAGGCCGACCAAGAAAACCCAGGAGGCACCTGATGCTCCCCATCAAAAAAATCTTGGCTGCGGTTCAAGTGGATTCCGACAGCACCCCCCTGCTGGATTTCGCTGGAGCCATCGCCCAGTGGAATCACGCCGAACTCGAACTGATTCACGTCTTCGAGACCGCAGGATATGAGGGCCCCAGAGAACTGGCCTGGGTCGATGGCCAGATCCAGGAACTGGGCGGGAAATCGGGACCTTGGCGAAGTGCCCGGGCCATGGCCCGCATGCTCGAGCACCTGGGGCCATTGGGCCTGCCCTCCCTCCGCGCAAGGATGACCCATGGCGTCGTGGAGACGACCCTGGTGGAATGGATTGGCAAAGGTGATTTCGGGCTGCTGATCGTCGGCACCCATCAGCATTCACGGCTCGAAGGCATGCTATCCGGGGACGTGGCCAGGGAACTTGTTCACCTCTGCCCCTGCCCTTTGCTCATCGTGCCTCACTGCTGAATACCGACCGACCGGAAGGGCCGCAGGCATCCAGAGCCTGCCGACCTCTGGCGACATCCAATTGAAGGAGCCCCGGACAGGAAGCCCTGGGTTATTTGTCGCCGAAGCAGATCCCCAGGTCGCGTCCGGTCTGAAGAATATCGCAGTCCAATGGCACAGCCTTCATGCGGCCGGCGACCTCTTCAAGCGGCACATAGTTCACGTTCGGAAGCGCCAGGGCCACCATGACGCCGCTGTACCCTTCATCCAGGGCCCGCACGGCGGCTGCACCGAAACGCAGAGCGGCGAGGCGATCGAAGCTCGTAGGGCTACCACCGCGGAGCAGGTGCCCGAGGACGACCACCCGCGTGTCTTTGCCCGTGATCTCCTGGAGAGATTTGGCCACCCATTCGCCGATTCCACCCAAACGTTCAGCCTGCCCTACCCCGGCCTGCTCAAGGACTGCGTGCCGACCATCCGCGGGCGTCGCGCCCTCGGCCACCACCACCAGGGAGTACATACGACCCACCTGATCCCGGGAGCGGATTTTGGCCGCGACCTGCTCCAAGTCGAAGGGGATCTCCGGGATCAAGATGGCGTGGGCGCTGCCTGAGATCCCGGAGTTGAGGGCAATCCAGCCCGCATAACGACCCATCATTTCCACCACGATCACCCGCTGGTGGCTCTCGGCGGTGCTGTGCAGGCGATCAAGGCATTCCGTGGCGAAGCTCACAGCTGTGTCGAAACCGAAGGTGGTGTAGGTCTTGTCCAGATCGTTGTCGATGGTCTTGGGTACGCCCACGACGCGCAGACCCTTCTGATGCAGAGCATTGGCGATGGTGAGGGACCCATCCCCGCCGACCGACACCAGCGCATCCAGTTCCTTGCGCGCGAAGGTTTCCACGATCTCGTCGGTGCGATCCACCTCCTTGACCGAGCCATCCGGCATCTTCACGGGGAAGTGCAGTGGATTGCCCTTGTTGGTCGTGCCCAGGATGGTCCCGCCCAGGTGGCCAATGCCCCTCACCCGGTCCCGGGTCAGGCGGAACACACCCCCTTCGGGATAGCGTTCCGGGAAGAGGATGCCGTTGTACCCGTCGCGAATGCCGTAGCATTCCCAGTCGCGATTGGAGGCAGCGATGACCACGGCACGGATGACGGCGTTGAGACCCGGGGCATCACCCCCGCCCGTGGAGATTGCAATGCGTCGGATGCCATTGGACATGGAGTCCCTTCCTGAATGGATGAGTGCAAGCGTATCAAATGGAATGGGTGCGGTCCCACCTTAGGGTAGGGTCACCGGAAAACCTTCTGCATTCCAGATCTCCCGTGCATACTCCCGGACAGTCCGATCAATGGAGAATTTCCCCATCCCTGCCACATTGAGGATGGACAGCCTGGCCCATTCGGAAGGATTGGCATAGGTGGCCGACACGCGTTCCTGGGTTTCCAGGTAGGAGGCGTAGTCCGCACAGTGGAAATAGTGATCCGAGTCCATCAGGATCCCACCGAGGGTCTGGAAACGCCCGCCATCCAAGGTAGAGATGGTATCGATGGCGCGCTGCAATTCGGGGTTGGTCCTGATCCATTCCCGGGGCTCGTAACCGGAATCCCGAAGGCGGATGATGCCTTGCGCCGTGTTCCCGAAGATGAAGATGTTGGCATCGCCCACCTCTTCTCGGATCTCGACATTGGCGCCATCCAGGGTGCCGATGGTCAGGGCACCGTTGAGGGAGGCCTTCATGTTGCCAGTGCCGGATGCCTCCGTGCCTGCGGTGGAGATCTGTTCAGAGAGCTCGGCCGCAGGGAAAACCAGTTCCGCAAGCGATACCCGATAGTTCGGCAGGAAGGCCACGCTCAGACGGCCCTTGGTGGCGGGGTCCTCGCTGATGGCGCGAGCCAGGACATTCGTGAGGTGGATGATCTGCTTGGCCACCCAATAGGCCGGTGCGGCCTTTCCTCCAATGAGGGCGATGCGGGGCACACCCGCATCCACACCATCCCGCAGGCGGTTCCAGAGCGTGGCGACATGGAGAAGATTCAGCAACTGCCGCTTGTACTCGTGGATCCGCTTCACCTGGACATCGAACAGGAAGGTCGGATCGAGGCTGAAATCGAGGTTCGTCTTGGCCCAGGTGGTCAACCGCTCCTTGTTGGATCGCTTGACCTCAGTCCAACGATCCTGGAAGGCCGCATCCTCAGCGAAGGGCACGAGCTCCCGGAGGGCATCAAGGTCCCGCGTCCACTTCTCCCCGATGGCCTCGGTGATCAGGCCGGCCAGGCCCGGATTGCACTTGAGAAGCCAGCGACGGGGCGTGATGCCATTGGTCTTGTTGTTGATCCGGCCAGGGAACAACGCGTTCATCTCGGCAAAGGTGGAGGCTTTCAGGATGTCCGTATGGAGCTGGGCCACGCCATTGACGGAGTGGCTTCCCACGATGGCGAGGTTGGCCATCCGCACACTGTGGCCATGGTCGATGATGGCGAGGCGCTCGAGTTTGGCGTCGTCGAAGGGATAGCGATCCCGCACGGTCGCCCTGAAGCGGCGATCAATCTCTTCCACGATCTCTGCATGGCGGGGTAACAGGTTGCGCCACAAGTCCATGGGCCAGATCTCCATGGCTTCAGGCAGGATGGTGTGGTTGGTGTAGGCGCACACCTGCTGAGTCAGGGCCCAGGCCAAGTCCCACTCCAGAAATTCCTGGTCCACCAGCACCCGCATCAGTTCGGGTACCACCAGCGCCGGGTGTGTGTCGTTCATCTGGATGGCGACCTTGTCCGGCAGATCCTCCCATCGGTGACCGGGACGCTTCTTGAACCGGCGAATCACATCCTGGAGGGTAGCCGACACAAAGAAATACTGCTGCTTGAGGCGCAATTCCTTGCCTGCGCTCTGGTCATCCGCTGGGTAGAGAACCTTTGAGATGTTCTCAGAAACAGTCTTGTCCTCCACTGCACGGACATAGTCACCGGTGTTGAAGCGGGCCAGGTCAAACTCGCGACTCGATTTGGCGGACCATAGGCGTAGGGTGTTGACGGTGCCATTGCGGAACCCTGCCACGGGAGTGTCGTAGGCCATGGCCCATACATCCTGGGTGTCCAGCCATTCCACGCGGTATCTTCCCTTCTCGTCAAAGTAGCCATGGGTGCGGCCGTGGAACCGGACCGGGAAGATGGCATCGGGGCGCTGGATCTCCCAGGGATTGCCGTAGCGAAGCCAGCCATCGGGGAACTCGGCCTGCTGGCCGTCGATGATTTTCTGATAGAAGATTCCGTATTCATAACGGATGCCATAACCATAGAAGGGCAATTCCAGGGTGGCGGCGGCGTCCAGGATACAGGCGGCCAAGCGGCCGAGGCCCCCGTTGCCCAGCCCTGCGTCCCATTCCTGTTCCCCGATGTCCTCCAGCCGGTAGCCGACTTCCTGCATGGCCCTGCTGTAGGCATCCTCGGCGTCGAGGTTCACCACATTGTTGAGCAGCGCCCTCCCCATCAGGAATTCCAGGGACATGTAATAGACCCGCTTCGCGTCCTGATGGTAATAGGTGCTCTGGGTCTTGAACCAGCGCTCCATGAGCCGATCACGGACAGCCAGGGCCAAGCCCTGGTAGACATCGAAATCGGTGGCGGTGTGATGATCCTTGGCAATCGAATACATCATCCGATACGCGAAGGCATCGATGATATTGGGCACATCCAGTCCCCCGGCTTCGGGAGTAGGAATGGTATGGGTTCCGACATCCATCGACACGCTCCTTCAGAACTGGACCCAGACCAACGGGACCCGTTCTTGACCCTAAATGCGGATACTGGCACTTCGCGTATCGGAAGCTCAGAACGCAGGGGTAAGGATCGGTGCCTTGACGGCTAGAAGGTGTCCGAACCCAGGAAGAGAGCCTTGAGATTGAGTGAAGGCGTGTGGGTCTGGGTAGCCATGGAGACATACTTCCGGGCCAGAGAGTCCTTGGCGCTGCCCAGGACGGTCCCCACGAGACCGAGGGCCTCGGCCTGTTTGGCCGCAGGAAGCTTCTTGAGGATCCGCAGCCAGATGACCTCTTCCAGGACGTTGAAAGCGGTCTGTACTTCAGAGAGATCCACGCCTGCCTCAAAGCGCTCCGTGGCCACGGTGTTCGCGTGCGCAATGATGGGAGCCAGGTTGCGTGCGAGCACGGCCGTGATGACCAAATCGAGCAGGTCGCCAAGCCGCTTGCGGGTCAAGTCAAGGCCAGCTTTCTCGTAGCCCTCCAAGCGGGCCCTCCTTACAGATTCCACTGCCTCCTCCAACATCTCCTGCCGGCCTTCTTCCAGGATTTTCTTGAGGCTCATGAGACGCTCCTCGGAGTGGAAGGCCCCATCGGACCTTCATGGCAGAGAGTTTTCCAGGCCTGCTTCATTTTCAGCCCACCGTGACGTGATCTCCGTCAAGTGGATTTCAGCATGCCAGGGCCAACAGAAGCTACGCCAGCACGATCTTCATGGCCCAGAGCTGAGTCGCGCCCTGCCCTGGACAATCACCCATACGAGCCCTCCACAGGCGCTCATGGAGGCTCCGACGGCCACCACACCCATCCATCCGAAGTGGCTGAAGGCGGCGGCTGAGAACAGGGAGCCGGCCGCACCTCCAAGGAAGTAGCTGGTCATGTAGGCCGCCGTGAGGCGGTTCCTGGCCTCGGGGCGGATCCGATAGATGGCGGCCTGATTGCTGATGTGCACCCCTTGGACGGCCAGATCCAGGAGCAGTACGCCGATCAGGAAAGCCCCCAGGGAATACTTGACCAAGGCCAGGAGTAGCCAGGAGCCCAGGAGGACCAGGAGCCCTCCTCCTGTGGCCCAGTCACCCTTCCCCCTGTCTGCGAGACGCCCCGCGCTGGAAGCCGCCAGGGCCCCAGCCACACCCACCAGACCGAACAGACCGATGGTGCTCGGTGACATCCAGTGCGGTGACCCCGCCAGCAGGAAGGCCATAGAGGTCCAGAACACACTGAAGGTCCCGAAGGTCGCCGCCCCGAGCAGGGCCCGGGTTTGCAGGATCGGTTCCGCTCGGAACAGCTCGAATATGGAAAGAAGCAGCCTGAAGTAAGACAGGTCCACAGGTTGATGGTGTCGAGGCAGGGCGCGCCGAAGCACCATCGTGGCCACCACCATCGCCCCCGCCCCGGTGTAGTAGACGATGCGCCAACTCCCCAGCGAGGTCAGGGCCCCGGCCACCGTGCGGGCCAAGAGAATGCCCAGGAGCAGCCCGCTCATGACGGTACCCACCACCTTGCCCCGCTGCTCCGGGGCCGCCAGAGTGGCCGCAAAAGGTACTAGAATCTGTGCCACCACCGAGAAGAGCCCGGTCAGGGCGGTCCCCACCAGCACCATGGTGAGGGTCGGGGCTAGGGCCGTGGTCAGCAGGCCTGCCGCCGAGAGGAGGGCCATGACCACGATCAGCCCCCGACGCTCGAACAGATCCCCCAGCGGCACGAGGAACAGCAATCCGGCTGCATATCCAAGCTGGGCGGTGGTCACGATGATGCCGGCCTTGGCCGTGGACAACCAAAGTTCCTTGGCCATGGTGGGAAGCAGGGGCTGAGCGAAATAATTGCTTGCCACCGCCAGCCCCGTGGCCGCGGCCATGATCAGGACCAGCAGGGGGGAAAGTTCTTTGGGGTCGGAAGGGGATACCATCCTGGAAAGACTCTCATTTTTTGCGACCCGTGTGGCGTTCTCCCTGCGAAGAAGTCCAGGTTTCTTGAGTGGGCTCGGCACTACTTGGCAATACCCCTGGGGTAGCAGAGGCCGCCGGTGATTTCGATGGTGGTGGCATTGAGGGCTTCGTTCTGGACGCAGTAGGCGATCAGGGAGGCGATCTCCTCGGGCGCCACCAGCCGACCCAGGTGCACGTCCTCGAGGATGGCCTTGAGGGCGTCCTGGTTCATCCCGGTCAGCATGGGCGTCGCGGTGTAGCCGGGTGCGATGGCCACGCACCGGATGTTGCGGATGCCCCGCATCAGGAACTCGCCCACGATGATCTTCGGCATCAGGGCATCGGCCACCTTGGCCGAGGAATAGTTGATCTGCCCCACCTGACCGCACTTGTTCACGGAGGAGATCGGCACCAGCAGGCCTTCCCAGCCACCGTTCACCATGGCCTCCGCCGCATCCCTCATGGTGAGGAAGGTGCCCGAGAGGTTGGTGTCGATCACCGCCTGCCACTTGTCGAAGCCCAGTTTCCTGGAGACCTTGCCCGTCTCCTTGTCCAGGCTCAGCATCGTCCCATCCCGGATGATCCCCGCGCTCGAGACGGCGATGTTCAGCTTGCCGAAGGCTTCGATCGTCCCCTTGATGAACCGGGCGGTGTCGGCTTCGCTGGTGACGTTGGCCTGGATGCCGATGGCCTCGCCCCCCAGTTCCTTGATCTCCTTGACCACCCGGTCGAGGTTCTTCTGCACCATGTCGACCACGGCCACCTTGGCGCCACACTTGGCAAAGTACTTCGCCACGGCTTCCCCGATGCCATTGCCGCCACCCGTTACGAGAGCCACGCTTCCTTTGATTTCCATGATTGGTTCCTTTGGTTTGGATCGTTAGTCAGAGGTCATTTGGGCATCCGCTCCCGCAGCTCAAAGCTGCCTGGGACACGAGACGCTGTCCTTGTTCCAGTAGATGAAGTTGGGATGGGTGACATCCGGACCGACGATCTTCAGATCGCCGATGGTGTTCGGATGGCTCACATCCGGACCCACGGACTTGATCCCCACCGGGAAGATGGTCTTGATCAGCGCCAGCGCCCGAGCCTCTGCTTCGCTCTCGGGCAGGCCGGCGAAGAGTCCAGTGCCTGCCACAGCGCTCGTTCCGTTCGGCAGGGCATAGGTGAGGTCCCAGCGTTCGCCTCGCGGTTCCACCGAGAACTGCATGTCGTTGTACAAAATAGTTCGCATATTCGTCCTTTCCGCAACCGAGGCCGCAACTACAGTTTTTTCAGGACGGTGACGCAGTTGGTGACGGCTGAGCCGCCGACGTTGAAGGTCACGCCGATGTCGGCCTTCTTCGCCTTCACGCCGATGGCTTCCCCGATCAGCTGCTTGTAGATCAGGGCATGCATGGAGGCACCCGTCGCCCCCACGGGGTGGCCCTTGGATTTCAGGCCGCCGGAGAGGTTGATGGCGACCTTGTCATCCCGTGTGAAGCGCCCCTCCAGGTAGTCGTAGCCGCCGCGGCCATCCTTGGAGAACCCGAGGGCCTCGGTGGACAGGATCTGGTTGATGGTGAAGCAGTCGTGCACTTCGGCCAGGTCGACATCGGCTGCCGTGATCCCGGCCTCCTTGAAAGACTTGGCGATGGCATCCTTGCCCGCCATCAGATCGTACATGTTGGGGCGCACGTTCTCCGGCAGGCGCTCGACCGAGTGCCCGATGCCCGCGATCTCCACGGCGCGCTGCTTGTTGCTGACGTTCGAGGTCAGGGTGATGACCACTGCCGCTGCGCCGTCCGTCACCAACGAGCAGTCGTGCAGCCGCAGGGGTGCCGCGATCATCATGTTCTTGCACTTGCCCTTGGCATCCAGCTCGTTGAGCTTCATGATCTCCTCAACGGAGGCTGGGCCGTTCTTCACGTGGGCCAGTGGGTTCTCTGCGCCGTTCTTGTAGCATAGCGCCCCGGCCGTCCACAGCATCTGCTCGAACGCCTCGTTGGGGATCTGGTAGTGCGCCTGGTAGCCCTTCGCATACTCCGCGAACAGCATCGGGAACGACATGCCCCGGGAACCCTCACTCGGCCAGTGCGACGAACAGGCCAGCACATGCGTCATCTGCGGCGTCGGCAGCAGGTTCATCTTCTCCACGCCGATCACCAGGACATGCCTCGCCCGCCCCGCCTCGACGGCATAGACCCCCTGGTAGAGGGCCACCGAACCCGAGGCGCAGGCACACTCGCACCGCGTCATGGGCTTGAAACGCAGGCTCGGATCGATCTCCGCCGCCAGCGGCGCCACATGCTCCTGGTTGATGAAGGACCCTGGCGAACACGACCCCACATACACCGCGTCGATGTCCTTCGCCTCCAGACCCGCATCCGCAATCGCCCCCCGACCCGCCTCCACCAGCAGGTCGTAATAGGTCCTGGTGTCCGTCACCAAACCCGTCGCCTTGTCCTTCTTTACGAACGCTCCGAACTCTGTGTTGTACGCTCCAATGATGCTCGCTTTGCTCATGTCTTGATCCTTTCAGAATGGAGGCGGCGGTCTTCGAGCGAAGACTTTGGTCTGAACTCTCTGTTCACAAGTTCTTAAGCAGTTCCTGCTTTTTCTTCGTGTAGTCCTCATCTGTGATGAGGTTCTGATCTCGGAGCCGTTTGAGACTGCGCAGGCGGTCCTCCAGGCTCGCAGGTGGAACAGGTGGCGACGGGGAGAGTGGTTGAGCCAGGACGACCGGTGTCCTGGCCGCCAAGGGCAGGATGATCCAGTCCGGCCGACGCGACTCGGCTCCCTGGGCCTTCAGCACAACGGTGCCGGGCGTGGTGCGGGAACCGCACTCGACCTTGGGCATCCTGAACTCGAGGTAGTACAGTTCTGCAAAATTCAGGCGGGCATCGTGAGCGATGAGGTTGAGCTTGCCCCCCTCGACGAAAACCCTTGCCGTCACGGTCGGGGACTGGCTGAGAATGCCCTGACCTCTTTTCGTGGTGCTTAGCAGTTCCAGATCCTCACCTGGTTCCGCCAGGGCGAGGGCTTCGGACATGGCCTTGCCAAGGCTGACTGTCTCGGCTGGTTCAAAGAGGGGTTCCTCTTTGGATCCGGAAACGAATTGGACCGTGCCGAGAGCCCGCGCCAGCGTCGCGGCGTCCACTTGCAGTGGGTGGCCGTTGGAGGGCGCTCCCTTTTCTGCAGGAATGCACTTGATCCAGCTGAACGGTGCGATTCCCCATGTGCGGCGCGTGCCGCCACCGCCCGCGAGGGCCGGCAGTGAACCAAAAACCAGCATCAGAGCCAAGGCGGCGGTGGGGAAGTGCCTCATCTATAGCCTCCATCGAGCCGTGGGGAAACTCTCTCGTAAGTAATGTAAGTGACATGAAAAGTGGCGGTGGTAGACAACCCTGAAGCCTGGCTCATTGAGACCCCCTTCCGGGCATAGCCCCAGCAAGAGCCACGTCAAGAGCAGTCCTGAATCGACCCGGGGCCTCCTGCTGGGGAATGTGCCCGCAGCGCTCAATGGGGATCAGTTCGGCATCAGACAGGGCAGCGACCATGCGCTTGGCATAC
This sequence comes from uncultured Holophagaceae bacterium, assembly GCA_903927605.1. The sequence goes on from CAIYNT010000168.1 coordinate 20,471, forward strand.
TCCATGGGGAACAACCCGTCGGAAACACCCCAGACCAGCTTGACCGGCATCCCGAGGGTCCGCAGCTGGTCTTCGGTGAGGAGCCATGCCTCCATGTCTGCCGCGGCGGCCAGCATGCGGGCCAAAGGGCTGCTTCCAGATCGCCGCGCCATGTCGTCGAGGACGTAGTCGGGAACGGCCGGGCTGCTCGCATCCATCAACTGGGCCATGGTTTCCCGCGTTTCCTCCCGCGTCTTGGGCATCAGGTTCACGCGCACGTTCCAACCACTCAGCGCCCCACCGTTGACGACGATCACTCGTTCCACCCAGTCGGAATGCCGGTGCGCCAGGAGCATGGCCATCCAGGCGCCGAGGGAGTTGCCCACGAGGGTCACCCGGCGCCCCTGGGCCTGACGCTCGATCACCGCCTCTAGCCCCCCGTAGATTTCGGAGGTCTGGATGGGACCCGTCCTGGGCGCACTCTCCCCGTGTCCGGCGAGGTCGGGGATGATGAGAGTGTAGCGATCAACCAAGGAGGGGGCCACCCGGGCCCAGGTTCCCGCCTGGTGTGTGACCCCGTGCAGGAGCACCAGCACCGGGCCCGCTCCACCCACGAAGACCGTCTGGGGGCCCACGGGCGTCTGGACCATGACCTTCTTCAGTCCGGCCCTGAGCAGCGACCGGCGTGTCCTCCAGGCCCATACCTCAAGGGGCCGCTTGACGAGAATCCACCCCACTAGGAGACACCCGGCAACAAAGATCGCCAACACCAGGTATCCCACGATCCACCCTTTCGTCATGCGGCCGCCTCACTCAGAATAGGGACCCCATTGGATGACCGTGGCGGCCCAGACGAAGCCGAGGCCGGCACCCACAAACACAATGCGTGATCCGTCCCGGATCTTCCCGTCCCGGAGCCCCAGCTCCAGGGAGATGACCTGGTCGTTCTGGCCGAGGTGGCCGTATTCGTCGAGGTAGGTGCTCTGCTCAGGCCGGAGGCCGAGCTCGGCCAGAACCGCATCATGGGCGCTGCGCTTGAAGTGGAGGATGGCGAGGTAGTCGAGTCCGCTCTCCGGCAAGCCCGAGAATCTCAGCGCCTCGCGGATCACCGCGTAGAAGTTCGGCATCGTGACCTCGCCGAGCTTCTTCTTGAAGGCCTCTTCGTCAGGCACGATGAAGTGGGCGCGGGCCACATCCGTCGGTGCGGGGGGCCAGGCCTTGGAGCCCAGCGTCGGCACAATGCACATCTCGGACAGGGACCCATCGCCCCGGAAGGCCGAGGCAAGGACCGCGTTCCTGCCCGCGTTTTTCTTCAGCACGAGGGCCGAGCCTCCGGAACCGATGTCCAACATGAACCGGGTCGCGGGAACCGAGAGATCAATGAGGTCGTTGTTCCGGTAACCCGAGACGAGGAGGACGGTATTGAGCTCTGCGTGGGTCACGAGCAGTGACTTGGCAATGTCGAGGGCTGCCATCATCGAGCCGCACATGGCCTCCATGTCGAAGCTCCAGGCCTGCTTCGCGCCGATCTGGTCGGCTACGTAGAGGCCCGCAAGCCAGCAGGGATAGTCCTTGTGCTGGGCGCCGCACCAGATCACCAAATCGACGGCCCCACCTTCGATTCCCGCGGTGGCAAGAGCCTTGCGGGCGGCAGCCAAGCCCATGAACGCAGTCGTTTCTCCAGGTCCCGCGATGGTCTTGCCCTTGACGCCGAATTTCAGGGCGATGATGTCCTCGGGGATTCCGGTCGCAGCGGCGAGGTCCGCGGCCATCATCTTGCCGGAGGGAAGCCAGCTTCCGTACCCGATGATGCCTACGTGCATGGTATGCCCCCCAAAAAAGGTGTCCTGCGGTGGAACAGCTAGATCAGAGGTAGCCGAGCTTTATGGCCTGCTCTTTGAGTTCAGAACGGAAGTCGGGATGGGCGATGTTGATGAGTTCCTGGGTCCGCTCTCGTACCGTCCTGCCCCGCAGACGGGCGACGCCCTGCTCGGTGACCACGTGGTCCACATGGGACCGGTGCAGGGTCACGGCCGAGCCCTCGGGGAGGGTGGGCGTGATTGTGGAAACCGTGCCGTTCTTGGCTGTGCTGTAGCAGGCGATGATGCTCTTGCCAAGGCCATCGAACCCATCCACGGCGCCCTGGGCCGTGTCGGACTGGCCACCCGTGCCTGAGTATTGGTTGGTGCCGATGGATTCGCTAGCCACCTGGCCGGTGAAGTCCACCGAGATGCAGGTGTTGATGGAGACCATCTTCGAGTTCTGGCTGATTACCGCTGGATCATTGACCCAGCTGCCCCGCTGAAACTCGATGGCGACGTTGTCGTCCAGCCAATCGTAGAGCTTGCGCGAACCCATGGCGAAGGTCGCAATGAACTTGCCGCGCTTGAGCGACTTCCTGGTGTTGGTGATGACCCCCATCTCGTAGAGTTCCATCATGGAGTCGACGAGCATCTCCGTATGGACACCCAGGTCCTTCTTGCCCTTGAGCGCGAGGGCAGCAGCATTGGGGATGCCACCAATACCAAGTTGGATGGTGGACCCATCCTCGACGAGATCGGCAATGTGGGCGCCGATGGCTAGATCGGTCTTGGAAGGCGTGGGCGATGGCAGCGTCGGAACCTCAATGTCGTTCTCGACGAAATAGTCCACCTGGGAGACGTGAACCTGGGTGTCCCCCAAGGTCCGCGGAAGCCGGTGGTTGACCTCGAGCACGACGATCCTGGCCGCCTCGATGATTTCCTGTTCGTAGGTGACCCCGAGGGCCAGCGAAACGAATCCATGCTTATCCGGCGGGGTGCAGGTGCCGAAGAAAATGTCGGGCCGGCGGGCGTAGATCCGGTCCCTGGCGGCGCGGTGGAGCATGTTGGGCACATAGGTGACTGTGCCCACGCCGTTCTTGAGCGCCTCGCGGGAGCCGGGCGCGTGGAACCAGCTGGCGAGCTCGAAGTGCCCCTTCATCTCCCGTTTCATGTAGAAATCGTAGGGCTTGAGGGTGAGGACCGAGAAGACGCGCACGTTCTCCACGCGGTTGGCCACGATGTGGAAACGCGACATGCAGCCCTGGGGCTCGGAGGCGCACATGGCGACGATGACGTCGTTGTGGCTGCCGATGTGGGAGACAGCGTCATCAATGGTTACCAGCTTGCGCCGGTAGATGTCCTGGTGGTTCATGGCGCCTCCTGAAATGAATCCGTGGCTCGCACCCGCTCACAAGGGATGCTTGGCAATGAATCCGAGAATGATGGTGTTGACCTCGGCCGCCCGTTCCAGGACGACTACGTGGCCAGCCCCTGGGATCAGATGGAACTCGGAGTCGGCAATGGCCTGATGCATGATTTCCCCGTAGCGCCTGGGTTTTAGGATGTCGAGTTCAGCTGAGGCAATGCAGGTGGGAACCTGGATCCGGCCCAGGTCCGCAGCGACGTTGAACCGCTGGAAACTCTCGATCAGGCGCATGGCAGCGGGGAGATCGAGGGTGGCGTAACGCTGCTCGGCCAAAGGAATCAAATCCGGACGGTTGATCAGGAAACCTTCTGAATAGCTGTCGGTATAGATCAACCGGAAGAACTGCGGTCCGTCACCGAGCTGGGCTGCCAGTCGCCAACGTTCGATCATGGCCACCAGCATCGGATCGCTGTGGGAGACCGACGCGATGATCGTCAGCGTCTGGCATCGCTCTGGATGGTGAATCCCCATCACCAGATTTAGTTCCCCGCCGTAGGACGTGCCGACCAGGTGCGCCTTGTCGAGTTTCAGCGCGTCCATCAGTGCCACGAGGTCCTCCGCATGCAAGCTCAGGGAGTATTCGCTCTCGGGATGGTCGCTCTGCCCTTGTCCGCGCATATCGTAGGTCAGCACGCGATAGCGCCTGGACAGGTCGGGCAACTGGAAGACCCAGGAGGCCGTGTTCATGAACACGCCATTGTTCAGGATGAGGAGTTCACCATCCTCGGGGCCTTGGAATTGGTAGTAGAGGTTGACGCCATTGACTCGCAAGTGGGGCATGGTGACTGACCTCCCGGCAGGACACGGACAAACAGGTCAAGATGGCCGCAACGCCTTGGCGCGCAGCTTGCCGACAATTCCGGCGGGAAAGCGGTAGATGCTCAGGACGAAGAGGATGCCCAGCCAGAGCAGCCAGCGGTCCGGATGCACCAGATCCCGCAGCAGCGGTACTCCCGCCAACCCGTTGCTCGCGACCTTCATCAGGTCCTGCAGATAGTTCTGCGTGATGATGAACAGCGAGGCTCCCATTACTGCTCCATACATGGTCCCCATGCCGCCAATCACCACCATGAGCAGGATGTCGATCATGATCTCGAAGGAAAGGGAGGTGTCGGGGCCGTTGTACCGCAACCACAACGCGAGCAGCGCGCCGGCGAGGGTTGCGAACAGGGCCGAGAGCACGTTGGACCAGGTGCGGTACAACACCGTCCGGTAGCCGAGTGCCTCGGCGCGGAAGGCGTTCTCACGGATCGCCTGCAACACGCGTCCGAAGGGTGAGTTGACGATGCGCAGCATGGCCAGGAACAGCGCCACGGTCACGGCGACCAGCAGGTAGTAGGAGATCACCTTCCCATCCAGGTTGACGCCCAGGAAGGGATGATCGGAGAGGGAAAACCCCGGTGATAACAACTCGGGAACCCTGAAACTCAGACCGTCTTCGCCCCCAGTGAAATCGGACAACTGCGATGCCAGCGTCTGGAAGGCCGTGGCGACGGCCAGGGTGATCATGGCGTAGAATAGCGCCTTCACGCGCAGACTGAACAGGCCGATCACCAGGGACAATGCCAGGGACAGGATGAGTGCCACAGCCACGCCCACGCCCACCGCCCACCAGGTTGGCCCCAGGCGAGTGATGGCGATGGCGATGGCATAGGCGCCGATGCCGAAAAACATGGTGTGGGCGAAGGAGACGATGCCGGTGTAGCCCAGGAGCAGGTCATAGCTCGCCACCAGGACAATAAAAATGCAGATCTTCGCGGCGACATTGAGCGCTTTCGCGCCTGGAAAGGCAAAGGGAGCGAGGGCGAGTCCCGCCAGGATCACGATCAGAATCACCATCAGCACGCGGCTGCGCGGAAAATCGCCTGAGAGCACGCGATTGAACATCACCGTTTCCCCACGGAATAGAGCCCCTCAGGCCGCCACAACAGGACAATCACCATCAGCAGGATGTTGGAGAACAGGGCCACCTTGGGCGCGATGAACCCGGCGTAATTGGAGACCAGGCCCACCAGCAGGGCCCCGATGAAACAGCCTCCGACCGACCCCATGCCGCCGATGATGATGACGATGAACAGCAGCACCGTGACTTGGCTGCCCAGTTGGGGCGTCACGCTCTGCTGGTACAGTCCCCAGAGGACTCCGCCCAGGCCCGCCAGCGCCGAGCCAACGACGAACACGCCGATGAACAGCCGGCGAATGCGATATCCGAGGCTTTCCACCATCTCGCGATCCTGCACACCCGCCCGGATCAGCAGGCCAATCTTGGTACGGCTAAGTACCCAGAGCATGGCCGCGAACACGCCAAGACCAATGACCACCGCAATCAACCGGTATTTTTCCACCGCCGCATCACCGAAGAGGAATGAGCCGCGAAAGGCAGCCGGCAGAGGCAGCGGAATGGCCTGCGGGCCCCAGATGACCTTGATCAGTTCCTCGCCGATGATCATCCCACCCATGGTGATCATGATTTGTTTCAGGGGCTGACCATAGACCGGGCGGATGATGACGCGCTCGAAGACGAGGCCCACCATCCCCGCAATCACCATCGCCACGAAGATCGCCGGCAGCACCGCCATCAGGTTGAGCAGCAAACGATCACTCTCGGTCCACTTGGCCATGGAGCCCAGGACCGTGGTCGCGAGGAAGGCACCCAGGGTGATGAATACGCCATGGCCGAAGTTGAGCACGTCCATCAGGCCGAAGACCAGGGTCAGACCCGAGGCGATGATGAAGATGATCATGCCCATCGCCAGACCGGCGAAGGTGAGGGTGACCCAGGTCGAGAAGGAACCGATCAGGGGCACCGCCACAAGCGCCAGGACCGGCAGCAGCAGCAGAGGCAGAAGGTCCGTCTTGACCGCAGGCAGTGCGTCCTGAGCAGTGGCCGTGGTGGCGCTTGCACTCATCGGGGCTCCTTCCTCACTGATGAGCTGCCAGGGAAAGGCCCAGCAGTCGCTGCTGCAGACCCTCGTCATCGGCGAGAGCAGCCATATCGCCCGCATGCACGATGTGCCCACCGTCCATCACCGCGACCCGATCGCCAAGCTGCCGGGCGAAGTTGAAATTCTGTTCCACAAGCAGGATGGTGGTGTCGGTCTGTTTGAGCTCCCGGAACGCCGCGATCATGTTCTGGATGATGACCGGCGCCAAGCCCTTGCTCGGCTCATCGACCAGCAGCAGCTTGCGGGGCTCGACGATGGCCCGTGCCACCGCCAGCATCTGTTTCTGGCCGCCCGAGAGTAGCCCGGCCGGGTGTTGCCAGAAGCGCTTCATCGCAGGGAACAGGCCGAAGATCCACTCCAGACGCTGGGCATCGATGTCCTCAGCGCGTTTTGCCCCCCGGGCCGCGAGGACCATGTTCTCGCGCACGGTGAGGTCGGCGAAGATGCCCATGTTCTCGGGCACGTAGGCGATGCCGCGCTGGGCGATGTCCGGCGTGGACAATGGGGTGATGTCATCGCCTTCGAGCCGAATAGTGCCCGACGAGGCGTGCCAAAGGCCCATGATGGTGCGCAGCGTAGTGGTCTTCCCGGCGCCATTGCGGCCGAGCAGCACCGTGAGCTCGCCGCGGGCGACCTGGAGGCCGACGCCATGCAGGATGTGGTAGGCGCCAATGTGGGTATGCACTCCGTCGAGTTGCAACAGCGGGGCGTTCACGACTTCACCTCCACGCCCAGGTAGGCTTCCTGCACGATGGGCGAGGCAATCACTGCGTCCGGTTCGCCGTCGGCCACAAGAGCGCCGTTGTGCAGCACGATGATGCGGTCCGACAACTCCCGCACCACGTCCATCTTGTGCTCGACCAGCAGGATGGTCTTGTCTTGGCGGACCTTGAGTCCCCGGATCAGGTCGAGGATTACGGGTACCTCGTCCACGCTCATGCCGGCGGTCGGCTCGTCGAACATGAACACCTCCGGCTCCAGGGCCATCAAGATGGCCACCTCCAGCTTGCGCTGGTCGCCATGCGGCAGAGCACATGCGGCGGTGTCACGCTTGGCCGTGAGCGCGACCGTTTCAAGGACCTCCTCGGCGCGGCCAATCAACTCCCGATGGCTGCTCCAGATGCTCCACATGTTGAGACCAAGGCCCGCGCGAGATTGCACCGCCAGGCGCACATTTTCCAGCACGCTCAAATTCGGGAATAGATTGGTCATCTGGAAGGCCCGCCCGATGCCTCGATGGCTGCGCTGGGGCGCCGAGCAGGCACTCAGGTCCTCTCCGTGCAGAAAGACGCGTCCGGCGCTCGCCTTGAGCTGACCCGAGATCAGGTTGAAGTAGGTGGTCTTGCCCGCACCGTTCGGACCCACGATGGCTGTCAGTGTGCCGGGAGTAAAGCCGCAGGACACGGCATTGACCGCCACATGGCCGCCGAAGCGGATGGTGAGCTCTCGGGTTTCCAGGGCGAAATTCATTGCCTCTCGAGGTTGGTTTGATGATCAATTCTGCCGGTAAGACTTGGAGCCGACCACACGGCCAATCTGGTCAACGGGCGGCCGGCTCCACTCTGGTTCTTTAACGCTTGTTGCGGATCGGAATGTCCATCTCCTCGATCTTGATCTCATGCACCAACTCAGGAATGGCCCAAGCCACAGCCGGGTCGACCTTAATCTTGAAGTGATACATGACCTGCAGGGCCTGGTGGTCCTCCTTGCGGAACACCATCTTGCCCTTGGGTGTTTCAAAGGACATGCCTTCCATGGTCGAAATCAGTTTCTCTGTGGCGGTACTGCCTCGGTCTTCTTCAGCGCCTCCACCACGGCGAGACCCGCGGCCATCCCCCCCGCGGTAAAGAAATCGGGTGGAGCATTGAACTGCTTGTAGTGCTCGGCCACCAGCCACTTGTTGATGGGGTTCTTGGGGATGTCGTAGTAGTAGTAGGCCGCGCCTTCCATGCCCGGAAATGGCTTGTAGGCCGCCAGCGCCGGCAGGATGTTGCCGCCGGTCGAGATCTCGATACCGTAGCGTTTCGGGTCCAGGTCGGCGATCTTGAACGGATTGCCGGCGCCGGCCCAGTTGATGAAGATGACCTTCCGCCCCTTCAGGTTCTTGAGCGAATCAAACAGGCGCTGGGCGCCGGCGGTGAAATCGGTGGTATTCGCCGGCAGATACTCCTCGTGCACCAGCTTGGCGTGCTTCAGTGCCCCCTTGAAGGCCTTGACGAAGTCCTTACCAAAGGCATAGTCCTGGGCCAGGGTGGCGATGTTGACGCCATCCTTGTCCAGGGCCACCGCGTTCGAAATCGCATCCTGCGAGGAGTTGCGGCCGGTGCGGAAGATGTAGCGGTTCCACTTGTCACCGGTGATCGAGTCGGCTACCGCCGGCTCCACGATCAGGATCTTTTTGTATTCCTCGGCCACGGGCAGCATGGCCAGGGCCACACCCGAGCTGGTCGGACCCACCGCGAGGTCGGCCTTGTCGTCGGCGAAGGCGGAGGCGAGCTGGGACTTGCCCACATCCGGCTTGCCCTGGTTGTCCTTCTCGATCACGACCAGTTTGTGGCCGTTGACTGTCATCGTGCCGCCGGTGGCGTAGTTCAAGCCCATCATCAGGCCAGTCTGGGTCTGCTTGGCGTAGGCCTCGAGGGGACCTGTCTTGTCGTAGACATGGGCGATCTTGATGTCCTGGGCCATGGCCGAGGGCGAGCCCAGGGCCAGCGCGAGAAGCCCCGCCCAGATCACAGGGCCCAAGGTAGAACGGAATTCAGGGTTGAGCTTCATGGTCTCTCCTTTGCTGGGAAGGTGGGCCTGGGGGACCAAGGCGGAAGCCATGGTCCCCCCGCGGCCACCTAGAACCAGTAGTTCATGTTGATGCCGACCTGGTGGAAGTTCTCTCCCGGTGCGGCAATGTTGGAGGGTCCCAGTGACGTGCCTGCAAGGAAGGGTGCATAGTGCGCATTCGACTGGTTGCTGATGGCGGAGTAGAAGATGCCGATGAAGGCCCGCTTGGTCAGGGCGTAGTCGTAGACCAGGTTCAACTGCGAGGCCCCGGTGTCGGCGTAGCCGGAGGCGTTGCCAGCCTTGCTGTAGGTGGCGTAGATGCCGTGGTCCCCGAATAGGTAAGACACCGGAACCATGAAGAGGTTGCGCTTGGCATCCTGGGTTGTGCCGAGGACCCCGTTGTTATAGATGGTCTGGTCGTAGACGATGCTCGCCTTGAACCCCAAGGGGGAGGTGTAGGCGGCGCCGAGGCGGTAGGCATGGAGATCCAGGGGCCCGGCCGTCGCGGCAGGCGTGTAGACCCCACCCTGGATTTCCTTGTTCACGACGCTGGCGAAAGCATCGAAAGGACCGTTGTGGTACTTGAGGCGGGCATAGAAGGTGCCGCCGTTCTCGTAGGGCCTCGCGTAGCCGGCGGTACCCGGGGCAACGTAGTGATTCTCGTCCCCGCCATCATTCTTGGTGTAGGCGAGGGCCAGATCAAAGCCCATGTACTTGGCGGAGTCGTAGCGGAGCACATTCTGCTCGCGGGTGTTGCCCAGGGTGTAGGCGCTGGTCGTGGCCTTCTTCGTCGTGGGATTGACGAGGGTGGCCTGGTCCAGCATGTTGAAGAGCCCCAGGCCGTTGGCGTCCCAGATCCGGTAGGTCTCGCCCACGCCCGGAGCGCCCAGATAGTCCAGGGCGACGCCGTCGCCCCAGTAGAGGGTCGACTTGCCGTATACGAAGGCGCCGATGGGCGTGGAGACGCCACCCCAGGTGTCCCCGTCGGCCCAACCGGTGATTTGGCCCGAGGAGGTGGTGGTGCCCGGGACGCCGGGCGTGGTGGGCCGGACATCGACCAGGAAGCGGTTCTCGATCCGGAAGATCACGCTCCAGCCATCCGCGATCTTGGAGGTGCTGCTGAAGATGATGCGCGAGGTGTTGTCATCGATCCGCCACTCGGAGGCCACCCCAGGGCGGGAGGTGTTCGTGACCTCACTGTTCTTGATGCCGGCGGTGAAGAGGCCGCTGATGGTGATGTTGGTGGCGGTGACGTCCCCCCGAAAAACTAGACCAAGGATAATGTGAGTCCTCCCCCTTTGGAGGGCCCCTTGAGAAAGAGCAGATACACCGAGGAGCAGATCATCTTGGCCTTGAAAGAGCACGAGGCCGGCAGGACCACAGCCC
>CAIYNT010000169.1 GCA_903927605.1 uncultured Holophagaceae bacterium
CCGATCTCCACGCTGGTGGCCACCACCCAGGCCACCATGCGGTACGCCAGACCCGAGTAGATCGGCACACCCGCGATGCCCTGGGCCACGCCCACGGTGAAGGGGTTGAAGAAGGCGCAGGCGAAGCCCGCCGCAGCTCCCAGGAAGGGGATGGCCATGCCCACGATGGAGTCGTAGCCCAGGGCTCGGGAAAGGGCGATGAAGATCAGCACCAGGGGGATCAGCTCCTCGGCCATGCCGAAGACGGCGCCCGCCAGGGAGAAGACGGTCATGAGCACGGGGATGAAGAGGGTTTCGAGCAGGGGATGGCGGCGCACATGCACCGTGAGTCGCTTGATGCCCTGCTCCACGGCCCCGGTCTCCTGGAAGATGCCGAAGCTGCCCCCGATGATGAGCAGGAAGGAGATGAGGCCCGCGCCGTCCAGGAAGCCCTTGATGGGCGCCAGGAAGAGGGTCTGGAGGCCCAGGTAGGTCTTGGGCAGGCGGTGGAAGGTGCCGTCCACGGGCACCTTCAGGTGGCTGCCGTCCGGCAATAGCTTTTCGATGCGCTGGAACTCGCCCGAGGGCACCAGCCAGGACAGGATGAGCACCAGGACGATCAGGGCACCCACGATGACCAGGGTGTGGGGCATGCGAAAACGGGGGCCGGCTGGGGCTGGGGCAGAGGCAGGGTTCATGAGCGGCTTTCAGGCGGTGGCTGCATGGTAGCGGGAAGCAGGTTTTGGAAGGAGGCTCAGGGCCGGACGGCCTGCATGGCCGTGAGGGCTGCCCCAGCCAGTTCCTCCTGAAGTGCGGACAGTTCGGCGGCGGACTTCGGCCCCGAGCCGATCGACTCGACCCTGCGGAAGATCCTGTCCTCAGTGTCCAGAAGCCGGGGCAGGAATCCCGTGCCCTCGTGGTTGTCGAGACCCGCCAGATTCAGGTACTCCTGCTTCTCGGCTTCCTGGAAGGGGCGGACCCGCAGCTTGATCCGCATGGATTCCGTCCAGAGCGCCGCCTCCTTGCCCTTCCAGAGGGGCTCCGGCACCGAACCCGCTTCCACCCATAGGGGCAGGGCTACGGCCGTGACGGGTTCCCCTGGCAGCACCCAGAAGGTGGCCCGGGAGGTGGGATCCTTTGGATCCTTGCCCACGATCACAAGGGCACAGGAGGTGTAGGACTTGTTGATGCAGTCCTTGGTGAGGATCCAGCGGGGCTGGGCTGGAAGCGCCTTCAGCTCGGCGAGGGTGGGCGTCTGCAACAGCACATGGCCAGTGTCCCGGGCGAGGCGGCGGAAGATCTCCCTGGGATTTCGCTGTTCCGGCGAGAGCCCGGCCAGCAGCTCCGTGGCCCGCTCGAAGCGCAGGTACCCCGCGCCCTTGCCCTTTCGGCCAGAGCGGGACCAGTTGGAATTGAGGAGGTATTGCCCAGGCGCAGCCGCAACTTCCAGCAGGTTGTAGCCGCGATTGTAGACCTCGAAGAGAACGGTCCTGCCCGTGGCATCGAAGACGCCGAAGTTGGTCTGGCAGCCCAGTCCCGGGCCCTCGTTGGCCCTGAGATAGGCCTCGAAGTCAGCCACGGTGCGGCAGGTTCGCAGAGCATCCGCCATGACGCTGCCCTCAAGATCCTTCAGGTCCCCGCTCTGGGGGCCCGGGAGGTTGTAGGCCACCGTGTTCATAATGGCGAAGCCTGCGGCGTTGAGGCCTGCGTAGGCGCGCCGTCCGCTGGCGTCGTCGGCGTCCACGAGGGCCAAATACGCGTAGGGCTGCTCCCGCACGAGGACCACCTTGTTGGACAGAGCGTCCGTGTCCCGGTTCTTCCAGAGCATGGGCCGCTCGCTGGCGCTGGCGGCGGGGCTCAGCAGGGCCGTGGTGCATTGTTCCGCACCCTGGGCAAGTAAACCGACCGGGAGGGTGCCCACCAGGATGGCCAGGCAGAGGGATTTTCCGAACATGTCGAACTCCTTGGTTGCTACTCGAACATGCCCTTGGCCAGGACCTTACCTGCTTTCATCAACAGCCGCCCCTTGGCGATGACCGTGCGCACCTCCAGGTTCTTCGGCTCCAGCAGGACCAGATCCGCGTCGAGGCCCGGGGCCAGGCGGCCCTTGGCTTTGAGCTTCAGGATGCGGGCGGGGTTGCTGGTGATGACACGCAGCGCCGTCTCCAGGCTGAGGCCCTCCTCCTGCACGGCCTGGCGCACGGCGGCAAAGAGCGACGTGACGCGACCCACGGAGATGGCCTGGAGGCGCCCCGAGTGGTCCCAGTCGGGCAGGCTGCCCTGGCCGTCGGAGGTGAAGGTGATCTGCCCGGGGTCCACACCTGCTTCCAGCATGAGCCGCAGGGCCCGGCCGCAGGGGATCTCGCCTTCCGCCAGGTACGAGGCCAGGGTGGAGGTGGTGAAGTCCACAAAGCCGCCAGCCTTGGCGTAGGCGATGCCCTCCTCGAAGAGGCGGGGATTGCGGTTGATGTGGGTGGGCAGCATCTGAGTGGGGGGCAGTTCCGTCTCGGCCACGACGCGGCGCAGGAAGTCCAGACCCCGCTCTCCATCGCCCAGGTGCACATTCACGATGCCGGCCTTGCCGGACAACATTCCACCGCGTCGGGCCATGGCCACCACTTGGGCAAAGGCCTCGAAGCCGGGCTGGCTGGAGCGGTGGTCTGAAAGGGCCACCTCGCCGGCCCCGATGACCTTGTCGATGAAGAGCAGATCCTCCTCGAGGGTGGGCAAGAGGGTGCGCAGGGGTAGGCCATAGGAACCGGAGTAGACGTAGGTGCTGAGGCCCTCTTCTTCCAGGCCCTTGGCCTTGGCCAGGAGGCCCGCCATGGTGCGCGTGTAGCCGTCCGTGCCCAGGCAGCCCACCACGGTTGTGACGCCGCCCAGAATGGCGTCTGTGAGGGGCAGGCCCGGCGTGCGGGTCGCGAAACCGCCCTCGCCGCCACCGCCCATGATGTGCACGTGGGCGTCGATGAAGCCGGGCACGACCTTGAGGTTGCGGGCGTCGATGACTTCGGCGTACTTCCGCGAAATGCGGATGTCCGGCTCCATGCGGAGGATCTTCCCCCCGCCCAGGAGGAGGTCGCAGCGCCCGCCAGCTTCAGGACTATAGAGGTCGGCATTCTTGATGAGCAGCATGGGCACTCCATCCGGGCCGGGGCCCGGGATTCAGAACAGTCGGGAAACAGGCAGGACAGCACCAGGTATGGCCAGCTCCCGAAAGCCAGGATAGCCGTAGAGGCCGTAGAGCAGGCAGGGCTCCAGCACCTGGATGGCGCGGCGGGCCAGGTCCTGGTCCAGGGGCACGATGAGGGTGCCCACGGGCAGTTCTGCCTCGGCCCTGGGTAGGCGCTGGACGATCTGGCGATCCTCGTAACGCTGGTAGAGCTCGTCGTAGGGCGCCTCGACGCGCAGCAGCCGAACCGCTTCGTTCTGGACCCGGCGAGGGGCCGCCAGAGTCTCGAAGCGGAGGCCCTGGGCCTCCAGAACGGAGAGGAAGCGCGCCGCAGCGGCGGGCGCGATGGCGTAGGCCCGGGGCGTGGGGACGCTGCCCTTCACCACCAGATCCGTC
>CAIYNT010000170.1 GCA_903927605.1 uncultured Holophagaceae bacterium
ACCCACTTCCCCCATGGCAACGTCCATCCGCTGAGCTGAGCTTCTAGGCGCCGGGTGCCCTCATTCACCTCCTCAGAGAGCCCCTGCTCCCACGCCGTGCAGGTCTTGGCGGCCAGGCGCGGCTCCCAGTAGTCCTTGGGCTTCAGGTCCTGGAGCATGGCGTTCATGGCGATCGCCCGCTTGACCTTGTGGATGGCCAGCCCCTCCGACTTCAGGAATCGCAGCACCTGTGGGCCTGCCACGGCGATGCCCTCGGCCCGAGCCCTCTGGGCGACCTGCCAGCCACCGCCCCCGATGAGGATGGCCACCTGTTCGGTGTCCCGCGCCTCGTGCCGCAACTGCAAGGCCACACCCCACCTGTCCGCCAGGAGCACGCAGCTCCCTGGCCACATCCATGAGCGACCGTGCGCCCTGTCGGTCAGGGCCTTGTTCATCCCGGTGTAGCCCTCGGGGTCCAGCGGGAGAACGTAGACTTCGCCGTCGCCCAGCGGCAGTCGGCTGCCTACGTGTAGCCGGAGGCCGAGCTTGTCGGCGGCCTCACGCATTCGGGGAAAGCCGTGAAGCCCACGGTCTACCAGGGCGAGGTCCGTGTAGCCCAAGCGGTACGCCAGCTTCCCCAAGTCCTCGGGCAGGTAGACCCCCTCCATGAGGCTGTAGGCGGAGATGCCAAGGGCCAAGGCCATGGTCACGCCCCCTGGCGGAGGGCCTGGTGGCCGAAGCGACGATGCAGTCGAAGGGCTGTGGCCTCAAGCGCCAGCCTCTTCTGCACACTGTCTTTGGCGAGCAAGAGGGGGGTGCCGGGCGTCTGGCCCAACCACGCCTCCAGTTCCACCCGCTGGATGAGCACCCGCCGGGTGGCCTCAGCCATGAACTGGAGTTCGAGGTCTCGGCAACACGCCCAAAGATCCTCGCCGTTGAGACCGAAGGGCAGCACATGGTGGAGATCATCGACATCCCACCAGGACAGACGGAGGCGATGAACGAAGCGTCCATCCAGGCGCCAGGCCCAGGCCGCCTCCCACACCCACGAAGCCAGACCGAGGTCGTGCTTGTGTGCCGGGGGCATGATGATCTTCCGGAGGTTTTCGGATGCCTGAACCACCTCCAGCCGCGGGAGCCGGTCTTGGTCTTCACCACGTGCCTGACGGAGCACTTGATACGCCTCGGGGGACGGGATGATCCGCCCGAGGGCCTGGACCTCCATGGGCTGCACCTGGGCGACACGGTACAGGCCAAAGTGTTGGAGTCGATCTCGCGACCGAGCCTCCAGGGCCGACAGAGCCCCAAGCGGATAGGGAGCCAGAAACGGTGCCTCCTGGCCCTCCTCGATCATCCGCACCTGATCCTCTGCCTTAGCCGCCAACCGGGAAGCGGAAAAGCTCTGACTGAGACCGCCATGTGCACACCATCCCACTACCTTCAGGAGGTCCATGCGGAGGCGTTCGGCGGCGTCCAGCACGGGACCGTGCAGGCACTCGGTGCCTCGGAGGTCCACGAACCCCTCGCCGAAGCGCCCCAGGCGGCCCAGGGGGCTATAGGCGAGTAGGTGACGACCCAGGCAGGCGCGGGCATCCATCCAGGTCGAAGGCATGGGGTCGAGCACAACCAAACCAGGATCCTGGTGGAGGGCTATGTCCACAGGAACGCCCGGCTCCAGCCCTGCCTTCCTGGCGATGCGGTCCACCATCCATAGCCTCGGAGTCCGGCCCTGCTCCGGGTTTCTGAACCCCAGGGGGCGCCCAACCAGCTCCGACTCGCGCTGACGCGCAAGCTGGAAGGGAAGTTCGGGCACCCAGACCGCCAGCATTGAAACAACTCCACACACCCCATCGGCGGGATTCCATGATGGCGAAATTAAAGCGAATACGCCATACTAGATTCCTGAGGGATGACCGGCGAGCAGGCGGTGGGGGTGGGTGTGCCGCACCGTAGCCCTGCCTGGCGCACTCCCGGTGGCGCATCATTTTGGGCAGTTCTAAGTGGAGGACATGTGTGCGGTCGGGTGGGGGTGAAGAAGGGCATCGAGGGCCTCGTGCTGGAGCACCTTGGGGCCGCCGGTGCCACCGAAGAATGGGCTGTCCCCAACCCGAACGTCTCCCCGACCAACGCCATCCCCGGCGTCCGCCTCGTGGACGGCGTCCGCGTGGCCGCGAGCTACCTCTGGGGCTTCCTCCCGCCGAACGCCCCAAGCCGGGCCTTCATCTCCCAATACTTCACCTTCAACGCCAGGGACGACAAGATCGCCACGGGCAGGCTCTACGCGAAGCCATTCAAGAACCAGCGGTGCTTGATCGCCGTCAACGTCTGGTATGAGTGGCCGAAGGCGCCGGGCGCCAAGAAGGGCACGCCGTGCACGATCATGCCGACCACCAGCGGCCTCTTCGTGTTCGCTGGGCTATGGGGCCCCTGGCAGGATCCAGAGACTGGCATTCACCACGACACGGCGACCGTGATCACCACGGAACCCAACGAGTTGATCGCAGAGCTGCCACACCACCGCATGCCAGCAATTCTGCCACCGTCGGTATGGGCCACATGGCTTGATCCAAAGACTCCCCCCGCCACTCTTCAAGAGATGCTCAGACCCTGCCCCTCAGACTGGTTGGAGACTATTGCTAAGGGTCCCCGCGAGTTCTCCGTCGAGTAATTCCTTGCAGTGCGAAGCGGCACCTATAGGCGACTATAGGTTTCCATTTCTGACGGGGGCCAGCCCCCGATCCCCCGGGATACCGCCTGAGGACAAAAGCAGACAAGGAAAGAGCCCCTCGTTGGGGGCCCTTCGTGCTGCTGCTTCCGTCACCGTTTGGCGCTCGGGTCGTTCCCACGTTGCCCTATCCTCCAACCGGTGTGTTAAGTCTCGGACGGGTGGGAGGACTCGTCCAGGTCCGGTGTCTCGTCACTGGTCGATGCCGCCTTGCCTGCCTGACGGTCTTTAGTGACCAGTGGAATTGGCGGGTTTCCCTCCCGCCGAGGGAGAAGATCGGGCATCGCATCACCCAGCCATAGGATCTTTCCAAACCTTGTCATTGGGGTAGCATGAACCATCTGAGCCCGGATGGGCAGGCCCTCTGTTGGTGGCAAATCACCCAGGGGGCCATCTTCTTAAGGTAGTCATTGAATTTGCAGGAGGTCCTTGCCATGACAGGAGGTGGCGGTCATTGCTGCCGTCCGGAAGCCCGGGAAGCTACCGCTTACGAACCTAGTTAATTTCTGCCAAACAGCGCCAGGGCAAATCACGGCAATGGCTGCGGGACGAAGAAATCATTGCTGTGTTTGGGATGGAGCAGGGAACAGTCTTGGATGGACCCAGGCCTAAATCGATATCAAATCGACAAAAATTGATGAGACCACGGCGGTAAGCTGCTTTGATTGCGCAAACTTGACCATCCACTCTTCTGATATTTCTGAAGGTCCTCGCTTG
>CAIYNT010000171.1 GCA_903927605.1 uncultured Holophagaceae bacterium
GAATTACATAGGAACCCCGGCTGGGCCTTGGGGGAGTCACTGTGACGATGTGACGATGTGACGATGTGACGATGTGACGATGGTGACGATGTATTCCCTTTCTCTGCTCTTTTCTAAAGCACCCTGCAGGGAAGTGGATCAAGGCTGAGACTTCAACCAGCCAAGTATCGGAAATGAAAAGAAATGCGTTTCCATCGTCACGATCGTCACGGCTTGTAGTCATTCAGGTCGATAGTCATCGTCGTCCTTGTTCGGTTTCGGTGTTGGGAAGTGTTTCTCGAACTCGCGTTCCCGCTCCGGGTCCCATCCATCTAGATCGTCTAAATCAGACGGATTCGCGCCCAAGCCTTGAGCAGGTGGTGGAGCGTGATGATCTCCGGCAGGTACGTCCTTGCTCCTACCGGGGGAGGCCGATTTCCCTTCGATGGGTACCAGCGCCCAGCGGATTCCATTTCGGTCCTTCTCGCCTTGGCGAACAAACCGATGCCCCAGGACAGGCCGGTCCTGGTAATTCCGCAGGATGTACCCCAGGGATTGCCCCAGAGTCTGCCCTCTGCCACCCTCGCCCTCCCGACGCGACAGCTCACGAGCAGCGTTCACAAGGTCGACGATCGCACCTCCCAGGTTCGTAACCCGGTCGGCAAAGGCCGTGGCATGGTGACTACCGCCCTGGGGGAACGCCTCCTGCCAGCTCAGCACGAGCACTTCCAGAGCATCCCGCTCGGGGTCATGTTGGCACTCGCCACGGACGGTGCGCTCACAGGGATCCACTGCCATGGCCCAGAAGACGGCCTCGCGGATCAGGTGGTCCCAGGCTTCATAGGACCCAAGTGGTCGCGAGATCAACCGAGGAGAACCCGCCAGGGTGGCGTCCAAAAGAACAAAGAGGAATGACGGCTTGAACCTGACCCAAGAGGAGTCGGAATCCCTTGGGGTGGTGTTTCCGGAAGACCCGACCCCGGTATCCGTAGACAGGCGGGAGCATCCCTTTCATGAGCAGATCAGTGGGTCTCTGACCGAAGATGACGTGACCGAAGCCCTGACCGGCGAAGTGACTCCGGAAAGCCGCGAGGACGTAGAGGATCTCTTCGCTGACTTGCAGGAGGAAGAGGCGGATAGGCAGGGGGACTAGGGTCTGATTTCAAAGTGGGGTGTGGCCGCGCAAGGGGCGCCACCCACACGCCGGAAAGGATGTTCTCAGCATCGTGAACGCCACGGATCATATGCAACTCCACATCGTCACCTACAACATCCACAAGGGGTTCTCGCAATTCCATCAGCACCTGATGGTGTACGAGTTGCGGGAGCAATTGCGGGACCTTGATCCAGACATTGTGTTTCTCCAGGAGGTCCAGGGGCGGCACAGCAGAAATGCCAAAAAGATTGAAGACTGGCCCTACAAGCCCCAGTACGAATTCCTGGCGGAGGATGTCTGGCAATCCACCGCCTATGGGGGCAACGTGATCTATGGGCACGGGCACCATGGCAACGCGATCCTTGCCCGTTTTCCGATCGAGCACTCACACAATCAGGACGTCACCCAACTGCGGTTCGAGCGGCGGGGCTTGCTGCATTGCACCATTCACCTACCAGGCCTGACCAAGGCGCTGCACTGTGTCTGTGTCCATCTCTCGATGTTCGCCCGCTCTCGGCGCCGGCAGATGGATGCTCTCGCCGGGTACCTCGAGGACATTGCCGACCCCGACTCGCCCCTCATTATTGCCGGTGACTTCAACGACTGGCGGAACGAGGCCGATGAATTACTGGCCCGTCGCCTTGGGATGATTGAGGCATTCGGAGGAGCGTTTGGCAGTCTCGATTCGCCCGGCCGGAGTTTTCCCTCCAAGCGACCCTTGTTGCGGCTGGATCGCATCTATGTACGCGGCTTTACGGTCGAACTGGCCGAAATGCATTCCGGTGCGCCTTGGTCGAAGATCTCAGACCATGCCGCACTCTCAGCGCATCTGGATTGGGCCCGCATTGAGCCGCCAGCCCTGGGGGCAGGAGCCTCGGCCGTAAAGGGAAGGCACCTCGACCCTGCGAATACGGGGTGAAGGCGAGCCTCGCGGTTACACACAAGGAGAGCTTCGCGGTGGGCGCCATGAGTTGCCCAGAAAATCCGTACGACGGCCACACACCCTTCACGGCTAGCTCGACCGAGCGGAACGGCACACGGGCCAGGTGCCTGCCAGGACCTTCGGGAAAAACAGACCATTGGCTGTGTGGTTCGGCAAATCCGATTCGAACCGGGCGCGACATAGCACCGATTCTCCGGCGTCCTCACTGGAAATCGACTTCGTCCGATAGCTCGTTCCGATCTTCTTTCCCAGCGGATGGGAAGAGGGTGGCTAGGCGGTCGCCCACCATGTGAATCACCTCCACTAGCCCCTCGGTGAATGCCCCATCGCGAAAATGGGAGGAAAGGCACGCCGATGCGTCGTGCCAAAAGTCCTGTCCGACCCTTTCGTGGATACCAGCGTCTCCAAGGATGACAAATTTCTTCCGGCTAGGCACCAGAAAGATGAGCACACCGTTGCGGTCCGCGGTGTTCTCCATACCGAGTCGACGGAACGCTTTTCCCGCGGTCTTCTCCACGTTCCCCCAGAAAAAGGGCGCCACGGAAACCCGAATCTCTCCCGAGGTGACCCGCTCCGCCTCCCGGATGGCCTCCACCACCCGCACCTGATCCACGCACTTCCTTAGGCTTCCGCAGCTCATGCCCACCATGCGGCCCCCCCGTCTCTCACCATGATCCCGATGCCCCCCCACCGCCGGATCGCCCGCCACCCCCGGACCAGCCGCTGTCACCGCCACCCCCACCGCGCCCCCCGGAGAAGATGCTAAAGAGAAGCCAGACGGCCATGCCCGGATGAGTGAGGGCCAGAGCGAGAAACGCCAAGCCCAGCACGCCGATGATGAGCCATCCCCCTAGCCCAATGGGTTGGGCTCCTCGCTGGCTGCGGTGTTCGGGTTCTCGTGCAGAGGCCTCGCCATCGACTACCTTCAGGATTCGATCCACCCCCTCGTTGATGGCCCCATCGGCGTCCCCACTCTTAAGCTTGGGCACAATCGATTCACGAATGATCCGCGACGCCACGATGTCGGGAATCTGCCCTTCCAGGCCATATCCCACTTCGATGCGGAGCTTTTGGTCCCCGGTGAAAACGAAAAGCACCAGGCCATCGTCCAGACCCTTGCGGCCCACCTTCCAGGCGGCGAAGGCCCGCACGGTCCAGTCCTCCAGAGGATCCCCGCCGGTGCTGCCTCCGATCCACACCAGCACTTGGTGGCCGGTGCCCTTTTGGTAGGCCTTCAGGCGCTGGTCCAAGCCTTCCCGAGTGGCTGGGGAGAGAAGGTTTGAACCGTCCGTCACCCAACGCGTGGGTGGGGGTGGCAAAGCCGCCTGAGCCCCCAGGAACAACCCGCCCCAGAGACCCGCGAGCAACCCGATCAGGACAAGAATGCGCCGCATGAGAGCGGGTGGCTAGAAGGCGACTTTGGGCGCCGCTTCAGCCCCGGGCTGGGCCTTGAAGTAGGCCCGTTCCCGGAACCGGTCGCCGAAGAACCCCGCCATCATGACCGTTGGGAAGCTGTTGCGCTTGGTATTGAAGGCCTGGGCCGCCTGATTGAAACGCATGCGCTCCACCGCGATGCGGTTCTCGGTACCCTCCAACTGGGCCTGCAGGTCCCTAAAATTCTGGGTGGCCTTGAGGTCAGGGTATTTCTCGACCACCACCAGCAGCCGGGAAAGCGCCGAACCTAGACCTTCCTGTGCCTTCTGGAAATTAGCCATGGCTTCCGGAGACCCCGGGGCCTTGCCACCTGTGGAAACCTGGCCCACCTTGGCCCGGGCCTCTGTGACGGCTACGAACGTATCCTTCTCGAAGGCCGCGGCGCCTTTCACCGTTTCCACCAGATTTGGGACAAGGTCGGCCCGCCGCTGGTAAACGTTTTCCACTTGCCCCCACTGGGCGTCAACTGCCTGACCGAGGCTGTTCAGCCCATTGTAGGACCCCATCATCCCCAGGCCCAGCACCACCACCAGCAGCAGCAACAGCCCACCGCACCCCAACGCGATCTTTCCGCCCAATCCCATGGTTCCTCCAAAGGAATACCACTCAGCATACTCGTTAGGTGCGCCATGCTGCGCTGGGCCACCGCCGAACCTCGCGAAAGGCCAGTTGAGGGGATCGTGGAGTCGGGTAGGAGAAAAAACTCCACCCTGAACCAGGAAATACTCCGACGAAGACACCTCTCTTCCCGTCAATGAATCTGTTAGGTTGGCTCGGCTGGGCAAGCCACGTTCGCATGAACATTGTCGGGTGAAGGATCAACAGAGGGTACGGTGATCCTGTCGTGGTAGGTCGTCCAGCCCCTGGAAAGGGCACCTGAAGCCATTTGCGGGTCATGGATCCCCTGGCCCAATGGTCACGGCCAGGGATGGGAACGTTGAGCCTGCGCACGATCTTGGCGAGGTCGACATCCGAGATGCCAACTTCGCCGCAAGCTTGTGCACCGATTCGCCCCACAGCACTTTGTAGAGCCCGCCCCCGTGACGTGATCCAGGTTCAGCATCGGTGTCTCCCAGAAGTTGAACCGAAGGTAGGGCCTCTTGCCGTTCCCTGCACCCCCCCGGAGAATCCCTGTTCAGGATCTAGGGAATTCCGATCCCATCCCAACCCAACCACCCAGCCGGGCTGGAACAAAGGCCCCGACCCTGGTTGGTTTCCGTCCGATCGAACTTTGAAGAGGCTCATTTCTGACCGGGAAGCACCGCGCGAGGTGGGGCGTTTTTCACGTATTGATCGAACCAGCGCAGCATCTCATAGACCAGTTGCTCGTTCGACTCGCGCGCCGTGTACCAGTGGGGTTCATGGGGCAGCATGACCAGGCGGGTGGTGCCACCATTGCCCCGGATGGCCTCGTACAGCTTGCTGGCCTGCAACGGTGTGGTTCCGGGGTTGGCATCGTCAGCACCGTGCACGATCAGGAGCGGCGTTTTCAATCGGTCGGCGAAGAAGAAGGGCGAGACATTGCGGTAGACCTCGGGGGCCTCCCAGACCGACCGCCGCTCACTCTGGAAGCCGAAGGGGGTCAGCGTCTTGTTATAGGAGCCACTGGTGGCCACACCGGCCCGGAACAGGTCGGAGTGGGCGACCAGATTGGCCGTCATCAGCGCCCCGTGGCTGTGGCCCGTGACGCCGATGCGCTCGGGGTCGGCCACGCCCAGGCGCACGGCTTCGTCCACCGCCGCTTTCGCATCGGCAACCAGCTGCTCCAGGTAGGTGTCGTAGGCCTTTTTCGGGTCGCCCACCACCGGGAAGGCCGCATTGTCGATGAGGGCATAGCCGGCCATGAGCAGCAGACGGTAGTCCCGCAGGCGCGTGAAGGTGACTTGCGAACCGGAGATCTGGCCGGCCTTGGAAGCATCCGCGTAGTCGAGTGGGTAGGCGTACAAGATGGTCGGGACGCGGGTACCTTCCCGGTAGCCCGGAGGCGTGTACAGCGTGAACGACAGGTCGACCCCATCGGCTCGCTTGTACTTCACCAGTCGCTTCTGGATCCGGCGCACTTCGGGCGTCGGGTCGGGGATGCGGGTGAGCGCAACCTTCGTTGACGTGAACACCGCCTCGCCGGAGGGGGCTTCGATCCCAGCGCCCAGCGTACGGGTGAAGACATTGGGGGGGGTGTTCGGGGACTGGTGCCAGGTCAGGAACTGCCGGGAGCCTGGCCCGGTGAAGGCGAGGAAGGATTCGTATTCCGTGCTGCTGCTTCGGAACAGGCGCTCGGACTTCAGGGTGCGGAGGCCAAATCGGTCGAGGAAGGGCCGGTCACCCTCGGGCGAGGCGCCAGTGCCCGCCAGGAAGATCGCATCGCCGTCCTGGCGCAGGACGATCATGCCGTTCGGAAGCCGCCGCCGGACCGGGTTGCCCGGATTGGCATACTTCTCGTCGGTGGAAAGATCCCACACCAGGCGTGGGGACTGCTTCGGCTCGTCCAGGTTGACGAGGAAGCTGCGTCGCCAGTGCCGGTTGCGGTCGTATTCGGTCAGCAGTGCCACACCCGGCTGCTCACCCCAGATCAGGCCGGCATAGCGCTGCTCCGTGCGGAACACCTCCGCCGGGGAACCTGAGAACGGCGCCTTCTGCAGCATGATCTTGTCGCGGTTGGGGACCTTCACGTTCCAATCACCGCCGTCCAGGGCCTCGGCCCAGACCAGGGTGGCCGGATCAGTCGCCCGCCAGGAGAAATCACGCGGACCCAGCGGAACACCGGCGATGGGCACACGATCGGCCAGGGGTAGCGAGGCAATGTGCTGCCTCACCACGCTGGCGGGTTTGGCGAAGTCCCAGACGGCCAGATCGCGCGGGAACCGCTCCGCGGTCGTGATGTAGGAATAGGGCTTGTGAAGGGTCGCGACCAGCAGGTGGCGCCCGTCCGGTGCTGGATCAAGCTGCTCGTACCGGTCCGGCTGGCCGATGGGTGAGATCACCCCGCGATCGGCGTCAATCAGGGCGATCTGCGCGGTGGCGTAGTAATCGAACAGATCCTCGTCGTGGCGGTTGTTCAGGGTGTCGCGGTTCTCATAGGTGCTGCTCTGGCCGCTGGCGCCCGTGGATTCCTGGATGCTCGGACCGAGGGGAACCTCGGGTTTGGCCGGAGGCGGGCCCTGCTGTCCGGGCACCAGCTTGACCAGAAGCGTCTTCTGGTCAGGCAGCCATTGGAATTCATCCTCCAGCATCGGGTTCAGCCTGGCGCCAGGAATGCGATGCACGCGCCCGGTGGTGGCATCGCCCACCCAGAGTTCGACGGAATCGGCAGCGACGTTCTCGAACGCGAAGCGCTTGCCGTCGGCACTCCACACAGGCGCGCCGGGGCAGCCCCCATTCGGCAAGCGGATGTGGGTCACGGCACCATCGGCCACGTTCACCAGGTCAAAGCTGCGAGCGCTGGGGGTGATGCCGTAACCGCCAGGGGTGTCGTGCTTGCTGTGGTTCTTCGGCTCGATGCGCACGCCGGCCAGCCGGAGGAAGGGGGTCGCCACTCGGGCGATGGACGGGTAGTCCTCCCAGGACACGAGCAGGATCCGGTCATGGGCGGGGCTCACATAAGGCACAGGCGGCGAGGGGGCCCGCATGATGTCCAGGATGTTCTGGGGGGGCTGGTCATAACCTGAGACCTTGGCCACGGGGGAGGCGCCGGGTGTCTGGGCGAACCCCAGGGCTGGCACCAGGCAGGCCACCAGCGCGGCACCTCGGAAGCGGGACAGGGCGTGCGGAGTGAACAAGACTTACCTCCTGTTGAGCATGTGACCTGATCAGATGGTCATCCTGGTTTGCCTGCCGCATGGCAACACCCGGCAGGCACAACGATTCGAGCCAGAGGAACCTCGGAAGAATATCAGACTCCTCACGCGCAAACTGGAGATGCGCATGGGAACGCCGATGAGCGATGAGATGAGCATCTCGGGTTGCCCCTGCTGGTGTTCACGGTTCGCTCCCAAATGGGCGCTGAGGATACCGGGCACGGGTTCCCCGTGCTTGCAGGTCTCTAGGTTGGTCCAGGGCTCCCTAAGCGGGCTCGGGCCTGCGCCCATAGAGGATCAGGGTTCCTGCCAAGCCGCAGACCGCCGCGAACATCATCCAGAAGCCGGGAGCGCCATGGTCCCCGGTCACCTGGATCAGCCAGGTGGAGACGGCCGGTGTGAACCCGCCGAAGAGAGCGGTCGCCAGGCTGTAGGCGAGGGAGAAACCGACCGTCCGGACGTCCACGGGCATGACCTCGGTCAAAGCCACGACCATGGCGCCGTTGTAGCCGCCGTACAGGAAGGACAGCCACAGCTCCACCACCAGCATCCGCTGGAAGGTGGGTGCGCCCACCAGCCAGGACAGCGCCGGATAGGCTGTCAGGACCGTCAGACCGGCAAAGGCCAACAGCACCGGCCGACGGCCCACGCGGTCTGAGACGGCGCCCATCACCGGCAGCCAGAAGAGATTCGACACTCCGATGCAGATGGTCACGGCGAGGCTGTCGGCGCTTGAGAGCTTCAGCACGTTCTTGCCGAAGGTCGGGGTGTACACCGTGATGAGGTAGAACGAGATGGTGGTCATCACGACCAGCAGCATGCCGGCGCCGACGACCTTCCAGTTCTCGACCATCGACCGGAAGATCTCGTGAACGTCCGGATGATGTGTGCGTGCGAGAAACGCCTCGGTCTCCTGGAGCGAGCGCCGGATGACGAAGATGAGGGGCACGATCAGGCAGCCGATGAAGAAGGGGACCCGCCAGCCCCAGTCGGCGATGACCGAAGGAGCCAGCCACAGGTTGAGCCCGTAGCCGATCGCCGCGGCCACCACGATCGCGACCTGCTGGCTGCCGGACTGCCAGCTCACGTAGAAGCCCTTGTGGCCCGGGGTCGCCATTTCGGAGAGGTAGACCGACACGCCGCCCAGCTCCACCCCGGCGGAGAAGCCCTGGAACAGGCGCCCCACCAGGACAATCAGAGGGGCAAACAGCCCGATGGCGGCGTAGCCAGGCACGAAGGCGATCATCACCGTACCCAGCGCCATGAGAGCCAGCGTCAGGATGAGACCCTTGCGGCGACCGGCCCGGTCGATGTAGGCGCCCAGGATGATGGCGCCCAGCGGACGCATGAGGAACCCGGCTCCGAAGGTCCCAAACGTGAGCATGAGCGAAGCGAACTCACTGCTGGCGGGGAAGAAAGTTCTGGAGATGGAGGTGGCGTAGAAGCCGAACAGGAAGAAATCAAACATCTCCAGGAAATTCCCGCTCGTGACCCGCAATACGGCCCCGAGTTTGGAGTGCTTCACCTGCTCGGTGGACATGAGCCTCCTATTGGCACCTTAGATTACGGAAGATCGAAGGAGCGAGTACCTTTGGTTTGGAGGACATCGATCATGACCATGAGCAAACGCAAACTCGGCAGTCAGGGACTGGAAGTGTCGGCGATCGGGCTGGGCTGCATGGGCATGAGCCAGTCCTATGGCCCGGCGGACGAAAGCGAGTCCATCGCGACCCTGCATCGCGCCATCGAGCTGGGCTGCACCTTCCTCGACACCGCCGAAGTCTACGGCCCCCTCGTCAACGAGGAGCTGCTGGGCCGGGCCCTCAAGGGTCGACGCGACCAGGTGGTGCTCGCCACCAAGTTCGGCTTCCGGATCCAGGACGGAAAGCAGATCGGAATCGAACGGGACAGCCGGCCCGAGAACATCCGCAACGCCGTGGAGGGCTCTCTCCGCCGGCTTAGCACCGACCACATCGACCTGCTCTACCAGCACCGCATCGATCCGGCCGTGCCCATCGAGGACGTGGCCGGCACCGTGGCCGATCTGGTCCGGCAGGGCAAGGTCCGGTTCTTCGGCCTGTCCGAGGCCGGCATCGCCAACATCCGCCGGGCCCATGCCGTCCATCCGGTATCGGCGCTGCAGAGCGAATACTCGCTGTGGGAACGGAACCTGGAGGCGGACGTGATCCCGGTGCTGCGCGAGCTGGGCATCGGCCTCGTTCCCTTTTCTCCCCTGGGCCGTGGCTTTCTGACGGGCGAGGTCAAGCGTGCGGAGGAGTACCCGGAAGGTGATTTCCGGCGCGGCGATCCCCGCTACCAGGGTGAGAATTTCGATGCCAACGTGAAGGCCGCCCAGACGGTGCGGGATATCGCCGGCATCAAACACGCGAAGCCCGGGCAGATCGCGCTGGCCTGGGTGTTGCACAAGGGCCAGGACTTTGTGCCAATCCCCGGCACCAAGCGCCGGAAGTACCTTGAAGAGAATGTGGCCGCAGCGGCCATCCATTTTGATGCCGGTGAGATGAAGATGCTAGACGCGGCTCTGGCGCTGGGGAAAGTCGCGGGGAAGCGCTACAACGAAAGGACCATGTCGACCATCGATCGCTGAATGATGGTCGATGGACCAGGGGCCCCCGAACGGGCCCCAACCAAA
>CAIYNT010000172.1 GCA_903927605.1 uncultured Holophagaceae bacterium
CGACTTCTCGCCCTTCTCCGCCTCTCGCAGCAACGCCACGATCTGCTCGTCTGTCAGCTTGCTCGGTCTCATTTCGGGTTCTCCTCGGTAAGGATGAACCCGAACCTTTCAATTGGATCTCAAATTTGGGGGAAGACCAGGGAGGGGCAGGCACGCTTCCCTTAATCCGGAGCCAAAGGCCTGACTTGCCCGTGGTGATTGCCACCGGGCGCATTTGCACCAAAGTTGATGGGCTTCTACGAGACTTTCCCCATATCGCCCTGTTGCCCAAGCCCTTCGGGTTTCGGGAACTCAAAGATCATCTCAGCTAGGCAAGGCCCATTCTCGCAAAGCGACCTTCAGTCGGAGCGGTGGCCTACTCGACGCGCCATGAAGGGGTTCCTGTAAAGTGGAGCCTGGAGGAAGGCGTGATCCACCATCCCGGTAACGTGTTCGTGGTCTCCGCACCGTCGGGCGCCGGCAAATCCACCCTCGTTCAGCGGCTGGTACGCAGCGTACCGGACCTGATCTTCTCCATCTCATTCACCACCCGGAAGCCGCGGCCCGGTGAAGTGGACGGCCGCGACTATTTCTACATCGATGACGCCCGCTTCGAGGCCATGATCCGGGAAGGCGGCTTCGTGGAGTGGGTCGAAGTCTATGGCCACCGCTACGGCACGGGCCGGGATTGGCTCAACGGCGTGCTGGCCTCTGGCCAGGACGTGCTGCTGGACATCGAGACCACCGGCGCCATGAACCTGCGGCGGGCCATTCCCGATGCACGCATGATCTTCATCCTGCCGCCCTCAGCTGCTGCCCTGGAGGAACGCCTGCGCAGCCGGGGCAAGGACTCCGACGAGCAGATCCGCATTCGCCTGGAATACGCCCGCCATGAAATGGAGCTATTCCCTGCCTACGACTACCTTGTGATGAATGATGACCTGGAGCTCGCCTACCGCCGATTCGAGAGCATCCTCCTCGCCACCCGCGCCACCCGCGAG
This sequence comes from uncultured Holophagaceae bacterium, assembly GCA_903927605.1. The sequence goes on from CAIYNT010000172.1 coordinate 981, forward strand.
CGCATGGCCCCGGCCGCGCAGAAAATCCTGGAAGGATTCTAGGTAAACCCCGTTTCGCCGAGGGGGCGGGCCGGGCGTATCCTTGAGGCTGTCTCTTCCCGGGAGCCTCATGGCCCGTTTCATCAAGCGCAATTGGATGTGGATGGTGATGGCCGCTACGGTGGCCGTGGCCGGTCCCCTGCTGGCCCGGTCCAGTGGGGAGACGGCACGCCAACGCAGTCTGGACACCCTGACCGAGATCATGGACCTGGTCCAGAAGGACACTCCTGAACCCCCCACACCCCGGCAGCTCACCCACGCCACCATCCAGGGCATGCTGCACACGCTGGATCCCCACTCGAATTACATGGACGAAAGCGAATTCAAGATGCTGCGCGAGGAGCAGAAGGGATCCTTCTTCGGCATCGGCGCCATCATCCAGCAGCATGACCAGGGCATCGCCATCATCAGTCCCATCAAAGGTGGTCCGGCCGAGCGCCTGGGCGTGCGGTCCGGTGACATCATCAAGGAGATCGATGGCATCAGCACCGAAGGCATGAGCTCCAACGCCGCCCTCCAGAAGCTCCGCGGCGAGAAGGGTGCCCTGGTGGAGATCGCCATACAACGGGTGGACATCACCGGGCTGCTGCATTTCTCCATCCCACGAGCTGAAGTCCCCACCAACAGCGTCTACTACAGCTTCATGCTGAACCCCACCACGGGCTTCATTCTCATCAAGGATTTCGGAGAGACCACCTCCGAGGAATTCGAGAAGGCCGTGGCCACCCTGAAGAAGCAGGGGATGAAACAGCTCATCCTGGATCTGCGTGGCGATGGTGGGGGTGTGCTGGATGCCGCCATCGGCATCTGCCGCCAGCTGCTCGGGTCGGATCAGCTCATCGTCAGCCAGAAAGGCCGGGATGGGCGTGAAGAGAACCAGACCCGCACCAGCAAGGGGTCCCAACTCGATCCCTTCCCCCTGGTCATCCTCATCAACCGCGGCACCGCCAGCGCCAGCGAGATCGTCACCGGGGCTGTCCAGGACCATGATCGTGGCCTCGTCGTCGGCCAGACCAGCTGGGGCAAGGGCCTCGTCCAGAGCGTGCTCACCATCAACCGCTCCCGCGGCTTGACGCTTACCACCGCGCGCTACTACACGCCCTCCGGCCGCAACATCCAGCGCGATTACAGCCACGGCCTAGATGACTACTACAACCCCGACGACGAGAAGGATGCCAAACCCCAGGGACCGGCCTTCAAGACGGATCTTGGCCGCACAGTCTACGGTGGCGGTGGCATCAACCCCGATTACGCGCTGCCCACCCTCCGATACAACGAGTTCATGGTGGATCTACGGTTCCGCCACCAGGCCTTCTTCCGCTTCGCCGTCCATGAGAAGGAACACTTCGGCGTCAAGGCTGGTCAGCACGCCGACGATGCCGTCATGACGCGGTTCCGCGCCTGGGCCCAGGAGCAGAAGCTCACCCTCTCCGACAAGGACTGGGAGGTCAACCTCGGCGCCATGCAGGAGCAGATCTCCATCGAGCTGCAGAACGTGGCCTTCGGCATCGAGGCGGGCTTCAAGATCCAGTGTGAAAAGGATCCCGCCATCCTCAAGGCCATGGAGGTCATGCCCGAGGCCGAGTCGCTGCTCCAGAAGAAGCAGCTGCTCCAGCGCGGGACCCCCACAGCAGTCGCCACCACCCACTGAAACGGGGTTTTCATGGACGTCACGCTTCCCGATCACGTCGAGGCCCTGCGCCACGAGGTCCGCAAGTTTGCGGAACGGGAGATCCGCCCCCACGTGATGGCCTGGGACGAGGCCAAGACCTTCCCCTTTGAAGTGGTGAAGCAGCTGGGCGAGATGGGCATGATGGGCGTCATCTTTCCCGAGCAGTATGGTGGCGCGGGCATGGGCTACCTGGAGTACGCGGTGGTGGTGGAGGAGCTTTCCCGGGTGGACGGCTCCGTAGGCATCACCGTAGCCGCCCACAACAGTCTGTGCAGCAACCACATCTTCGCCATGGGCGATGAACGGCAGAAACAGACCTACCTGATGCCCCTGGCCAGCGGGAAGGCCATCGGCGCCTGGGGCCTCACCGAGCCGGGCTCCGGCAGTGACGCGGGCTCTCTGCGCACCTCCGCCAAGAAGGAAGGCTCGCACTATGTCTTGAACGGCTCCAAGACCTTCATCACCCATGGCACCGTGGGCGACATTTTCGTCGTCATGGCCCGTACGCGGCCACCCCAGCATGGCCACAGCAGCGCCGATGGCATCAGCGCCTTCGTGCTGGAGAAGGGCATGAACGGTTTTCGCGCGGGCAAGCAGGAGAACAAGCTGGGCCTCCGCGCCAGCGACACCTCCGAGCTGATCCTGGAAGACGTGAAGGTGCCTGAGGCCAACCTGCTGGGCGAGGATGGCGTGGGTTTCAAGCAGGCCATGAAGACCCTCGATGGCGGCCGCATCAGCATCGGCGCCCTCGGCCTCGGCATGGCCCAGGGCGCCTTCGAGGAGGCCCTGCGCTACAGCAAAATCCGCCACACCTTCGGTCGGCCACTTGCCGACCACCAGGGCACCCAGTTCAAGCTGGCGGACATGGGCATGGAGATCGAGGCCGCTCGCCTGCTCATCTACCGCGCTGCGGGTCTGAAGGACCAGGGCCTGCCCTACGCCAAGGCCGCCAGCATGGCCAAGCTCTACAGCTCCGAAGTGGCCTGCCGCGTGGCCGACGAGGCTGTGCAGATCCTCGGCGGCTACGGCTACATCAAGGACTACCCGGTGGAAAAGTACTACCGGGACGTGAAGCTCTGCACCATCGGCGAAGGCACTAGCGAGATCCAGAGGATGGTCATCGCGCGGCACCTGTTGTCGGAATACTGATCCCGGAGAATTCATGCGCACCGCCCTCCTCTTCATGGCCTCTCTGGCCCTGCTGGGCTCGCGCCCGATGCAGGTGGATGACCTGTTCAAGGTGAAGCGCGTCGCGGATCCCCAGCTCTCTACTGCAGGTGCCCTGGCCTACCAGGTGGGAACCGTGGATTTCGCGGCCAACAAGGTCGTGACCCACCTCTGGTTCAAGGCCCCTGGCAGCGCGCCCAGGGAACTGGACCTCGACAAGGGCAGCCAGTCCCGGCCCCGGTTCAGTCCTGACGGCAAGCGCCTGGTGTACCTGTCCGGCGGGCAGGTGTGGCTCGTGGATCTCTCCAGCAAAAAGAAGCGGCAGCTCACGAAACTGAGCGGCGGCGCCGGGGGCCAGACCTGGAGCCCCGATGGCCGGTGGCTCGCCTTCCTCAGCACCACGGTGCCCAGCGGCGTGGAAGCCGAGAACGCCGCCTATCTCAAGGCCAAGGAGGCCTCCACGGTCACGGGCCGCCTCTACACCACACTGACCTACCGTCACTGGAACGAGTGGAAGGATCCCAAGCAGGTGAGTCACCTCTTCGTGGTGCCCGCTGACGGCAGCGCCCCGCCGCGAGACCTCACGGCGGGCTTCACCACGGACGTGCCCAACTACGCTGATGTGTCCGCAGGCGACGGCTACGCCTGGGCCCCGGACAGCAAGGCCCTGGCCTTCGAATCCGCTCCTGAGCAGATCAAGGCCACCAGCACCAACGGCGAGCTCTACGAGGTTGCCACCAGCGGCGGTCCCGCCAGGAAGCTCACGGACAATCCGGCCATGGACACCACGCCGCGCTACTCGCCGGACGGAAAGTTCCTGGCCTGGCGCGCCCAGCGCCGGCCCGGCTTCGAGTCCGATAAGTTTGAGCTGTGGGTGCTGGACCGCGCCACGGGCCAGGTGGTGCGCACCACCCAGGCTTTCGATCAGAGCTTCGGCGACTTCCAGTGGCAGGGCAGCGATCTGGTCGGTGTCTGCGAGCGCCAGGGCCACGCGGACCTCTTCCGCTGGGATGGCAGCGCCCTCCAGCGTCTCAGCACGGACCTGCACATCGAGGGTTTCGCCCTGCTGAACGATCAGGCTGTGGTCCTATCCACGAGCCTGACCACTCCGCCCGACCTCTACGGGCTGGATCTCAAGACTGGTGCGACGAGCCGCCTCACCAAGCACAATCAAGCCCTGGCTGTCGAGCTGGGCCCGAACAAGGCCGAAGACCTCTGGGTGGACACCGTGCCCCTGGAGGGCAAGCCCATCAAGGCCCACGCCTTCATCTTGAAACCCGTGGGCTACGATCCTACGAAGAGCTACCCCGTGGCCTTCGTCATCCACGGGGGCCCCCAGGGTGATAACGCGGACTCCTGGCATCCCCGCTGGAACGCCCAGGCCTGGGCCGGTCGCGGGTTCATTACCGTGCTGCCCAATCCCCGCGGCTCCACGGGTTTTGGTCAGGCCTACACGGATGCCATCAGCGGCGACTGGAACGGGGCCGTCATGACCGACCTGATGAACACGCTGGATGCAGCCCTCAAGGCCGTGCCCAATGCGGATCCCAAGCGCGTGGTGGCCTGCGGCGGAAGTTATGGCGGCTACGCCACCAACTGGCTGGCGGGGCATCAGGCAAACCGCTTCGCGGCCTTCGTGACCCACGCAGGCATCTTCAACACCGAATCCATGCAGCTGGGCACCGAGGAATTCTGGTTCCCCCGCTGGGAGTTCAGGGGCTGGCCCTGGGAGAGCCCGGAAACCAAGGCCCGCTGGCAATCCCAGAGCCCCAGCAGCGCCACAGCCCAGATGACCAAACCCATGCTCGTCGTGCACGGCGAGCTGGACTACCGCGTGCCCGTGAGCGAGGCCTTCCAGCTCTACAACACGCTCCAGCTGCGCGGCGTCCCCAGCGAGCTGCTCTACTTCCCCGACGAGTGCCACTTCGTCATCAAGCCCCAGAACAGCAAGCTCTGGTACGAGACCGTGCTGGGGTGGTGCGAGCGCTGGACAAAGTAGGACACCAGAGGCTTCACCACGTCTACGATTCCATGGCGAGGCACTCCAGCCCAAAGAGGAACCCCGTCGCGAGATCTGAACCGGAGCTGTGCCCGAGGCCGCAGAGCTCTTCGAGAGCCTTCAACGCTGCTGGCTCGAAGTCCCCGGCCAGGGCCTCCGCCAGGTCCATTACCGGCAAGGGCCAGAAGTTCTGGGCCGCACAGCGAATCAGGAAAGCGCTGATCTGGGTGGTTCGTTGAAGGTTCCTCTCCGCTTCCTCATTCAGCCCGTTGATCAGCTCATCCCTATCTTCAACGAGCCCTGGGTCGCAGGCGCGCACAGCTGCCATGAATCCGCACAGGAAATCGTCCCCAGAGGGGGTGAGCCCCCCACCCAGGCCCACCAGCGCGGTGACGGCCTGGCTCAGCAAGGCCGATGGTTCCCCGCCACCCCGGCCTGAGCCTCCCTCGGCAGCGAAGCCAACCCCGGGGGTTCGTGCGAAGACCTGGACGGCCACGCCAAGAGCCAGGGCTGCGCTGCGCAGGCCCGCGCCCAAGGCGGTCGTCGCCTGCTCCTCGCGCCACAGGGCATCGATGCTCAGGTCGTAGCCAGCGGCTGTCTGGATTTCCCAGAGCCGGGCCACGCAGGCTCGATGGGCACCCCGGAGCCGCAGGATGGTGGGCAGCCCTCGCACAGCCGGCCGTTGCGCCTGGCTCAGGTCCACCACCACCCTTCCCGCCTGGCCCTGAATCCAGATGGAGCCGTCGAGGAGGCCAGCGGGATCGCCAACAGCCAGGTTCCAGGCCCTGAAGTCCACCGGCCACTCCAAGGCCACCGAGTGCGGATAGACCTGGCTCGTGGGCCCTCCCAGAGCGACGAGCCATCCCGTTGCCGCAACCTCGAGGTTCAGGGTCGAGGGGAAGATGCTCTGGACGCACAGGGCCATGCCATCGGCGGAAAGCCCCAGAGAAGCAGCGGGTCCGATGGAGAGGGCCCGGACCTCATCCCTCGCGCCTGGGAGGGACCGCTCACGGAGATCTCCCTCAGCGGGCAGGCCTTTAGAGCAGGTCATCGAGCAGGGACGCCAGCTGGGCATCGCCCCCTGCGGGGGGCGACCAGTCCACGTAGATGACTTTGAAACCCGCCTCCCGCAGGCTGTCGCCGAATTCGCGCACACCCACGTTGACAAACACAGGCTTGTCCTGGAGCAGGTCTTTGAACTGGACATCCATCAGCCCACCTCCTTCCGGTCCGCGAGGCGCAGCATCACCTCTCGGCAGAAGGCCGCGGCTTTCGCATTGCTGGGAAACACCAGGACACCCGCATCGGCCAGGGCCCGCCTCTGCGCCTGGAGGCCCTGCGCGTCGTCATCCGTGCCACAGACCGAGGCGACTACGCAAAGGTGGCCGCCTCGGCGATCCGCCGCTGCCTGGGCACTTCGGATCGCCTCCAGCAGGTCCCCCACCGGGTTCCTGGAGGAGATGGCCCCAAGGATGAAATCGAGGAGGACCACGGCCACGGTGGGATCATCCCCTTCCTGCTCGAGCCTGCTCTTCCGCAGCGAGGCATCGATCATGGGGTGCGGCTTCCCTTCCACGAAGATCTCGGCGCCCATGTCCACGAAGCTGCTTGCGCAGCTCGAAAGGGGGTCCTCAAGGTACGGCATGCCGGGCAGGGGCGCGTTGGAATGCACGATCAGACCAGCCCTCTGGAAAATGGCCTGGGACTGGTAGCAGAGCGTCCCTCCGGCGAACAGGCCCCGGATGTGGCGCTGCTCCGGCCGCATCTCCGCGATGCGGGCCAGGGCCAGATCCATCACAGGGACCGCCCTAGCCCAAGACTTTGCTGGTTCCGTCAAGCCCACCCCAGCCAGGGCAAGGGCCACCGCCTCGTCAATCGTCGAGGCCGTCTGCACCTTTCCCATGTCACCGGCGCCCGCCAGCGGATCGAGGCCATCGAGGCGGCCCGCTTCCGCCCCAAGGAAGCAGAGGACGATGGGTTTGGCGCACTGCCGGAGGCGCTCCAGAAGCGTGGCCGTGGCCACTTGGCCGGGCGGCTTGGCGAGCACTGCGATGAGTTCCGTCGCCGGATCGGACTCGAGGGCATCGAGGCCAGTCCGCATCGAGATGCCGCCAATGGCATCCGACAGGTCCCGGCCCCCGGTGCCGATGCCGTTCGACACGCCCGAACCGGCCTGGTGAACCAGACACGAGAACTCCTGCAGACCCGTGCCCGTGGCACCAACGATGCCGATGGGCCCGCGTCGAACGGCATTTGCGAAGCCGATGCCCGCCCCACCCAGGAAGGCGGTACCGCAGTCAGGGCCCATGACCAGGAGTCCCCGTTCCCGCGCTTCGGTCTTGAGCGAAAGCTCGTCCTCGACGGAGACATTGCTCGAGAAGAGGAACACGTTCAGACCTACCCGGAGGGCGGCCCGGGCCTCCCGCGCCGCGTGCTCACCCGGCACCGAAATGACCGCCACGCCGCAGTCCGGATGGGTTGCGACGGCCTCGGTGATGGACCGGGGCTCCGGCGCCATGGCACCCGGGGCGGACTCGGCCTTTCGGACTAGCCACGCATCGGCGTTGGCGGCGATGGCGTCCACGGCGGCCTCCTCGCCCTCCACGGCAATCACGAGGTCGGTCGGGCCTGCGGCGGCAAACTCGACATCCCGCCCCTCCTCGCCATACCCCATCCCGACCAGGACTTCCCGATTCGCTGCCGTGGCCAGGAGTGCGGATGCATCGCGGATGCCGGGCTGTGCGGCGATGCGCCGCGCCACCAGCATGAGAAACACGGAATCGAAGTACCGGTTCTTCCGGACGACGGTTTTCCTAGCCAACCCAGACTCCTGTCATCCCTGGTACTTCTCGGCAAAGCGCGCCAGCGCCTTGGTGAAACACGCCAGCGGCGGCCGCACGATACCGCCCCCGATGATCCCGTGGCCCGGATCCTTGTGGGCGATGGCGGTATCGATGACCGGAACCAGATTCGTCTGCACCACCTTCCGGATGTCGATGCCCACGGCTGTCCCCTCGAAATTCAGGGCAGGCATGAGGTAGTCGGGGCTCGTGCCGACCGCGATGGCGCGCATGTCGCGGCTGAAGGCCAGGGCCTCCTCGGCGGTGCCTCCAGTGAAGTTGAGGATGCCCGGTGCGCCACCGATGGCGAACCCGCCCCATCCAACCGTCTCGGTGATGGCCGAATCACCCATGTCGAGGCCGGCGTCCTCCTCCTTCCACCCAGGCAGAAGCAGGCCGTGCACTCGTGGAGAGGGGGCCGTGAACCACTCGCCCTCAAGGCCACTCACCTGGATGCCGAACTCGGTGCCATTCCGGGCCATGGCCGTGACCACGGAGCTGGCCTCCACGCCCCGGGCTGGGTCCATGGAAGCCTTGGCGGCGGCCATGGAGAGGCCGAGAAACAGGAAGGGGTGGTTCCCTGTGTAGTACAGCGTGGACAGGACCTGCTCCGCGGGCAGTCCACAGTCGACAAGCATCGGAGCCACAGCGTTGGCGAACAGGCTCGAAGAGGCCACCACCCGGTTGTGCATCTCGTCGCCCATGAGCAGGGCGCGGGCGACGAGTTGCTTCAGCGGCACGCCGCTCATCTTCCTGACCGCAGCCCCCAGCGCAGGCCCCCAAACGTCCCGCCACTTCTCGAGCCCGGCGAGCGCATCCCTGGAGTGGTCCCCGAACTGCTGGAAGCTCTCCACCTGGCGGCAGAAAGCCCGGTTGCCGAAGGCCCGGTTCTCCACGACCCAGACCCACATGTTCCGGGTGATGGTGCCGGCCATGGGCCCCACGGTGGCGTGGTGGTGGTTGGGTTCCAGGGCGATCTCCCCGGCACTGAGCATCCGCTCGGCCGCCGCGGCGTCCTGCGCCCAGCCCTCGAACAGGCACATTCCGATGGCCGCGCCGCGCTGGGCGCCGCACATCCGCTCCCAGGTCACGGGCGGTCCGGAATGGAGGATCATCCGATCCTTCAAACCGGGGATCACCTCCAAGGCAGGCGCCACGTCTACCAGCACTGGGTCCGCCGCCACCATGCGACGGAGAACCTCTTCGTTCGCTGCATTGATGCGCTCCTTGAGGCTCATGGGTCACCGCACCTTTCCAATGACGCCTTCGACGTACCAGTTGAAATTGCCCATCTGGTCGTTGCCGATGCTGGCCCCGGGCGGCAGCGCAATGTTCCCGGTGTTGTCCATGAGGGGCCCGGTGAAGGGGTTGAAACCCTTCATGATCCGGTTGGCGGCGTCGTTCACGAGCTTCTGGGCCTCGGCGGGCACGGAAGGGCCGAAGGGTGCGATGGCGACCATCCCCCCCAGGCCCTGATAGACGGCCTCCCCCCTGAATTTGCCCTCCATGACCCGCTTGGCCACGTCCATGACGAAGGGTGTCCAGGTGAAGCCCAGGCCCGTGATCCACCCCTTCGGTGCCAGGGCACGCGCCTCCAGCGACTGGAAGCCGATCGACATGCCACCCCGCGCCTCGACGGTGCGGATGATGGTCGCCGGCGAGTCGACATGCATGGCCACCACATCGCAGCCCTGGTCCAAGAGCGCGTTGGCGGCCCCGGCCTCCTTGGCCTTGTCGGACCAGCCACCCGTCACGACAACCACCGTGCGGGCCTTGGGGTTCACCGACTTCGCGCCCATCTGGAATGCATTCACGTTCCCCAGGGCGTAGCCGATCGGCATGCCGATGACGAAGCCGAGCCTGCCGCTCTTGGTCATCTTGCCGGCGCCCACGCCCATGGCGTACCAGGCGATCTGAGTGGAGCCGAAGAAAACACCGAAGTTCTTCTCCGTGTTCCCGTCCCCCGGGTGTTCGAAGGCCACGTCCCGGTGTCGCTTGGCGACCTTGCGGGCGAAGTCCTTGTGCCCGAAGCTCGTGGGGAAGATCAGCCTGGCGCCTTGCTGAATCATGCCTTCCATGACCCTTTCCGCATCCGCGCTTTCCGGGACGTTTTCCGCCTCGATGACCTTTACGCCAGGGAGTTCCCTGGCGACCTGGGCGAAGGCGTCGTGGAATGACTTGTTGTAGCCGTAGTCGTTGAAGCTGCCCACGTAGATCACGCCGATGATCAGACGGGGATTCTCGGCGAACGCGGGCCGGGCGGCCAGGCAGAGGGCGATGGCACACAGGCCTAGAATGAATCTGAGCTGTTTCATGAGACCACCTCCAGAAAAGGGATGTCATGGCGACCGCCATGCGGGCATGTTCGTCGTCAATCTGAACCGTAGAAAGTCCGGCCCAGGCTTGCGGGAGCCGCGAGCCTCCGGGAGCCCCCCCAGAGGAGCAGGACAAGGAGGGTCAGCAGGTACGGGGTCATGTCGAGAAGGAATGGGGAGATGAGCGAGCCCCGAGCCTGGAGCTGGAGCTGGAGGGCCTCCGCTCCGCCGAAGAGGAGGGCACCCACGATGGCTCGCAGCGGGTTCCACTTGGAGAAGATGACCAGCGCGATGGCGATGAAGCCCCGTCCCGCTGTCATGTACTCCGCCCAGGTCATGGTCAAGGAGAGAGAGAGGTGCGCGCCCGCCAACCCCCCCAGCACACCGCCAACCGAAAGCGCCTGGTACTGGAAGGTGGCGGGATCGCGTCCGGAGGCGAAGGCCGCCCCGGGGCTCTCCCCCACGGCCCGCACGCCAAGCCCCCAGCGGGTTCTGAAAAGAAGCCACCAGACCAGGACGGCCACCGGAATGGCGAGCCAGGTGAGGAGGTCGTAGTTGAAGAGGGTTGTGGACTGGACCCAGGCCAAGCCGTTCAGCCAGGAGGGGCGCCACTTGGGAAGGCCGGCGATGACGGCTCCCACGTGGGGCGCGCCGACCAGGGCACTGACGCCAAACCCGAAGAACATCATGGCCAAGCCGCTGGCCAGCTGGTTGGCCTTCCGGGTGACCACCAGCCAGCCGAAGAGCAGGTTGGCCAGACATCCCGCGCTGGCGGCGGCGGCCAGACCAAGCCAGGCATTCCCCGTGATGGCCGTGACCGAAAAGCCCACGGAAGCGCCGATGAGCAGGATGCCCTCCAGTCCCAGGTTGACGATGCCTGCCCGCTCGACGAGCGTTTCCCCCAGAGTGGCGTAGAGGAGCGAGGTCCCCGAGAGGACCGCGCCTGCCAGGACTCCGAGCACCAGTGGGGTGGTCATTTCGACCCTCCCCGCAGGGGCTGCCTGGCCAGCACGAGGAAGAGGATCATGGCGAGCAGGATGTTGACCACCGCATAGGGCAGGCCCTGGGTGATCTGGAGGGTGTCCCCCGCCGAGGTGATGATGGCGAGGAGGAAGGCCATCAGCAGGATGCCGAGGGGCCGACCCCCCGCGAGCCAGGAAATGAGGAAGCCCGTGAACCCGTAGCCCGGGGACAGGCCCTGGCGGAGGCGCCCGTGGACACCCATCACCTCGCCCATGCCTGCCAGGCCCGCAAACCCGCCCCCAATCGCCAGGGCCACCACAATCCAGGTGGCCACGGGGACGCCCAGCCGCTGAGCGGCCTCCGCGTTGCCGCCGATGGCCCGCATGTCCACGCCCCAGCGGGTCTTTTCCAGGAGCAGCCAGTAGGCGAGCAGGGCCGCCAGCGAAAGGAGGAAGCCCGCGTGGATCCGGGTGTTGAAGAAGGTCGGGAGCAGGGCCGCCTCGGGAAAGGCCGGGGACTGGGGATACGCAGAGCTTCCCTCGGCCCGCCAGGGCCCGAAGATGAAGTAGCTGATGATGAGCGGGGCCACGTAGTTGAGCAGGAGTGTGGCGATGGTTTCGTTGACGAGCCTGGCCGCCCGCAAGGCACCGGGGATAGCGGCCCAGAGCGCGCCCCCCAGGAACCCCAGGAGTCCCGCGAACGGCAGAAGAAGCCACGCCGGCCAACCGGGAAACAGGAGGATCCCGGCCGTGGCCATCCAGGCCCCCATGTAGAGCTGCCCTTCGCCGCCCACGTTGATGAGGCCCAGCCGGGAGGGAAGGGCCACCGCCACGGCAGTCAGGAGCAGGGGCGTCATGCGGACCAGCAGTTCAGACAACCCGTAGGCACTGGAGAGGGTCGAGCTGAAGGTATCCGAATAGGCCTTGAGGGGATCCTTTCCGGCCACCATAAGAATCGCCGCGAAGAGGGCCAGGGCCACGGCGCAGATCGCCAAGTAGCGCAGGAGAATCCGCAGGCCGGGGACATTCCGCAGGGCGGAGACCATCCTTGCTTCAGGCATGGGCGGCCTCCTTCGAACCGGTCATCAGGTGGCCTACTTCCTCCAGCTGCCATTGGCCCCGCGTGAACTCGCCTACAAGGCCGCCCCCGTAGAGAACGAGCAGGCGGTCGCTCATTTCTGCAAGTTCTTCCAGGTCCTCAGAGATCAGAAGGATTCCGCTTCCTTCGTTCCGGGCCCGCCGGAGCAGGTCCCGCACAGACCCAGCGCTCTTCACATCCAGCCCGCGGGTGGGGTAGAGCGCGATGACGAGCTTGGGTTTGTGGGCCATTTCCCTGGCGATCACCACCCGCTGAAGGTTGCCACCGGACAAGGCCCCGATGGGCGGGTCGAGCCTCGGGACCGGGAAGCCCAGGGCGCTGAAGGATTCGCCCATGGCGGCCTCGAGCTTCGGCCAATTGATCCTGGCCCCCTTCCAATACCGGCTGCCGGTGCCCAGCACGAGATTCTCCCGGACGGACATGCCCGGTACGGCGGCCATCACCAGAGGATCCTCCGGCACAAACGCGACGCCGCTTTCCCGCATCCGGGCAATGGTCCAGCGGGAGGCATCAGTCCCGCAGAACCATTTGCTCCCAGTGGACAGGGGACGCAGGCCCAGGAGCAGGTCACCGAGCTCCTTCTGGCCGCTTCCGGAGACCCCGGCCACCCCGACGATCTCGCCGGCGCCGATGCTCAGATCGAGTTTTCTGAGGGCCGTCTCGCTTCCAATGGCCGGAGAGGAGGCTCCGCGCAGCTCCAGGATGGGCAGGGCACCCGGGGAGAGTAGCGGGCGGTCCTCCTCCGGGTCAGCCGGCCCGGTTGCGCCCTGATCCCCGAACATCAGGGCCACGAGGGCATCCAGGTCCGCTTCTCCCGGGCCGAAGCCGCCCTGGACCCGCCCCTGCCGCATTACGGTGATGCGATCGGCGCAGGCCACCACCTCGCGGAGCTTGTGGGTGATGAAGAGGATGGCGTAGCCCTCGGCCTTCAGGGCCTCGAAGACGCGGAACAGCGCCGTGGCTTCGTGCGGAGCCAGCACCTTGGTGGGTTCATCGAAGATGAGCACCCGCGCCTGGCCCAGGAGCAGCTTGAGAATCTCGACCTTCTGGAGATCACCCACGGAGAGCTGGCGAACCGGCGCCGAGGGGTCGACCACGAGGCCGAAGCGCTCGCCGAACTCCCGGATCTGCTGCCCTACGGCCTTGAGCCGAAGGACCGGCGGCAGGTCGGCCAGGAAGAGCGCGATGTTCTCGGCGACGCTGAGCGCTGGGATGAGCATGAAGTTCTGGAACACCATGCCGATGCCCGCTGCGCGCGCCTCCCGCGGAGATTGCAGCAGCACTGGCTTCCCGGCGATCCGGATCTCCCCGGCATCCGGGCGGGTGAACCCGTAGATGATTTTCGACAGGGTACTTTTCCCGGCGCCATTCTCCCCGAGAAGCGCGTGGACTTCCCCATCGTAGAGGCTGAAGTTGACCCTGTCATTGGCCAGCACGGCACCGTACCGCTTGGACACTGCGCGGACATCAACCAGGGGAGTTCCGGCCGGATGGGTCATGACGGACTAGAGCGGCTTCACAGCCAGGCAGATCTCGACCTCGTGCATACGCTCCGGGTCTGCCCAGGGCTCGTTGAGGTAGATTTCGAAACAGGGTCGGTCGTCCGGCTGGTAGCCGCTACTGGGCAGCCAGTCGCCCATGAAGGCGTCCCAGGCGGCCATGTACTGCTTCGCGTGGATCCGCAGCCGCGTGATGGCATAGATCCCGCCTTCGAGCCGTTGCTTACTGATCTCGCCCTGCACTTGGGTCTCATCGGGCACCGTGACTGCCGCGTCCAGCCGCAGGTTCTGGGCCCGGGTGATCTCCGGGTTGTCGTGGTGGACGCTCAGGAACCTGGTGGCCGGGTGGCCCAGCAGTCCCCGTGGTCCAGCCCAGCCGTAGATCCGCCCGAAGAGGCGCTGGAAGAGCGCGGCGTTTTCCTGGAAGGGCCCCACATGACGGATGTAGGCCACGTTCATGGGCGGCAGTCGCTTCACTTGCACCCTCAACTTCATGCCTTGCCCCCTGGAGGAACCTGGTTCACCACTACCGTCCGATGATGCGATCCCACCAGGGCCCTCTACTTTGCATATCTTGCGATCCATATTGCAAATATTGCGATTCTTCCGCCATTCGCTGGCGGACCGGCCATGGAACGACTTGAAGGCCCGGGCGAAGGTGGCCGACGAGGAGAAGCCGCAATCCAGGGCGATCTCCGTGATGCTCTTCCCGGGGTTGTAGACCAGCTGCACCGCGGCCCGTTCCACCCGCAGGCGGAAGAGGAAGTGGTGGATCGTCTCTCCCATCCATCCATGGAAAAGCCGGTGGAAGTGGAAGGGCGAGAAGCAGGCCACGCCGGCCAGGGTCTCCAGATCCATCGGCTCAGAAAGGTGCTCCTGGATGTAGTCCACGACCCGGTTGAAACGCGCTGCATACTCGGCGCGACGGGGCTCTAAGGCGAATGCATCGGAGGGCATGGCAGGCCTACCCAGGTTCGAGAAACGGCGGAAAGTCTGGGTTCATCCTGACAGGGAAGAGCCTGTTTTCAGCTGACCGGGATGACGCCTCCGCACGCTCCCGGGTCGGACAAGGCCCGCCAAGGCTCGAGGACGAAGGGGCGGCGGAAGGCGCGGGGATGGGGCAATTCCAGGCTCAGTTCGGCGCCTAGCACTCGCAGATCCTCCGGCGTCTCCCAGGTCCAGGTTCCGGCTCCCCCATCGGTGGTGATGAAATCCAGGTCCAGAGTGCGTGGTGCGTTCCTCCCGGCGTTGCGGTCTCGTCCTGCAGCCAATTCCAGGCGCAGGAGCGCTTCCAACAAACGACACGGATTCGTTTCCTCCACCACCAGGATTGCCACCGTGTTGAGGTAGGCGGGGCCGCGGCCCGATTCATCCGGTGTCTCCATAACCAGCGGCGAGGGAACCACCGCGCCCAAGGTACGTAGCGCCGCCAGCCCCGCTTCCAGGTGCGCCCGACGATCACCGAGGTTGGAGCCGAGGGCGATAACGGCCTTCATTGTTTATCCACAGATCTCACAGATTCACACAGAAGAAGGGTGGCATTTTGAATGTGTGCCATCTGTGGAATTTGTGGATTCATTTCTTCGTCCCGTGTTCCGCGACCACCAATGTCCGGATGCCGCCGCGGATGAGGAAGTCGCCCTCCACCCGGATCCACTGGGGCTGCAGGGCCTGCATCAGGTCGTCGAGGATCTGGTTGGTAACGGCCTCGTGGAAGGCGCCCTGGTCGCGGAAGCTCCAGAGGTAGAGCTTCAGCGATTTCGATTCCACGCAGAGCTGGTCGGGCTGGTAGAGGATGCGCAGCTTGGCGAAGTCCGGCTGGCCCGTGAGCGGGCAGAGGCAGGTGAACTCCTCGGACTCGAAGGTGACGGTGAAGGGCCGCCCGGGCCGGGGGCTCACGAACGTGTCGAGCCGCCCCGTGGGGCGGGTCACCACAAACTTGGGGAGCGGGTCGGGGAGCGAGGCTTGAGGGACTTTCCGGGTGACCATATTCCATCCAGCAGAAGGGGGGGTGTCGGGCCCCCGGGTTAGCCATTGTCGCAAATAAGCTTGTCATCCACGATCGCAGACGGCCTCAGAGGACGAGCGCCATGGGCTTCAAGCCAACCGGCTGACGGGGATGTCGATCATAGACCTTCGCACTGCTGGTCCTCTTTGAGGTGAAGTAGCGCTTGGCGGCCCACACCATGGGCAGGTGGCGGAGCAGGTGCCAGAGGCTCCACCGGTGTTCCCAGATGCGGCGGCCGAACCGTCGCTGGTACGCCTTGCTTTTGTAGAACCGCTCGATGTGGCCGTTGTAAAGGGCCTCCATTTGCCCTCGGGATTCGAAGCCCTTCGGCAAGAAAACTGGATTGACGCAGTTGAGCAGCCGCCAATCCTCGTTGAAATCCCCCTCTTTGCCCGCCACGCATTCGGCCCAGAGGGGCGCCCCGTGGAGGGGACTGAACTTAGTGAGGTTCATGTCGTCGAGATCAAGGGAGAGGATGAAGTCGCTTGTCCGCTGAAAGGTCTCTGGCGTCTCCCCGGGCAGACCGAAGATGAACAGCCCCTTCGCCCTCAGGCCAGCGGCATGGACCTTCTCCACCGTGTCACGCACGGCCGCCAGGGTCACACCCGCCTTGTGCCGGGCCATCAGACCTGGGTCCGCGCTTTCCACGCCGAAGCTCACCATGATGCAGCCCGCCCGCTTCAGGAGGCGGAGCAGTTCCTCCGAGGTATGTCCCGTCCGGATGATGCAGTTGAAATTCATGCCGAGGGGTTCATCGATGAGGCTCTGGCACAGCTCGGACACGCGGCCCTGATGGGCCGTGAAGAGGTCGTCGTAGAAGTTGATGTGGTGCACACCGAAGCGGTCCCGAAGGCGTTTCATGTGGGCATAGATGTAGGCCGGACTGTTGAACTTGTACTGGTGCTCGAAGACTGTCCTGTCACAGAAGGAGCAGGTGTAGGGACAGCCCCGCGAGGTGATCATGGTGGCCCCGTACCGCTTCGCATAGCTGAAGAGGGGCAGGTGGTAGCGTTCAGGAAAGGCGGCCAGCTTTTCATAGGCCGGGAACGGCAGGTCATCCAGGTTCTGGAGCCTCGGCCGGCGCGGATTGGTGACGATCCGCTCCCCATCGCGCCACACCAGGTTCGGGATGTCGGCAAGTCCCTTGCCTTCCACCAGGTCCAACAGCGGACCTTCGCCCTCGCCCAGGCAGAGGATGTCGATCTCGGGAAAGCCCTCCAGCAGCGGCGCTCCTAGGCTTGAGGCGTGCACACTGCCCACCACCACGCGAAGCTCCGGTCGGGCCGCCTTCAGCTGTACCGCCAGGTCCACCGCATCCATGAATCCGGACGTGGTGGCCGAGAAGCCCACAAGGTCCGGCCCCGTAGCCAGGATCTGGGCCGCCTGGCCCTCCAGGGAAGCCGGGGCCAGGGGGCCCAGGCAGTCGTAGACGGCCGTGGGGTGCCCGTGCTGTTCCAGCCATGCGGCCAGCGACAGGATGCCGAGCGGTGCCATCCGGTTGGCCAGCACGGAAAAGTCCGGCTGCCCGGGAATGAAATTGAACCCCGAAGGTTGGACCAGGGTGACGCGCATGGACCGCCTCAAGGAAGGGCACTTCCCAGTCCGACCTCACGACCGAGCGCCACCCTAGAAGATACCATTGGGGTGACCAGAGCCGTTTCCCGCCTGGATATGCGCCCCGCTGCCTGTCAATCGGACAGGCTTCCGGGAAGCAGGCTCTTTGGAATGTGCGCGTAGGGGATGGGATCAAGGATTCCCGCCTCCTTGAATCCCCGCAGCCGCAGATGGCAGGAGTCGCAGCGGCCGCAGGCCTCGACTTCCCCTTGGTAGCAGGACCAGCTGAGGTGCAGCGGTGCACCGAGTTCATGGCCCTTCCGCACGATCTCCGATTTGCGCAGGTGGATGAGCGGCGCATGGAAGGCCAGGTTCGTTTCTGGCTTGGTGCCGAGGTTCGCAGTCTGCTCGAAGCTGCGGAGGAAGGCTTCGCGGCAGTCGGGGTAGCCGCTGCTGTCCTCCTCCACGAAGCCCACGAAGATGGCGCTGGCGCCCAGCACCTCGGCCCAGCTCACGCAGGTGGCCAGCAGGTGGGCGTTGCGGAAGGGCACGTAGCTCACGGGCACGCCCGCCCGTTCGGGATCACCCTCGGGCAGCGCGATGGAGGCGTCCGTCAGAGCCGAGCCGCCGATGGCCTTCAGCGTGTCGAAGCCGATGATGAGGCGGCGGGACGCAGGTACGCCGTAGAAGTCCGCGATATCGCGAAAGGCCTGCTTCTCGCGCTCCTGCGTGCGCTGGCCATAATCGGCATGGAGCAGGGCCAGGTCGTAACCTTCGGCCCTGGCGATGGCGGCGGTGACGCAGCTGTCCATGCCACCGGAGAGGGAGACCACTGCCAGCTCAGCCATCGGCCATTCCTCCAGCCCAGGCTTCCAGCGCATCCATCTCCGCCTGCAGGTGCGCCGAGTCCACCGCATCGTCGCCCTTGCGGGGCAGCCGGTAGGGTTTGCCGTAGCGGATGACACAGCTGGCAAAGGGGAACGGCATCACCATGCGATCCCAGGTCCTCAGCTCGAAGCAGCGATCGAAGGCCAGCGTCACGGGGACGATCCAGGCGCCGGTCTTGCGGGCGAGGGCGATGGTGCCCGGCTTCAGCTCCATGAGCGGGCCGCGGGGGCCATCGGGCGTGATGCCGAAGTCCCAGCCCTGCTTCACGGCCTGGATCATGCGCACCAGGGCTTTGGCGCCATCGTCGCTGGCGGTGCCGCGCACGGCATGGATGCCGAACCAGCGCCAGGTGGCGGCACTGCGCTCGCCATCTTTGCTGTCGCTGGACAGGATCGCCACGCCCCGGTCCTTCCGCAGGAAAGGGTAGGCCAGGGGCATCATGAAAAGGCGCCGGTGCCAGAAGGTGAGGATGAAGCGCTCATCCCGGGCCACCACATCCTCCACAGCCTCGAAGCCGATCCAGCGCACCCGCAGGGTGTAGGACCACAGCTTCGACAGCCCGGCCCCCAGGAAGGGGACCACACGAAAATTCAGCCACACGGACAGGGGCGAGCCCAGGGGCCGGCCCCGCTCGGCGATGGCGAGGCGGGTGGCCATCAGGCCTCCTCCGTTAGAAGATCAGCGCGGGAGATGGGGTACAGGGTGCCGCAGTAGTCGCAGCGGACTTCCATGGGCTCCTCCCCTTTGAAGAGATCGGCCTTCTGTTCGGCGGGAAAGCGGCGGAGGGCCTCCAGCAGGGCCTCGCGCGTGCAGCGGCAGCGGTAGAAGAGCTCCGTGGCCACGGCCTCTTCGGTCCCTTCGCCCTGGGATACCCAGGAGGCCAGAAACTCGGCCGTGCGCTCCCAGAAGGGCACCACCTCCAGGCTCTCGATGGCCTGGACCAGCCGCGCCAGACGAGCCGGCGGACAGTCCGGCAGCGGCTCCACCAGCAGGCCCCCGGCCTCACCGGTGCCTGGATCGCACCAGAGGGTGAGGCTCGCCTGGATCTGCTCCGATTGCTGCAGGCAGTGCTCCACCTGCACCTGGATTCCGCCCTCCACCAGGGGCAGGTTGCCGATGTAGGGTTGGCCCGTGGCGTTGGAGCGCATCACCTGGAGCAACCCCGGCGCGGCCACCCAATCGCCTGACTCCACGGTGGCGAGGTCCAGCACGCCACGAATGGTGCCGTCGGGCCAGCAGTCCGCCACCACCGCCCGGGCTCGGCCTGCGCCCTTGACCAGCATCTGGAGGCGTTCGGCAAAGGCTGTGCGGCCCTGGAGGAGGGCCGTGGCTGACAGCAGCTCGGTGAGGCAGGCGCAGGCCTCGGGATCCAGGTGCGGATGCCCTCGGCGGACACCGTCCCAGAGTGGGCTGGCATCCAGCGAAGAGAGCCGGATGAACCGATCCCGCGTGAGGGCCTTCAGCACGCGAGCCTGGTGGATGGGTTCGGTCATGCTCAGGCCTTGGTCCACCTCAGCACAGGCTTTCGTGCGGCGGTGGTCTCATCGAGGCGGCGCAGGGGGGCGAGGGTCGGGGCCTGGTGCAACAGATCCGGGTTCTCCTCAGCCTCCTTGGCGATGGCGAGCATGGTGTCACAGAAGGCGTCCAGCTCGTCCTTGCCTTCGCTTTCCGTGGGCTCGATCATCAACGCGCCCGGCACGATGAGCGGGAAGTAGATCGTGGGCGGATGATAGCCGTGGTCGATGAGCCGCTTGGCGATGTCCAGGGTGTGGACATCATGCTTCACCTGGTTCGTGTCGCTGAAGACCACCTCGTGCAGGCTGGGTGAATCGATGTGCAGGGCATAGGCGCCCTTGAGGCGGGCGCGGATGTAGTTGGCGTTCACAATGGCGCGCATCGTCGCCGCCCTCAGACCGTCGGAGCCGTGGCTCAGGCAGTAGGTCAAAGCGCGTACCAGGACTCCGAAATTGCCATGGAAGGTGTGCACCTTGCCGATGCTCTGGGGCCGGTTCCAGTCCAGACGATAGCTATGCTTGGGAACTTCGCCCTCGCCCACCTTCACGGTGTCGCGGACCACGACCGGCACCGGCAGGAAGGGCACGAGCTTCTCGGCGCAGCAGACGGGGCCCGCACCAGGACCACCGCCACCGTGGGGCGTGGACATGGTCTTGTGCAGATTCAGGTGCATGACGTCCACGCCGAAGTCACCGGGCCGCGCCACACCCACCAGGGCGTTCATGTTGGCGCCATCCATGTAGACCAGGGCGTCCACGCCGTGCAGCAGATCGCTGATCTCCTGGAAGCGGTATTCGAAGACACCGACGGTGTTCGGGTTGGTGATCATGGCGCCCGCGATCTCGGTGCCCAGCTCCGCGACCAGGGTCTGCAAACCCTTGCGTACCTTGCCGTTCACGGGATCGATCACGTCCTCGAAGCTGATGGTGCCATCGGGGCGCGAAGGCAGTTCCACCACCTCGTAGCCCGCCATGGCGGCCGTGGCGGGGTTGGTGCCGTGACCGCTGTCCGGGATGAGGATGACGCGACGCTTGGCGCCCTTGGAAACGTGGTAGGCCCGGATGAGCATGACGCCTGTCAGCTCGCCCGCAGCGCCGGCGCTGGGCTGGAGCGTGACGCCGGGCAGACCCGTGATCTCCTTCAGCCACGCCTGGAGCGTGAAGAGCAGCTCGAGGTTGCCTTGCACGAAGGCGTCCGGCGCCATGGGGTGGCTGTCCGTGAAGCCAGGCAGACCCGCGACTTTTTCGTTGAGTCGGGGATTGTGCTTCATGGTGCAGGAACCCAGTGGATAGATGCCATCGTCCACGCCGTAGTTCCACTTGGAGAGCCGTGTGAAATGGCGGATGACCTCCACCTCGCTCAGCTCCGGCAGGGCGGCAAAACCGCTGCGCTTGAGGTGGGCGGGACGGGTGTCCCGGGCTGCCGGCACATCTAGTCTGGGCAGGTCCATGCCCCGCTTGCCGGGGACGGAACGTTCGAAGGAGAGGGGTTCGCGCTGACGCAGAAACATGGCCATCTCCTCAAACAGCCGCGGGGACGCGGGCCAGGATCTCGACAAGACTCTCGATCATCTGACGGGTATGGAGTTCCGTGGCGCACCAGAGGATGCAGCCCTTGTACTCGGGGTAGAAGCGGCCCAGATCCAGGCCCGGCAGCAGGCTCTCCTTGAGGCAGGCCTCCTGCAGCGCAGCATAGTCGCCGGTGTAGCGCAGCATGAACTCGTTGAAGAAGGCCGGGTCCCCCACCGGTTCCATGTCCGGCAGCTCCAGCAGGCGCTGGCGCAGGTACTGGGCCTTGGCGGCATTCTGTTCGGCGAGGCCTTTCAGACCCTCGGGCCCGGCGAGCTGCATGAAGATGTTGGCGCGCAGGGCGACGAGGCCCTGATTCGAGCAGATGTTGCTGGTAGCCTTGTCGCGACGGATGTGCTGCTCGCGGGCGGTCAGTGTCAGCACGTAGCCCGTGCGGCCGTCGAGATCCTTCGTCTGCCCCACCACCCGACCCGGGATCTCGCGCTTGTGGGCATCCTTCACGGCGAGGAAGCCGAGAAAGGGACCGCCGAAGTTGGGCTTGTTGCCCAGGCTCATGGCCTCGCCGCAGGCCATGTCGGCGCCCACCTTGCCGGGGGCCTCGAACCAGCCGAAAGCGAAGGCCTCCTGGGTCACGCTCACCAGCAGGGCACCGGCGGCATGGATGGGTCCGGCCAGGGCCGTGAGATCCTCTACGGCCCCCAGGAAGTTGGGATAGCCCACCAGCACGGCCGCCACGTCGCTGTTCAGCTTGGCCTGGAGGTCGGTCAGGTCCGTCACTCCATTCTTCAGGCCCACTTCCACCAGCTCCAAGTCGTCGTGCGGCGCAAAGTTGGTCTTCAGCACCTCGCGATACATGGGATGCAGGCCCCGGCTCACCAGCACGGTGTTGCGCTTCTTCGCCACGCGGACGGCCATCAGCGCCGCTTCCACACAGGCGGTGCCGCCGTCGTAGAGGCTGGCATTGGTGACCTCCAGGCCCGTGAGGTCGCAGATGAGGGTCTGGTACTCGAAGATGTGCTGCAGGGTGCCCTGGCTGATCTCGGGCTGGTAGGGCGTGTAGGCCGTGAACCACTCCTGGCGGCTGATCATGGCATCGATGGCCGAGGGCACGAAGTGGTCGTAGGCACCAGCCCCAAGGAACTGGGCGCAGAAGCGCGTGTTCTTGTTGGCCAGGTCCATCATCTGCCAGGCCACCTCCTGTTCGGAACCTTGGGTGGGCAAGTCCAGGTCGCAGCGCAGGCGGAGTGGCTCTGGAATGCCCACCAGCAAGGCCTCGGCGTTCGGGACACCGATGGTGTCCAGGAGGGCTCGGTCCTCGATGGGGGAAGAGGGTAGGTAGCGCATGGCGGCCTCGGCAAAGAACGTTGAAATGCCAACGCTCCAGGGTATCAGGCAGCCCCCCGAAACCCGCCTATGTCCAGGGTCACACCACACCACCACAGACCATAGGCCCGAGTGGTGGACCAGGCACGGGGATCGGGCTTCGCCCGAGTGCCGGGCGGGGGCTCCGGGGGGGTGCGCAGCGTGCCCCTGGATCCAAGCGATGCAAGCGTCACCTGGAGAACCCCCGGGCAGCACTAATGCCGTTTCCAGAGGTCAAAGGGCTGGGTTCCGATCAACACGTTGAAGCTGCCCACCGCCCGGCCGCTGACCTGGGGCGTGAGCTCTTTCAGGAATCCGTAGGACAGCTCCACATAGAAATTGGACAGGGTGGTGCGCACCATGAGGCCTGTGCCTTCGGCCCTGAGCGCGACAGCAGGCTTCAGGAGGGAGGAGGGATCCGGAGCCATCCAGGCCAGATCGAACCGGGGAACCACCTCCACCGTGAGACCCAGGCCCATGTAGAGCCGCAGGGGGATCCCGAACCTCGCCGAGACGAAATTCGGGACCATGTAGCCCAAGGATCGGGAACCGATGACGAAGGAAGGACCCCCCAGCGCCCACCAGCGATCCAGGGGCAGGTGTCGGCCCTGTCCCCATTCCAGGTCCAGGTCTGCTCCGAAGTGCTCACCGAAGGACGTGAGCCCCCGGGCCCGGAAGTAGTTCTGCTGGAAGGTCGCACTCTCCAGTTGACCGGCATCGGTATGGCCCAGACCGAATCGGGCGCGCAACAGGAGGCCTTCCCGCGGCAGGGTGTGACGGTCGAAGTTGTCCCATTCCCCCGAAAGGAAGGCAGAGTCCTGGCTCTGGCTGTGGCGCTGATCGTATTCCCGGAAGGCGGCATCTCGCCGGCCCAGATCCAGGCTTATTTTGCCTGTGCCCAGGTTGCTGAAGCGGAAGTAGGTCTTCAGCGTCAGGTCCGAGGCGCTGATGCGGGCATCCAGACCATCCCCCACCAGCTCGGGCACCTTCCATGAAAGGGGGATATCCAGCCGCTGCTGCCAGTAGTCCGCGATGACTTCCATCCCGGCCCCGGGTGAAAACCCGAACGGGCTCCGGAGGGTCAGGGCTGCCTGTTCCTGAAGCCGATTGCGGGCGGCGCTGAGCTCCACCTCTGTGCCCTTGAACCCCAGGTTCAGCGCCCGGTAGTCCAGGCCCACCTGGCCCCCCAGGGTGGATTCGTAGCCCAGGGAAATGTCCAGGCGCTCCCGCTGCTGGGGGACTGGAACGAGGGTGATGACAGTGCCGCCTTCGCTGTCGGGCCGGATCTGGTAGCGCAGCTCCGCCAGGTGCAGGCGATGCTCAGCGAGGGCGACGCGGTTCTGGAGCTCGTCTGGACGGAAGGGACGGCCCTTCAGCTCTCCAAGCAAACGGAGGAGATGGATCTCGTCCACCGCCGAACCGGGTGTGATGCGGGCCTCCACCTTGGTGATGAGGGGCTCCAGGATCCTGACGTGCAGTTGGCCCGTCTCGGGATCAAAGCCTGAGCCCCGGGCATCCACCAGGGGACCGCCCGCCATGAGAAACCGGTAGACCAGCTGGCTGATCATGCGGCCGAACACTTGAGGATTGAAGGGTTCGCCCACCTTCACCGTCTCGGCCACAGCGGCCTGGATGGCCCTGCGCCAACCTTCCGGAGCGTCCACATCCACGGATCGAATCGCCGGGTAGGAACGGATGTGGATGGTGAGCACGCGATCCGGATCCACGGTGGCCCAGGCCTCTCGCGCCAGACCATGGACGAGCGCTTGCTGGAGAAGGATCTGAGCGTCCTGGACTCGGATGCCAGCCTGGTTTGGTTTCAGGGTCTCGGCCAACAGGCCGACCAGGGCGGTGCTCAATTCTCCAGGGCTCTCGAAAGCGACGCGCGTCACATCCAGCGATTCCTGGCTCAGGCGGCTACGGAGCAGGGCGTTCATCGCATCCCGCCGGGCGTCGAAGGCTTCCCGGCCATCCCGCACCAATCTGGCGCCGTCGGATCCATATTCGAGGAAGGGCGCATCTCGGATCTCGGGGCGGATGAGGAAGTCCGCGGCGGCCCGGCTTTCCCACTGCCGTCGCTCCACCACCAGGTCCAGGCTGCGGGCCGCCACGGAGAAGATACTCGTGGCAGGGCGGTTCTCCAGGGGCGCACTGGTATCCACAGCAATGACCAGGTCCGGGTGGAAGGCTTCCTTCGCCGTGAATACGGGCAGGTTTTCCACCAGGGCGCCATCCACATACTGCTGCCCCTCGATAACCACGGGCCGGAAGCCGCCCGGAATGGACATGGAGGCTCTCACGGCCTCCACCAGGTCGCCGCTACCGAAAACCCTTCCCTGACCTGTCTCGAGGTTGGTGGCCAGCACTCGCAAGGGACGCTGAAGCCGGTCGAAATCCCCGCCGGAGAAATAGGCGCCGCGGGCAAGCAGGCCCTGGAGCGTGTGCTGCACCTCCACACCGCTGCGGAGGCCCTGGGCCAGGAAGACGCGGCCGTTGTGCCGTTCGACGGAAAGGAAGGTGTCATTCCGATCCTCCTGCTCGCCCAGGGTCTCTCCGGGATTGCGCCACAGGGGCTCCAGAAAGGCCCGGGTCAGATCAAGGCGACCGAAGAGGTCCTCGATCTCCCGCCCCGAGAAACCGCTGGCGTAGAGCGCCCCTACCAGGGCCCCGGCGCTGGTGCCGGTGATGCTGTCCAAGGGATAGCCCACCTCTTCCAGGCGCTGGAGGACGCCGATGTGGGCCAGCCCGCGGGCGCCGCCACCACTCAGGGCCAGGGCCACCCGGGGCATCCCCGGGATGGTCACCCGGGGCGTGAAGCGGAAGACCATGTCCGCGGGCTGGACCAGCACATCGATGCGACGCGGCTCCGTGGGCTTGGCTTCAACAACCGGACGAGGGGCCTGACCCGCCAGCGAGACGGATAGTCCCAGCGCCAGCAGGAACCTGTTCATGCGAGTGACGCTCGCTGCGCCTCCATCAGCGCCGCGCAGCCCAGGAGGCCGAGGTCCATGAGTCCCGCCGCCTCGGTCCGGCTGAAGGACCGTCCTTCGCCCGTGCCCTGGAACTCCACCAGCTCCAGGTCGCCACCCCCCGCTGGGCGCGCTGCCACCAGATTGCAATCCACGGCGGCGAGGTGATCTTCTTCGTACTCCAGGTCGAGCACCATTCCACGACGGCCCTCGCCGGTTTCGACGATGCCCACGCTGACCGCCGAAACCTGGCGGACCAGGGCCGCCTCGAGTCCCTGCCCTTTCAGCGCCAACGCCACCGCCACCCACGCGCCGGTGATGGCCGCGCAGCGGGTGCCGCCATCGGCATTCAGCACATCACAATCCACCGCAAGGGTGCGCTCCCCCAGGGCGGCCAGGTCCACGGCCTGGCGCAAACTGCGGCCAATGAGGCGCTGGATCTCCACCGTGCGCCCCTGCTGCTTCCCCCGGGCGGCCTCCCGGTCGGACCGGGTGTGGGTGGCGGCAGGCAACATGCCGTATTCAGCCGTGAGCCAACCCGCGCCCCGCCCCTTCATCCAGGCCGGCACGCGATCCTCCAGGCTGGCCGCGCACAGCACATGGGTCCGGCCCAGTTTTACCAGGCAGGAGCCCGCGGCATGGAGCTGAACGCCTTTCTCCAGGTCAAAGGGTCGCAGTTCCTTGATTTGGCGCATCAGCAGCAGCCTTTCCACTCGATCTTGTCCACCCGTCCCTGGTGGCGTCCACCTTCAAAAGGTGTTTCCAAGAACGTTTTGAGGTAGGATTCTGCTTTGAGCGGATCCGTCAGCCGCTGGCCGAAAGCGATGGCGTTTGCGTCATTGTGCTGCCGAGCCAGTGCCGCGTGCTCAGGGGAGGTCACCAGCGCGCAGCGGATGCCGGCATGGCGGTTGGCCGCGATGCTGATGCCGATGCCGGATCCGCAGACCAGCACCAAGCGCTCCCATTGATCCTTGCCTTCCGCAGCCCGGTGCGCGAAATCCGGATAGTCCACTGAGACTGACCCATCCGTGCCGAAATCCACCACCTCGTGTCCCTGCTCAAGAGCCCACGCCTTGAGCCGTTCCTTCAGGTCGAATCCCGCATGATCGCTTGCAAATCCGAGCTTCATCGTTCCACTCCCACGGCCACAGCCTACAGCCTACAGCCCACAGCCCATCCATGCTGAATCCCTTTCTCCAGTACCGACCCCAGGACCGGGGCTTCCTGCTCTGCATGCCCGAGGCGGTGGAACCCGCCGAGTGGGTGCGCGCACTCCGCTCACTTCCCGGAGAGCTCCAAGGAAGGGAGCGACTCACACCCGCCAAGGCCCAGCTCTTCCTCCCCGATGGCGCCCTGGTGGAGATGCATGCGGTGCCCCTGCGCTGGCAGCGGGCCTATCCCTGGCTCTCCTCTTTGGCTTTGCGTCCCGGCAACGCCGGCCCCA
This sequence comes from uncultured Holophagaceae bacterium, assembly GCA_903927605.1. The sequence continues at coordinate 27,842 of CAIYNT010000172.1, forward strand.
CCCTCCGCTATTGGGCGACGGCCCTGCGCTTGCTGCAATCCCTGGTGGTCCGCGGCGCCCTGCTGCCCCAGCTCGATACCCGGGGCAACCCCTGGAAAGCCCGCTGGGGCGTGAGTCTCACCAGTCCCTCCGACCGCGCCGCCCTGCGCCAGCTGGCCGAGGCCATGCCCCCGGCGGCGGTGGCCTTCCCGGAGAGCGACACCTGGGCCTTCACCAAGACCCTGGGCCTGGGTGAACTGGACGCCTTCGACATCGAGGACGATCTGGCCATGCCCCCCGCGGCTGACGCGGTGCTGACCGCCTTCCTGGAGGATGGCGCGGACTTCATCATGCGGTTCGTCTCAAGTGGCCTGAGGGCCGGAGACGATCCCCGCCTGGGGCTCATCCACCGGCTGCGGGGTCACAAGCGCGACCGCCTGCCCTGGGACGAACGCATCATGGTGGCCCTCTCTCATCAGCTGCCGGAATTCCCCACCACGGGCATCACGGAACGCACCCTGGGCGAGCAGCTGGCCCAATGGAGCGAAGGCGCCCGGCCCCAGTGGCTGCGCCCCAGCCTGCGCCTCGAAACGCCCGAGGTGCCCACCGCCATCCAGGCCGTGCAGGACGCTGACCGGCTGGCGGAGGAGGGCTGGATCCTCAAGGTGGGCCTGGAAACCGAAGCGGGTGCCGACATTGGCGTGGCCAAGCTCTGGGAGCCCTCCACCGAACCTGAGGTGCTGCAGGCCCGTCAGGTCTTGTTGCGCGGCCTGGCTCGCGCAGTGCCCTTCTTCCCCGCCCTGGAGCGCGCGCTGTCCGGCCAGAAGCCGGAGGATCTGCTGTTGCGACCCACGGAGGCCTGGGGCTTCCTCACGCGCGGCGCCGCACAATTGAAGGAAGCGGGCTTCCTCGTCCACATCCCGGAAGGCCTGGCGGATTTCGGTGGCGCCAAGCGCCTGCGCGCCAAGGTCCGGCTCGGCGCCCGCAACGTACTGGATTCCTCACCCATGGCCCAGGCTGGCCTCGAAGGCAGCGTGAGTGCCGACTGGTCGCTGATGCTGGGCGATGACACCTTGAGCGTGGAGGACTTTGCCCAGATCGCGAGCCTCAAGCACCCGCTGGTGGCCTGGAAGGGCAAGTGGGTGGCCCTAGATCCCGAGACCCTCAAACAGATCTCGACAGTCATCCAGGCCAGCCGTGGCGCCGGTTTCGAAAGCATGACCAAGGGCGAGGCCCTGGCCGCGGCGCTCACGGGCACGGCTCGCATCCCCGGCGTCAGTGAAGCCATCGAAGTAGAGGTGGCTGGTGATTTCGGCGCGGCGCTCGAGGATCTTAAGGTCCTCCCCGACAAGCCCATCACCCAGCCCGCCAGCTTCCACGGTCAGCTGCGGCCCTACCAGCTGCGGGGCCTCGCTTGGCTGGACGGCTTGGCCCGACTGGGTCTGGGCGGCATCCTCGCGGACGACATGGGCCTCGGCAAGACCATCGAAGTGCTCGCCCTGCTGCTGCACCGTCAGCTCCAGAGTCCCGAGTTCGGGCCGGCCACCCTGCTGGTCTGCCCCACTTCACTACTGGGCAACTGGGAGCGGGAGCTGGCCAAGTTCGCCCCGAGCCTGCCCATCTTCGTACACCATGGCAATAATCGCGACCGTCTGCCTTCCACCTTCAAGCCCCACACGCTGGTGCTCACCACCTATGGCGTCATCCGCCGCGAGGAGGAGATCTTCGCGGGCCGCCCCTGGGGCATGGTGGTGGTCGACGAGGCCCAGGCCATCAAGAACGCCGGCTCCGCCCAGGCCAAGGCCATCCGCAAGCTGCGGGGCGCCTTCCGCCTGGCCCTCACGGGGACCCCCATCGAGAATCGTCTCACCGAACTGTGGGCCATCATGAGCGCCGGCCTGCCCGGCTACCTCGGCAGCGAATCCCAGTTCAAGGAGCGCTTCGCGAACCCCATCGAGAAGTACCGCGATCCGGACGCCGCCAACGAGCTGCGCCAGCGCATCGGGCCCTTCATCCTCCGCCGCCTTAAGAGCGACAAGGCCATCATCCAGGACCTGCCCGAGAAGCATGAAATGAAGGTCTTCACGACCCTGAGCCGTGAACAGGCCGAGCTCTACCAGTACCGCGTCGAGAAGATGGATGAGGAGTTGGACACCGCCACGGGCATCGAACGCCGGGGCCGCATCCTGGCCCTGCTCACCCACCTCAAGCAGATCTGCAACCACCCCAGCCAGTTCTTGAAGGCGCAGGGGCCCTACCGCGGCCGCAGCGGCAAGCTGGACCGGCTCACGGAGATGCTCGAGGAAGTCGTTGAAGCCGGCGAGCGGGCCCTCGTCTTCACACAGTTCAAGGAGATGGGAGACCGCCTGCAGATCCACCTCCACGAGGTCCTGGGTTTCGAGCCCCCCTTCCTCCACGGAGGCACCACCCGCGAAGGCCGCGATGAGATGGTGCGCACCTTCCAGGAAGATCCGGACTCGTCGCCCGTGCTGCTGCTGAGCCTCAAGGCCGGTGGGGTGGGCCTGAACCTCACGGCGGCCACCCATGTCTTCCACTTCGACCGCTGGTGGAACCCGGCCGTGGAGGACCAGGCCACGGATCGTACCTACCGCATCGGCCAGACGAAGAATGTGCAGGTGCACAAGCTGGTCACCATCGGCACGCTGGAGGAGAAGATCGACGCCCTGCTGGAATCCAAGCGGGACCTGGCAGATCGTGTGGTGGGCAGCGGCGAAGGCTGGCTCACGGAGCTTGACGATGAGGCCCTGCGTCGCCTGGTGGCCCTCGACCCCGATGCCGAACTTATGGATCCGGATGAAGGCAATGGCGAGGAATCCATCGCGCCCAAAACCAACCACCTGATAGGGCGCCGCAAGGAGGTGGCGCCATGATCAGCCACACCGACCGCTTCGGTGCCACCTGGTGGGGCCGCCTCTGGATCAACGGCCTCGAGAAGCTCGGGGACGACTACGAGAACCGCCTGCCGCGCGGCAAGAAGTACGCGGAGGACGGTCACGTCTCCCATTTCAACGTGCAGCCCGGCGAGATCCAGGCCCGGGTCCACGGCCGCAAGACCTACAACGTGACCCTGGGCCTGCCCGCCCTCACCACCGCCCAGTGGGAAAAGGCCCTGGACCGCATCGCCCTGGAGAGCCGCTTCGTGGCCTCCCTCCTGGCAGGTGAGATGCCCCAGGGACTGGATGAGACTTTCCGAGAAGCCGGTGCCAGCCTCTATCCCCGGGTCCCAAAAGAGCTGCAGACCCACTGCGATTGCCCGGATTGGGCGAACCCCTGCAAGCATGTGGCCGCCGTGTGCTACGTGATGGCCGAGGCCCTGGACCGCGATCCCTGGTTGCTCTTCGACCTGCGGGGCAAGAGTCGCGACGAGGTGCTGCAGGCCCTCCAATCGGCCCTCGATGCCGCCGCCGTAGCCGCTCCGAAGAAGCGCGGACGGCCACCGAAAAAGCAGCAGACCGTGGCCGACCTGCTCCGGCGCGAGCAGCCCGAACCCGAGCCTTGGCGGCACCTGCCCGAGGAGGCCTACGACGCCCTGCCCATGCCCCTGCCGGAGATCAGCATTCCGCGGGTGATCCCACCGGATCCCTCGGTGTTCACGCAGCTGGGCCCCCTGCCCCACGCCCGCATCGAGACCAGCCTCTGCCTCGCCGCCCTCATGCATCGCACCGCCCAGTGGGTGCAGCAGCAGATCGAGGAGGGCCCCCGGGGCCTCGGCGACGAGGAGGGCGAAGGCGAACCCGAGCAGCCCGCCTCACCCTTTGACGCCCCACTCCAGCCCGCCCCCAGGCCCAACCGCAACTGGCGTCACAAGAAGCGGCGCTGGGGCAAGAAGGGCGGACAATAGTCTTTCGAGGAGTCCCCCATGCGCACCATCTCCACACCCAACGCCCCCGCCGCCATCGGCCCCTACAGCCAGGCCCAGATCTCGGGCAACCACCTGTTCACCGCCGGCCAGATTCCCCTGGTGCCCGCGACCATGGAAATGGTCACCGGCCCCATCGAGGCCCAGACCGAGCAGGTGCTCAAGAATCTCTCCGCCGTGCTGGCCGCCGCCGGCACCGGCTGGGACCGAGTGGTGAAGACCACCGTGTTCCTCACGGACATGGCCGACTTCGCCGCCTTCAACGCCACCTATGAGCGGGCCCTCGGCAGCGCCAAGCCCGCCCGCAGCACCGTGCAGGTGGCGGCGCTGCCGCGCGGCGCGAAGGTCGAGATCGAGCTCATCGCGGAAGTATAAGTTCACCACGATATTCCAGTTCGCCTCGTGTATTGGCGAAGCCGATACCGAGAAGACGCGGAGACCACGAAGGAAAACCCGGATCTCACTTCGTGGTCTTCCTGTCTTCGTGGTAAGCCAATTTCTTTTCTACGCCAATCCGAGCCTCGCCTTGAGCCCTGGTGCCGCTCCGCGGCTCACTTCCAGTTCGGCCCCGCCAGCCAGTCGCACGCGCAGTCGCCCTGAATCGCCGGCCCTCACGCCCACGATGGCTTCGGGACGGATCAGCAGATGACGGTGGCCGCGGACCACGCGGGTTCCCAGCGCCGACTCTGCCTCCGCCAGGGTCTTCCAGGTGGTGCGCAGCCGCTCGCCCGCGAAGGCCCACACGGCATCATCCTCGAACAGGAAGTGCGTCGTCCTGGCGAGGTCCACCAGCACCACACCTTCGCCCGCCTTCACCGGGAAGCGGAAGGGTCCTGTGGGTCGAGTCCTCGCATCATGTCCCAACCGGCTCTCCGCCGTGACGCGCAGGCGCTGGAGGGTGGCGGCGAGGCGTTCCGCCGTCACGGGCTTGAGGAGATAGTCCGTGGCCGCCCGCTCGAAGGCCCGCACGGCATGCTCGGCATAAGCCGTCACGAACACCACGGGCAGGGGCCGGGGCAGATCCGCCGACACATCCAACCCGGTGAGGCCGGGCATCTGGATATCCAGGAACAGCGCATCCACCGCCTCGCCACGGGCCAACCAGTCGAGCACGGACGGGCCGTCCTCAAATTCCGCCACCACTTCGCAGCCCGCCTCGCGGAGCAGGCGGGTCAGACGACGCAGGTTGACGGGCTCGTCCTCGGCCACGAGCACGCGCAGCACACCGCTCATGGCTTCACCGCCAGTTGCAGCTCCGCCACGGTCCACTCGCCCTCGCGGTGAAGGCGCAGCGCGGTAGCCGGAGCGCCGAGAAGATCGAGGCGCTCCCGGAGGTTCCGCAGACCCAGGCCCCGGCCCTCCGAATCTACCGGAGCCGGCCCGGTGTTGGCTACGCGCACGCAGAGTTGATCGCCGTCATGGCGGACCTTCACGTCCAGGGCGCCACCGCCCAGGGCCACGGACACACCATGTTTCAGGGCATTCTCCACCAACGGCTGGATCATGAGGGGTGGGATCTCCAGGGCATCCAGGGACTCGGGCCAGTCCCAACTCTCGCGAAGGCGCTGGCCCAGACGGATGCGTTCCAGGGTGAGATGAAGCTGCACCAGGCGGCGCTCGTCGCCCAGAGGCGCCCGCAGGCGCGACCCATGCTCCAGCAGGGCCCGCAGCAGGTCCGAAAGGCTTACCAGGGCTGCTTCTGCCGCCACCGGATCCTCGCGCACCAGTTCCGTCAACGCACTGATGGCATTGAACAGCACGTGGGGATTCATCTGACCCTGGAGGACCCGGGCCTGGGCCTCCTTGGTGGCACGTCGGGCCGACGCCTCCTGGAACTCGGCCCGCTCGCGGTCCGCCAGGATCCAGCCCAGCAGCAGCCCGAAGCAGAGATGCGCCACACCGAGGAGCCAGAACCGGGGGTGGATGGGGATGAGCCTGGTTTCATCGGGTCGCGGACCCATGCCTGGATGGGGGCCTCCCCGTCCCATCATGCCCATGCCTGGACCCGGACCCATGCCCCGCCCTGGCGACGGCCCGCCCATCGCACCGAGGAGCAGGAGGACACCAAGGGTGAGCGCAGTCATCCAGGGCAGGGCCTGAGCCGCGCCGCGCAGGGTCCCCGCCATGGGCGTCTCGTCGCCGGTCCACTGCCAGGGCAGCGGTGCCAGCACCAGGAAGAGTGCCACCCACAGCGAAGGCGTGAGGACTTCGATGAGGCTCGGTTCGGGAAGCCCCATCAGCGCCCTGGTCCCATTCCAGACCAGACCGAACAGCAGCGCGGCGCCCCAGGTTCGGGGGCGCCGCGTCCGCTGCCAGGTGCCCTGGAGGACCGATGAAGCGCGCATGGTCGTCCAGAATACCGGTCTGCTGCCTAGGAGGGCTGTACCATCGGGCAATCAGGGTTCATGCCGGGTCCACGGCCAGGCCCCATGCCTTTCCCAGCACCGAAGCCCGGACCTCTGCCGCGCCCGCCACGGGGGCCCATGCCCATCGGCCCCTTTTCGAACTGCGTTTTCTGTTCGGGGGTGAGGAGGGGCATGATCTCCTGGTGCACGGCCCGGTGCTCGAGCATCAGGTCGAACTGGGCCGCCGAGGCCTTCTCATGCAGGGCCTGGAGGATCTTGGCATCCGAGGATGCGTTCACCATGGCCTCGCGCAGGACCTTGTGGGCAGCCTGGGCGGCATCCATCTTGGCCTGGATGGCAGCCGCATGGTGGTCGTGAATGGCCCTGACCTTGGTCTGCTGGGCCTCGGTGAGATTAAGGCCCATAAAGCCACGGCCTTCACCACGGCCGTGACCGAAACCACCACGACCGGTTCCGGGGCCGAAACCGGGCCCGCAGCCCTGGGCGTGAAGGGAGGCGCCGAGCGTCAGCAGAACCACGGCGAAGGTGGCGAAACGAAGGGGATGGGTGCGCATGGAAACCTCCAGGTCAGCGGGGCGGATCATCCGTCCATACCATGAGATACGCTCTGCAGACTCCAGGGCGCGCCCGAGCCATGGATGACAGATCCAGGGCCCCGTATGACAGATTCCAGGGGATGAATGGGACCCCCTATTCCTCCTCCGTCTCCCCGATGTCCTCCTCGATGGCTTCCCAGCGGCTGCGGGCCTGGAAGGCTGGATCCTTCAGCCGGGCGAGGAAGTCAGCCATCCGGGGCCCCCAGGAGGAGGTGGCCACATAGCCCTCCGGCACATGGGGCAGCAGCTCGGCCGGAGCCTCCTCCAGACAAAGCTGGGTGAGGATCAGCGCCTGCCGGTAGCTTTCCCCTACCGGCGTCAGGTTGGCAGCCAGGGTGTCGAGTAGCTCGGCCAGGGGCGTATCCCCGGGCAGGGCCTGGGTCTCGGCCTCGAGCACCTCCACGGTCTTCAACCGGGCCGCGATCAATTTGAGATGCAGCCGTTCCAGCTCCCGCCGGGTGGCCCCCCGGGACAGGGCATGGGCGGCGTCCTCCAGATGGGGGTGCAGTTTTCTGAACAGCAGGGAGAGGGCGGTTTCAGCGGGAGACATCGGTACGGAGTTCGTCATGGCTCCAGCGTACTGCATCCTGTTGGACGAACGGGGCCGCCTGCCTCAGCATGGGAATCGGGAGTTCGTCATGACTGCTTCGGAACTGCTGGACCTGACCACCCTTCGGAACCTGGTCGAACTCGACGAGGGCGGCCACAGCCTCTTGTCCGAAATGATTGCCATCTTCCGGGATGATACGCCTCGCCGCATGCGGGACATCCTCGCGGCGACGGCCGAGGGGAATGCGGAGAATCTGTCCCGGGCCGGGCATGCCCTCAAGGGCGGGTCTGGCGCCTTGGGCGCGACTGCCATGCGCCACTTGGCCGCCGAGCTGGAAGCTCTGGGGCGGAGCGGCTCCACCGATGCCGGCGTGGATCTCCCCGAGAGGCTGAATGCCACTTTCCAGGCCTCACTCGCGGCTTTGAACGCCTTCGTCACCAACCTCGACGGGGATCAGGGCGCACCGTAAGGCTTCACGCCAACGGCACCCTTGGGTGGCGGCTGATCACTGATCTGGACCCGGCCATTGGCGTCGGTCCACTGGTAGACGCGCGTGGAGGCCCGCTGCTGGAGGGTGGGCTCGGGTACGGGCTTCTGCTCGTCCACCTTGAATCCACCATGGCCCTTCTGAAGCAGCGACATGCTGCCCGCCAGCTTCGGATCCGGTTGCACCGCCTTGTGCTGGTAGAGATCCAGCACCTTGGGCACGTAGGCCCGGGTCTCGCGGAAGGGTGGAATGCCCTTGTAGCGGTTCACGGCTCCTTCGCCGGCGTTGTAGGCCGCCACCACCTTGGTGAGATCGCCCTCGTAATAACCGTGAAGCCACTTCAGGTACTTCACGCCGCCACTGATGTTCTGGCGGGGATCGAAGGGATCCAGTACCCCGAAGCGCTCGGCCGTGGACGGCATCAGCTGCATGAGACCCAGCGCCCCCGCCCGGGATCGGGCCCTGTAGTTGAAGGCGCTCTCGGCCTGGATGATGGCCCGGGCCAGATGCGTGTCCACCCCTTCGGCCAGGGCGATCTCATCCACCATGGCAATCAGTTCGGGACTCCTGAGGGCCTTGGCCATCTCCGCCGGCGTCACCGCGAGTCGCACCTTGCCCACGCCCACATGCTTCAGCACCAGCCCCTGCCCCTTCATGTAGCTGGGCGGCAGATTGTTGATCAGCAGCCGGCCCTGCTTGTCGTAGTAGGTGTAGAGATAGGTGACTCCGGCCTTCACCGGAGCCTTCGGCATCCCGGCGGACAAGACCATGGCGGCGAGGGGAAAAATCAGCGTCCGAGGCAACATCTGGTTCTTATGATACGCCCCTGGATGCGTTCAGCCGACGTCCGCCAGACGTGCTTAATTCTGGTGGGGCCCAGCGTTATGTCACGGTACTACCTCATCACCGTCTGTGACTCATGCCGCCTTGGCAAAAGAATTGGTCTGCCATTCGAAAAACAATCCGGACTGAAGCTTACATGTTGCGACGATACTGCCCGCCGACTTCGTAGAGGGCCTGACTGATCTGGCCGAGGCTGCACACCTTGGCCGCATCGAGCAGGGCGTCGAAGAGGTTGCCGTTGGCACGGGCGACCTCCTTGAGCTGGCTCAGGGCGGCGGGTGCCCGGTCGGCGTTGCGGGCCTGGAAAGCGGCCAAGTTGTCGATCTGCTGCTGCTTTTCGGCCTCGGTGCTGCGGATGAGTTCGGGCGCGCCCAGCTCTGCGGGCTGGGGATTGAGGAAGGTGTTCACACCGATGATGGGCAGTTCCCCGCTGTGCTTGAGGTGTTCGTAGTGCATGGACTCTTCCTGGATCTTGCCCCGCTGGTACATGGTCTCCATGGCCCCCAGCACACCGCCCCGGTCGGCGATGCGGCGGAACTCCAGCAGCACGGCCTCCTCCACCAGCTCGGTCATCTGTTCGATGAGGAAGGAACCCTGCAGCGGGTTCTCGTTCTTCGCCTGGCCCAGCTCCCGGTTGATGATGAGCTGGATGGCGATGGCCCGCCGCACGCTCTCCTCCGTGGGCGTGGTGATGGCCTCGTCGTAGGCGTTCGTGTGCAGGCTGTTGCAGTTGTCGTAGATGGCGTAGACGGCCTGGAGGGTCGTACGGATGTCGTTGAAGTCGATTTCCTGGGCATGCAGGGAACGGCCGCTGGTCTGGATGTGATACTTCAGTTTCTGGCTGCGGTCATTGGCGCCGTACTTCTCCTTCATGGCCAGGGCCCAGATGCGCCGGGCCACCCGACCGATGACGCTGTACTCCGGATCCAGCCCATTGCTGAAGAAGAAACTGAGGTTCGGCGCGAAGTCGTCGATGTGCATGCCCCGGGACAGGTAGTACTCCACGAAGGTGAACCCATTGGCCAGGGTGAAGGCCAGCTGGCTGATGGGGTTTGCCCCGGCCTCGGCGATGTGGTACCCGCTGATGCTCACCGAATAGAAGTTGCGGACTTTTTCTTCGATGAAGGTGGCCTGGATATCGCCCATGACCTTGAGGCCGAACTCGGTGCTGAAGATGCAGGTGTTCTGGGCTTGGTCCTCCTTGAGAATGTCAGCCTGCACCGTGCCCCGCACGGTCTGCAGAGCCTCGGCACGCAGCTTCGCGTAGACCTCTGGAGGCAGGAGCTCATCTGCGGTCACGCCCAGAAGGGCCAGTCCGCGGCCATCATTCCCCTCCGGAAGGCCCCCCTCATAGCAGGGACGCGGGCGCCCCTGCGCCGCATACGTTGCCTCGATCTTGGCCTGGGCCGCTTCCAGTTGGCCATGCTCCTGCAGCCAGGCCTCAGCCCGCTGGTCGATGACGGCGTTGAGGAAGAAAGCCAGCATGGTGGGCGCAGGACCGTTGATGGTCATGCTCACGCTGGTGCTGGGACAGAGCAGATCAAAGCCCGAGTAGAGCTTCTTGGCATCATCCACCGTACAGACCGACACGCCGCTGTTGCCGATCTTGCCGTGGATATCGGGGCGGACGTGAGGATCCTCGCCGTAGAGCGTCACACTGTCGAAGGCCGTGCTCAGGCGGACGGCGGGCTGGCCCTGGCTCACGTAGTGGAACCGCTTGTTGGTGCGCTCCGGGGTGCCTTCGCCGGCAAACATGCGGGTGGGGTCCTCGCCCACGCGCTTGTATTCGAACACACCGGCGGTGTACGGGAAGCGGCCCGGCAGGTCTTCCAGCAGCTGCCAGTGCAGCAGGTCGCCCCAACCCGAATAGGGCGGCAGAGCGACCTTCGGCACCAGGGAGCCACTGAGGGAGGCGGTGTAGTTGGCCGTGCGGATCTCCCGGCCCCGGACCACGTACACGTTTTCCGGTTCGGTGTAGCTGCGCTTCAACTCGGACCAGTCGCGGATGAGGCCGCGGCTTTCGCTATGCAGCTCGCCCAGATGCTCCTGGTAGCGCTGCCGCAGGAGAAGGATGGCCGTGCCCTGATCACCTTCACCGGGTTCCGTGAGATGGACGGCATCGTAGAAGGCCCCGACCGCGGGCACCTTGTCGCCCAGTGCGCGCAGGCTGAGCCAGAGGGCATGGGCCAGTTCCGCCGTTTCCGCCTGGTGGCGCGCCCAGGCCTTGTAGCCCTGCACTGCGTCGGCGATTTCCGCCAGATAGCGCACCCGCTCCGGCGGAATGATGGCCGCCCGGAGGGGATTCCCGGGCGCGGCTTCGAGCCTGGGCTCCCAATCGAGGCCAGACTTCACCGCAATGGCCTTCACCACGTTCACGAACAGCCAGTTTGTCGCGGGATCATTGAACTGGCTGGCACAGGTGGCATAGACGGGCATGTCCTCCACCGGTTCGGCAAAGCGCTTATGGGCCCGCTGGTACTGTTTGCGCACATCCCGCAGGGCATCCTCTGCACCACGCTTGTCGGCTTTGTTCAGCACCACGATGTCAGCGAAATCCAGCATGTCGATCTTCTCGAGCTGGCTGGCGGCGCCATATTCCGGCGTCATCACGTACATGGACAGATCCACCATGTCCGCGATCTCGCTATCGCTCTGACCAATACCCGCCGTCTCGACGATCACCAGATCGTAGCCTTCGGCCTTGGCCGCAGCGATGCTGGCCACCAGGGCCTCGCTGGTGGCCCGGTGGGCGGCGCTGCGGGTGGCGAGGCTGCGCATGAAGACCCGGTCCCGCAGCTCGGGAGGGTAGAGCGCATTCATGCGGATGCGATCGCCGAGCAGGGCGCCGCCGGTCTTGCGCTTGGTGGGATCCACGCTGAGTACCGCCACGCGCTTGTCCGGAAAATCCACCAGGAAGCGTCGCAGCAGCTCGTCGATGAGGGAGGACTTGCCGGCACCGCCGGTGCCGGTGATGCCAAGGACGGCTGTAGGTCGCAGACCGTGGGCTGTGGGGAGTGCCTCCAGGTCACCAAGTTCGATCCGGGTGATGCGCCTTGCCAGGGAGTGGAATGCGGGGGTGGTGCGTGGGTCGATATCACACCGATGCACCATATCGTCGATCATGCCCTGGAGACCCATGTGGCGGCCGTCTTCCGGACTATAGAGGCGGGCTACGCCATAGGCTTCGAGCTCCCGGATCTCGTCGGGCGAGATGACGCCGCCCCCGCCCCCGAAAACCTGGATGTGCCCAGCGCCACGCTCCCGCAGCAGGTCCACCATGTACTTGAAGTACTCGACGTGGCCCCCCTGGTAGCTGGAGATGGCGATCCCCTGGACATCCTCTTGGATGGCGGTCTCGACGATGTCCTGTACGGCGCGATTATGACCCAGGTGGATAACCTCGCAGCCGGTGGCCTGGAGGATACGGCGCATGATGTTGATGCTCGCATCGTGGCCGTCGAAGAGGCTGGCGGCGGTGACGAAACGGACCTTGTACCGAGGCAGGTAGCCCGCGGGTACGGGGCTGGCTGCTTCAGGCACGGTGAGTGTGGACATGGGACCCCCGATTGGGCAGAGTCCCAGTCTACCGGCCAACCGAACGCACCCGAAGAGCTGCTTTCCCGGAACTCAGTTGTCCTCCAGCAGCCCGATGGGGAACCGATCCTCCATGAGCGCTTGGCGTTCCTTCAGGTGCTGGATGAGTGCCTTCCATTTCGGTAGGCCCCGCAAGGGTTCCAGCATGGGGCTGTGTTCGTACCAGGTGGTGCAGCCAAACCCGCGGGCGAAGGCCCGGTTGGCCATTTCCATGGCGCTGGCCCGATCCCCCATCAGGGCGTAGGCCTCCGCCAGACGGATGGTGAACTCCCCATCGGGTTCCCGCATGCCGGTGCGCTCCTGCTCGTATTCCCGAAGTTTCTTCCAGGCCTCGTCCTTCTTATCTCTAAGGATCAGATCGTAGATTTCACTCAGCCGAACGATGTTGGGATAACCGTTGGGTAGGGTCGCGGCCGCTAGGAACTCTCTGTGGGCCAGGGCCCGGTCGCCCCGGACCAGGGCCAGATAGCCGCGGTAGAAAGGCAGCACACCCGAAGCACTCCGCAAGTGCCCGGGCTGTTCCTGGAGGCTGGCCTCGAAACGCTGGATTTCGCCCGTGTAGAGGCAGGTGATATCCACCGATTGCGGCTGCAACCGGGCGAAAGCGAGGTTGTCCCGGAGGTCCATGGCCCTGCGCGCCAGGGGCAGCAACCCCATGCCCCGGGCGGCATAGGCAATCCCGGTCAGCAGGGTCGGGTTGTGCGATTGCTTCCGCCGGGCCAGCAGCAGCAGGTCCAGGGCCTCCCGCTGGTTGCCGCTGTCGCTCTTGAGCAAGGACAACAGGAAGGTCCCGCGTGGATGCACCGGTGCCAGGGCCAGCCCCCGCTGGAGGGAGGCCTCGGTATCAGCCTGCTCCTGACGGAAGCCTTCCGGGCTGTCGAGCATCCGCCGGTAACGGAGGTTCCCAAGCAGGATCCAAGCGCTCGCACAGGTGGGGTCGAGACGGGTCGCCTGTTCAGTGAGGGCGATGGCTTCCTCCAGATGCTGGTTCTGCAGGCGCCACGCCCCTGATTGAACAAGATCCCAGAACACACTGACCGATTTGGACACCAGGCACATGGAAGGGCGTTTCACGGGTTCCGGGAAAGTCTTCAGGAAGGCCTCAAAGGCCTGTGCCGGCGGCAGTGCTCCCGCCTTGTGGAATGCCCACGGAACCGGGGAACCCTTGGCAAGCTGCCTCCCCCAGGCAAAACGATAGGACAGGTCGAGGTCGTCTCCCCTTCGTCGTGGCTCGGCCTGAACCAGCAACGTTCGGTTCTGACCCAGGAGCAGGTCCAGATCCGCTGGCGCTTCGGTCACGCTGGTGATGGCGAATCGCCCCTCGTGCTCCAGGTGATCCTGGATCATGGCGCCGATGGCCCTGCCCTGGCCTGCTTCCAGCCCCTCGGAAGCCGCCATCGGGGGCGTGATGAGCACGATCCGCAGAGGAGCCCGCACCCCCCGCCGGGCCAACAGCCAAGCCAGGCTGCCGCCGCCTCCCAGGAGCAGAAGGAAGGCCAGCCCCAGGAGAAGGGCCGAGCGTGGAGACCTTGGCATCAGCTTTGTCATGCCCTTCCAGCTTAGAGTGTCTTTGGGAATCCGCACGGACCGCCCTGGGAGGCAGCTCTGATCCCACGGCCCCATAATCTCTCCGGGAGCCTCCTCCATGATCCGCACCGCTCTGATCGCCCTGCTGGCCCTGTCCATGGCCGCCCAGACCACCACCAAACCGGCGGTTCCCAGCGAAGACGCGACCATCCAGCGTTTCCGCGCCCACGCGAAACCCCGACAGGTGGCCCCAGGCACACCCATGAGCGCCGAGGAGAAAAACACCGTTCGACGCTTCAAGGAGACCCGGCCCAGTGTGGTGTTCGTGTCGGCCATCCTGAAGAACCGGGACCCGAAGACCAATGACATCACGAAGGTTCCGACGGGTAGCGGCACTGGTTTCGTATGGGACGAATGGGGCCATATCGTCACCAATCACCACGTCATCAGTGTGGAGCAGGCGGGTCAGCTTCTCACCGATGTGGAAGAGGTCGAGGTCACCGTCTCCACAGGAAAGACCTACAAGGGGCGGGTGATCGGTGTCAGCTTCGCCTATGACATCGCAGTCATCCAGGCCTTCGCCCCCCCGGAAGCCATGCGTCCCATTCCCATCGGGCAAAGTTCCAGCCTGCTGGTGGGACAGTCGGTCCTGGCCATCGGCAACCCTTACGGCCTAGACCACTCTCTCAGCACGGGGGTCATTTCCGCCCTCGGACGCGAGATCGCGACGGGCTATCGCACCTGGATCCTCAACTCCATCCAGACAGACGCAGCCATCAATCCCGGAAATTCAGGGGGTCCATTGCTGGACAGCGGGGGCCGCCTGATCGGTATGAACACTGCCATTGTCGCCACCAAGGGTGAAGGCTCCGTGGGCGTTGGCTTTGCGATCCCCGTGGACACGCTGAACCAGATCGTGCCCCGACTCATCGCCAAAAAAACACTGGAGCCCCCCCGCATGGGGTTTGAGGCCTTCCCCGGCGCCGAGGCCCTCCAGTTTTTCGGCTTGGCTCGCGGTCTGTTGGTGAAGAGCGTGGACCCCGATTCGCCTGCGGCCCGGGCCGGGTTGCGTCCACTGGAACTGGATGAAGCCGGACGAATCCGCTCCATGGGCGACATCCTTCTGGGCTACCAGGGTCGGGCCATCGAAGGCGTGGGTCAGTTCATGGCCATGCTGGAAGTGGAATCCCCCAAGGATGAGATCGTTTTCGACGTCCTCCGGGATGGCCAGATCATCAAGGTGGTCATGAACCTGAAGAAACCCAAGGCGGAGGAGAAGAACAAGCCCCCGGCCCCCGGCGTTTAATTACCGCTTCGCCGGCACCTGGATCATGGGCGTCGCCCCACCCATAGGCGTGATGATCAGGTTGCCCTTGGCGCCGATGTCCCGCAGGGCCTGGATGCGCTGGTACTCGATGATCTGCGGGGTCAGACTCTGGCTCACGATCTGCTGGGCCCGGGCCTGGCCCTCGGCCTCGATGCGCTTGCGCTCGGCTTCCTGTTTCTCCTTCTGGAGCACGAAGGCCATCTTCTGGGCGTCCTGGTCCGCGGCGATCTTGTCGTTGATGGCCTTGGTGATCTGGTCGGGCAGCAGGACGTTGCGCAGCAGCACCTGTTCCATGACGATGCCCCGTTCCTTGAAGGCCGTCGTGAGCGTCTTTGTCACGTTCTCCACGAAGCCCATCCGCTTGGTCGTGTACAGCTCGGTGGCGGTGAGGCCGGCAGCCGCGTCCCGCAGGGAGGTGCGGATCTGGCTGCGGAGGATCTGCCCTTCCACATCGGTGCCGATCTTCTCGTAGATCTTGGCGCAGTACTCCTGGTCCAGATGGTAGAAGACCGTGGAGTCGAGCTTCACCGTCAGGCCATCGGAGGTGATGACGGGGATGGAATCATCGCCCTTCTTCTGGCCTTCATCGGCGATGCCCGACATGGTGTAGTTCCGCGTGCGGACCTCCATCTCCACCACCTGGGAGAAGGGGTTGATGAAGTGCAGGCCCGCCGGCAGCACCTGGCTCCGAACGGTGCCGAACAGGACCACCACACCCGCCTGGCCCGGCTGCACAATTACGGCCATAGAGGCGAGAAAGGCCATCCCTCCCAGGACCAGGCCCACCCACTGGACGATGGCGAGCCGTGCCGAGAGCGGGAAGCCCAGCTTGGTTTTGAAGCGCCAGGCCAGGGCGCCGATCAAGAGCAGCAGAACAGCGACAAGGACCACAAAACACCTCCAGGGGCGCGTCAGATTAACAGGCCTTCAGGATCGGCCGCGGTTCCGTTACGGATCTCATGATTCCCTGGGGACGAGCCCCTCGATTGCCGGTTGTGCTCCAGATCTTGGTTGCCGCATCATCGGGGCATGATCACCCGCGACCTGACCTCCCTATCGAAGCGTGACGTCTACCGCATCCTTTCCAGTCTGGTGATCCCCCGGCCCATCGCCTGGATCACGACCGTGGATGGGGCGGGGCGGGTCAACCTGGCGCCCTTCAGCAGCTTCATGGGCATCTTCGGACCACCGATGTTGGCAGTCACGTTGGGCCGACGCCGGGATGGTTCCCTGAAGGATACTCACCGCAACCTGAAGGAGTGTGGCGAGGCCGTGGTGCACATCGCGGACCTGCCGCTGCTCGAGGCCTTGCATGCCAGCGGGGCCGAGGTCGGGCCCGAAGTCAGCGAAGTGGAGCGGTTGGGCCTAGCCACGGAGGCTTCTCTTTGCGTGGCACCACCCCGTCTGAAGGAGGCTCCGGTGGCCCTGGAGTGCCGCCTGAATCGGGAATTGGAGCTGAGCCCCACCAGCACCCTCGTCCTGCTGGATGTACTGACGACCCATGCCGCCGAGCGCATCTGGGACGCTGGGACCGACAGCGCCAATGCCAACCTCTGGACGCCGATCTCCCGGCTCGCGTCTGTGGCAGGGCCCAACTATGGTGCCCTGGGGCAGACCTTCAGCCTGGGGAATCCCGAGCTGCCCTGAACCGGCCTCGAGCCATCTGCAGGGACATGATCGGAACCGTCTGGGCCTTCAATCCCAGTGGCGGATCCAGGCCGGATCGTACTTCCCTTCCACCGCCCGTGGGTCAGTCTCCAGCTTCACGGGTTCGATACCCAGGGCGCGGAGCGCAGCCTCGAGCGATTCGGCCCTCTGCTTCTGGAGGACGGGCTGGATGGCCTTGGCTGTCGGCACCTGGATGCTCCATTGGCCTTCCCTGCCCCATTCCTCGATCCAGGCCTCCAGCTTCTTCACGCCGGCCGGACTGAGCATGGCCTGCTGGGGAAGGAAGAACAGCACCCCTTCGCGCGGCGGGGCCTTGGGCGTAGAACGGGGAGGTGATGTCAATGGGAGCGGATCCGGATTAAGCCGCCCGGCATCCGGCATCCTCTTCAGGACGTCGAGGACGGCCAGATCCCCCTTCATGGGATAGGTCGACTCCGTCGGTTCGTAGCGCGCTCCTGCCTGATCGCTTCGCACCTCGGTCACCCAGAGATGTCCACAGGCCCGGATGTCTCCGATCCGCTTCACCAGCAGACGGTCGCCCACTCGGAGTCCGCGATCCTGTCCGCCATCCAGACAGTAGACGCGATCTGCTGATTCATAGGGCGGCAGCCCCTTGCGTTCCACGGCCACGATATGGAGGGGAGCCTGAGCCCCAAGGGCACCGCCAAGACCGAGACAGACCAGAAACCAGCGCATGGTGCTCTCATCGGCAGCAGACGGTAGGCATCCTTAGAATGGCTTGATGCCCATTTCCCGGAGCAGATCGCCCAGCAGGTAGAGCGATCCTGTGACCAGCCGCGGAGCCTCCGACTGGGCCCGCAGATGGGCCGCAGCCTGGCGCAGGGTGAGCATGGGAGCCTCCAGATCCCAGGCCTCCCACAGGGCCTGAGGCGTGGCGTAGCGGGGAGCATCCCCCTGCACGAAGGTCACGGATAGAGGGCGCATCCGCTTCAATTCTCGGCCCACCCCCCTGAGATCCTTGTCACCCATGGAACCTACATAAAGGTGGGGACGCACGCCACAGGCCAGGGCGTGATCGGCCAGCACGCAGGCGCCATCGGGGTTATGGGCGCCATCCATCCAGACGCCCTCCAATCCTGGCACTTTCCAGAGCCGGCCGGGCCACTGCACTTCCGCCACGCTGGGCCAGAGGCTTTCCTCTGGAATCGGGAAGCCCTGGACCCGCAACTGGCGCACGGCCTCGAAGGCCGTGGCCAGATTGTCCAGCTGGTGGAGACCCGCGAGACCCACCCGCCTGCCGTCCACCCGGGAGTGATCCCAGCGGAGGTCCGGGGGCCCGAGCCCGGGTGCGGAATGCAGCGTGGGTTCGCAGGACAGGAGAGGGCGGATCCAATCAGGGTCGAGGGTTGGCCCCAGCACCAGGGGGCGTCCATCCCGGGCCGTGCACAGCTTCTCCCGGGCGATGGCCTCCCGGGTGTCGCCCAGGTACTGCTGGTGATCCAACCCCACCGTTGTAAGCAGGGTGAGGATGGGCTGAGTGGCGTTGGTGGCATCCCAGCGCCCACCCATACCCACCTCCACAATCGCCACCTCCACTCCCGTCATGCGGAAAGCCGAAAGGGCGGCGGCGATCATCAGTTCAAAGTAGGTGGCGTGGAGACCAGCCTCGGCCTCGGCCTCGAAGACCTCACCCAGCAGCAGGTCCAGAGCCCCCGCACCGATAGGTTCACCGTCCACCCAGATGCGCTCGGTGACTTCCGTCAGATGGGGCGAGGTAGTCCAGCCCACGATAAAGCCCGCGGCCTTAAGCATGTGAGTGAGAAAGGCACCCGTGCTGCCCTTGCCGTTGGTCCCGGCGATGAGCACCACGGGAAAGCCTTCCTCCGGGTGGCCCAGTCGACTGAGCAGCGCCTGGATGTTCTCCAGTCCGCACTTGATGCCGAAATGACCCCGTTCCTGGAGGCGAGGAATATGGATGGGTTGGAAGTCGCCGATCACTAGGGCGTTGGCATCATCCACGCCAGACAGGCGGTGATGAAGTCCTTGAGGTAGTCCCGGGTGACCACTTTGTCCACCATGCCGTGAGTCTGGAGGAACTCCGAGCGCTGGAAGCCTTCGGGAAGACTCTGCTTGATGGTCTGCTCGATGACGCGGGGCCCGGCGAAACCAATGAGCGCCTTGGGCTCCGCAATGTTGAGATCGCCCAGCATGGCGTAGCTGGCGCTGACGCCCCCGGTGGTGGGGTCGGTCAGGATGCTGAGGTAGGGCAGGCCCGCCCGGTCCAGCTTGGCAAGGGCCGCGCTGACCTTGGCCATCTGCATGAGGGACAGGGTGCCTTCCTGCATGCGGGCCCCGCCGCTGCAGCTGACGATGATGAAGGCGCACCGCTTCTCCAGAGCCCGCTCGGCCCCGAGGCGCAGCTTCTCGCCCACCACGCTACCCATACTGGCGGCCAGGAAGTCGAAGTTCATGACGGCGGTCACGACGGGATGACCCGAGAGGGTGCCTTCCACGACCACCACCCCATCCTCGGTCTGTCCCGCCTGCTCCAACTTCTTCAGCTGTTCTTTGTAGCTCTTCATGGCCACGAAACCAAGGGGGTCGCCGCTACGGAGGTCCCCGAACAGGGTCTTCCAGCCAACGTCCATAAGGTTCTCGAGCCGCTCCTCCACTCCGATGCGGAAGTGGTACCCGCACTTGGGGCATACGTTATGCGTGTTGACCAGTTCCTTGCGGTAGATCAATTCCTTGCAGGCATCGCACTTGATCCAGAGCCCCTCGGGCACCCGGACGGTCTTTTCCTCGATGGCGATCTTCTGCTGACGCTTCTTGACGAACCAGGACGACATGGGAGCTCCTATTAATGACAGACCCTAGCGCCGCTTCGCGGGACCGAGCTTGAGGGCTTCAAACAGTCGGTCCAGCTCGCCTTCGCTGCCGTAGTGCATCACAACCGTTCCTGTCTTGCCCTTGGCCTTGATCTCGATGCGGGTGCCCCAGGAATGGGTGAGCTCCTCGGCGGCGGCCTTGATGAAGAGCTCCTGGGGATGCCGCTTCTTCCGGTGGACCTTGGCCTGTTTCTGGAGCTGGTGGATCCGGGCCTCCAAGGCGCGCACACTGAGCTGCTGGGCGACCACTTCAAAAGCCAACTGCTCCTGCAGGCGAGGGTCTGGAACACCGAGCAGCACCTTGGCGTGGCCGGTGCTCAGGCGCCCATGGGCTACCTCCGCCTTGAGCTCCGCAGGAAGGCGGAGCAGACGCAAGGTATTGGCGACTTGGGGGCGCGACTTTCCTACGCGGTCGGCCACCTGCTCCTGGGTCAACCGCAGGTGTTCGCCCAGCTGCCAATAGGCTGTGGCCTCCTCAATGGGGTTCAACTCCTGACGCTGGATGTTCTCGACCAGGGCGATCTCGAGAAGGCGCTCATCAGGGACCTCCTTGATCACCACGGGCACCATGGCCAGGCCGGCCTTCCGGGCCGCCCGCCAACGGCGCTCCCCGGCGATGATCTCGAATTGATCGCCGACCTTGCGTACCACGATGGGCTGGACCATGCCGTGCTGCTTGAGGCTTTCCGCCAGTTCGGCCAGAGACGCTTCATCAAAATGGGTGCGGGGCTGGGCGCGGTTGGGCACCATGCTCCCCAGTGGCAGCTCCCGTTGGTTGTCATCCTCTGGAGCCATCTGGCTCATCAGGGAGGTGAGTCCGCGGCCCAGGGCCGGACGCTTCAGTTGAGTCATCAGGCTTCCCTCCTCGCAAGGATCTCCAGTCCAAGCCACTCCTTCGCGAGGCTGAGGTAGGCCTGGGCGCCCTTGGAGCGCAGATCGTAGAAAGCCACAGGTTTGCCGTGGCTGGGCGCTTCCGCCAAGCGGATGTTGCGCGGGATCATGGTCTGGAAGACCTTGCCAGGGAAGGCGTGGCGCACTTCAGCGGCCACGGCGGCACCGAGGTTGGTCCGTTCTTCCGCCATGGTGAGCAGGATCCCGCCGAGCTTGAGCCGGGGGTTCGGACCTGACTGGATACGGCGGAGGGTCTCGGTCAGTTCCGCCAGACCATCCAGCGCGAAGAACTCGCAGGGCATGGGGACGATCACTTCGTCCGCAGCGGTGAGGGCATTCAGGGTGATCATGCCCAGGCTGGGCGGAGGATCGATGAGGATGTAGTCAAAGCGATCTAGAAGCGGTGCGAGCGCAAGCTTGAGCACCTGGAGCTGGGGCAATTCGAAGAGTTCAAATTCCAGCTGCGCGAGATCTTTGCCAGCGGGAAGCACCTGCATCATCGGCACTTCAGTGCTGAGCAGCAGCGCCTCGGCCGGTGCGCCCTTCATCAGCGCATAGGAACCTGCGCGGTGATCGGGCTTGGGGAAGCCCAGGCCCGTGGTGCTGTGGCCCTGGGGATCGAAGTCCACCAGCAGGACCATCTTCTCCATCATCGCGAGAGAGGCAGCGAGGTTGATGGCGGTGGTCGTCTTGCCCACACCGCCCTTCTGGTTTGCCAATGCCACCACCCGGGCGCGCATCAATCGGCCCTCATCATCGCGCAGGCGCTGGTCAAACCACGCATCTCGATATCCCCTCGGGTGTGGAACATGCCAGTCTAGCAGGTTGGGTTCCACGACGAAGCGCTGATGGAGTGAGCGTCGCAACCCCATGAATAGTGAAGGGCCTGGACACACGATACCAAGCCTGCGGACGAGACCTGCACGTCGCAGGTTCCGCCACTGGCCCTCTCCGTACAGATCGAGTTCCACCTTCACCGTCTCGCCACCTGCCGTGTGCAGGCGCAACGGCGGGGCGATGACCGGAAGAGCCACTTCGGCCCCCGACGGCACGGAGCACCTACTCAGTCTTGCTGGTCCATCCGAAGCCCGGTGTTGTCATCAGCAGCACTGGAGTGGTGCGCAATCCGAAGCCGACGCCCTCGAACATGCGGATGCCGGCACCATTCTCGTCTCGGCTGAAAAGAGTGGTCTCGGCCTTGGAGATGGCCTTGGCGGGTCGGCCATCCGAGGCTCCCGGGATCGCCTTCATAGCCCTACTACCATTAGAATAAGAAGGCTTAGATCAGTCTTTATCTCAGTGTTCGAGGGCCCATGTCCCTGATTACGGCCTTTGCATCAAAAAAAGGCCATCTAAACCGAAATCCCGACCCTTCAGATACGTTATTTTTGCATAATTATCGCCACAGCAATCTTTAACCTCGTCAACCCAGAGGTAGCCGATTACCGTTCCAGAGGCATAGGCTAGATGGAGTTCCAGCTACCGTTCGCGGCTTCGGAAGGTGTAAACGGTCTCGCCTTTTCTCGCATAACCCTGCCGTCGGGCTAGGGCCTCCATCACTTCGGGGTCCTTCGCCGCGAGCCGCTGGACCTCGTCCATCAGCTCGCGGTTGCGACGGTTCAGCTCCACCAGGTGGGTCCTGGCGGAGCGCAGCTCTGCCTCACGCTTGCGCAGTTCGGGAAGGCCCCCCTGGGAGAACAGCATGGCCATCAGGGACAGGAACCCCGAGGCTCCCAGTACGCCCCACAGGGTGGAGGACTTCAGGAGCCAGTTGGCGTTCATCTTGAGTGCCTTACAGAACCCCCACAGGGCCGCGCGAGGGTCGCCGGGCGAGCGAGGCGAGGAAAGCGAGTCAAAGCGTAGCGGGTACTACGCGCGACGAGGGTGAC
>CAIYNT010000173.1 GCA_903927605.1 uncultured Holophagaceae bacterium
CCGCCGTGAAAGGGCGGTGTCCTGACCCCTAGACGATAGCCCCTTGGGGTGGAACTTGGTGGGCCCAGCGCGACTCGAACGCGCGACCAACGGCTTAAAAGGCCGCTGCTCTACCGACTGAGCTATGGGCCCTTGCCGGTGATTCCAGGCCCGCGAACCCTCGAGCGCGCGGTGCACGCGAGCGTGCGATGCCTGGATGGGCAGGAGGATCAGTTTGCCCGTGAACAGGCTTCGGGTCAACCCAGCAGCGGTTCGAGGAAGGTTCCGGGATAGACGCAGCCTTCGGTGCGGTCAGGCCCGGTGCTGAGATAGGTGATGGGCACTTCGACACTTTCGGCGAGGGACTCAAGGTAGGCCTGAGCCTCCGTTGGGAGCCTTTTGGAATTGGTGATGCCACGGGTGCTGGTCCAGCCCTTGAAACGCTTCACTTCGGGTTTCAGCCCCGCCCAATCGGCGGCGCAGCTGGGGAGCTTGGTGGTGAGGGTCCCCTCACCGGTACGATAGCCCATGATGAGACCCACCTCGTCCATGCCATCGAGCACGTCCAGCTTCATGATGGCGAGGCCATCCACGCCGTTGGTGCGGCAGGCGTGCGCGGTGATGGGCGCATCGAACCAGCCGCAGCGGCGCGGGCGCCCGGTGGTGGTGCCGAACTCGCGACCCACCTCGCGCAGTCGGGCCCCCGTGGCATCCAGCAGCTCGGCGGGGAAGGGACCGGCGCCGACGCGCGTTGTGTAGGCCTTGGCGATGCCGAGAGTCTTGTCCAAGGCCTTGGGGGGCAGGCCGGTGCCGGTGAAGAGGCCGCCCAGGCTGCAGTTGCTCGAGGTGACGAAGGGGTAGGTGCCGTGATCGATGTCGAGCAGGGTGGCCTGGGCACCCTCGAAGAGGATGCTGTCGCCGCGTTCCCAGGCGGCGAGCAGGTGGCCCTGGGCATCACCGATGAAGGACAGGAAGGGCTCGGCGATGCGTAGCAGGCCCTCGACAATGGCCTCCAGGGTTGGCAGGCCACCTTCGGCCCCAATACGGATGCGGACTTCGTCGTAGCCAGGCCGGATGCGCTCAGCCAGGGCCTCGGGATGATGGAGGTCGCCCAGACGAACTCCCATGCGGGCCGCCTTCATTTCGTAGGCGGGCCCGATGCCGCGGCCCGTGGTGCCGATCTTGGCGCCCACCTTGTCGGCGCGGACTTCGCGCCACTGATCCAACGCGATGTGGTGGGGCAGGATGATGTGGGCCTTCTCGGAGAGCAGGAGGCGGCCTGTGAGGTCGAACCCGCGCGCGCTGAGGCGGTCCAGTTCCTGCTGGAAGACTTCCAGGTTAAGCACCACGCCGTTGCCGACTACCAGGAAACAGCCGGGATGCAGGGCCCCGCTGGGTACCTGATGCAGGGCGATGCTCTGACCATCCACCACCACGGTGTGTCCGGCATTATTGCCGCCCTGGAAGCGCACCACTTGGCGGAAATGCGGGCTGAGTAGGTCCACGACCTTGCCCTTGCCCTCATCCCCCCACTGAAGGCCAAGGATCGCCAGATTGGTCCCAGCCAGGCTCATGTCGCCCTCCCAGCCTTACAGGATAGCGCCGGGCCGCGGTTCTGTCCCAGGTGGATCGGGACGGGACCGGGACAAGGCTGGCGGAAGGCGCTACCCTGTTAGATCGCACTGGAACCATCCTGGTCCTGGCGCCATCTCTGACCCGGAAGGGTGCCCTGTGTTCGAAAAATTCACTGAAAAAGCCCGTCGCGTGATGTTCTTCGCCCGCTATGAGGCGAGCCAGTTCGGTGCGGAAAGCATCCAGAGCGGTCACCTCCTGCTGGGGCTGCTCCGGGAATCGGAGAAGACCAGCACGCAGCTCCTGGAGCGCATGGGTGTGCAGGTGAGCAGTCTGCGCGAGCGTCTGGTGGCGGCTCTGACCCCGAAGGATAAGAAGATCACGCCCAGCAGCACCAGCATCGACATCCCCATGGAGGAGGAGGTCAAGCACATCCTCCAGCACGCCACCGCCGAAAGCGCCAAGCTCAACCACAAGCATGTGGGGGCTGAACACCTGCTGCTGGGCATGCTGCGGGAGGAAGGCTGCCTGGCCGGGCGCCTGCTTAAGGAGTCCGGCGCGGATCTCATCGCTGCCAAGGAGATCCTGCTGGAGAGCAGCAAGGAGGAGAAGATCGCGAAGAAGAAGAAGGAGCACCCGCTTCTTTCCGAGTTCGCGCGCAATCTCTCGGAGATGGCCGAGCGGGGCATCTTCGACAACCTCATCGGCCGGGATGCGGAGGTCGAGCGCATCGTCCAGATCCTCAGCCGCCGGCGCAAGAACAACCCGATCCTGCTGGGCGAGGCCGGCGTGGGCAAGACCGCCATCGTGGAGGGCCTGGCCCAGAAGATCCACGAGGGTCTCATTCCCCCCAGCCTGGCGGACAAGCGGATCTACGCGTTGGATCTCAGCCTCGTCGTCGCCGGAACCAAGTATCGCGGGCAGTTCGAGGAGCGCCTGAAGTCCATCATCGCGGAAGCCAGCAAGGATCCGAGCGTGGTACTGTTCATCGATGAGATCCACTCACTCATCGGCACCGGGGCCGCCGAGGGCAGCCTGGATGCTGCGAACATCCTGAAGCCGGCCTTAAGCCGGGGCGAGATCCAGTGCATCGGCGCGACCACGCACAAGGAGTACGCCAAGTACATCGACAAGGACCGGAGTCTGGTCCGCCGCTTCCAACCCGTCACCGTGAATCCTCCGGACGAGACCGAGAGCCTCCGCATCATCGAAGGCATCCGCAGCCGGTATGAGCTCTTCCACCGGGTCCGGTACACGCAGAAGACCATGGAGGCGTCGGTCTACCTGTCCAACCGCTACATCACGGACCGCTTCCTGCCTGACAAGGCCATCGACCTCCTGGATGAGGCCGGCGCCCGGGTGAAGCTGCGCATGGGGCCAGGGGGGGCCTCCTCGGAGGGGCAGACCCTCGAGGATGAGCTCCACCACGTCATCAACGAAATGAACGAGGCCGTCCTGAGCCGGGATTTCGAGAAGGCTGTGCTGCTGCGCCAGAAGGAGCTGCAGCTGCGCGAGGAGATCCAGAAGAACCGTTCGGACCTCACGGATGAGGATTACGCCCGGTTCCCCGAGGTCACGGAGCAGGACATCGAGGATGTGGTGGCCAGTTGGACCGGCATCCCCGTCAAGGCCCTCAAGGGTGACGAGAAGGCCAACATGGTGAACATGGAGTCCAGGCTCAACGAGCGGGTCATCGGCCAGCCGGAGGCCGTGAGTGCCGTGGTGCGGGCTGTGCGTCGGGCCCGGACCGGCCTCAAGAACCCGAACCGGCCCATGGGCTCATTCCTCTTCCTCGGCCCCACGGGCGTGGGCAAGACGGAACTGGCCAAGACCTTGGCCGCCTTCCTCTTTGGGGACGTGAAGAAGATGATCCGCTTTGACATGTCCGAGTACATGGAGAAGCACGAGGTCTCCAAGCTGCTTGGGGCCCCTCCGGGGTACGTGGGCTATGAAGAGGGGGGCATGCTGACGGACCGTATCCGGCGGAATCCCTACTGTGTGCTGCTCTTCGATGAGATCGAAAAGGCCCATCCCGATCTGATCAATATCCTGCTCCAGATCTTTGATGACGGTCAGGCTTCGGACGCCTTCGGGAACCTGGTGGACTTCAAGAACACCATCATCATCATGACCTCCAATGTGGGCAGCCGGGAGCTGTTGTCGGATAAGAACCTCGGCTTCGTCGAGCAGGATGGCCGTCCCGACGCCAAGACCGGCGATGCGATGAAAGTCCTGAAACGCACCTTCCCACCCGAGTTCTTGAACCGCATCGACGAGATCGTGGTGTTCAACCGCTTGGGCGATGATGAGTTGCGCAAGATCGTCCGGCTGTTATTGGAGGATCTCAACATCACTCTCCAGAAACACAGCCTGATGGTCACTCTCACGGATGCCGCCTGCGATTGGCTGGTGAAGACGACCCTGCGCGACCGTGCCTACGGCGCCCGGCCTCTGCGCCGCGCCATCCAGAAGCAGGTGGAGGATCCCCTGGCCGAGCTGATGGTCGGGCAGGACGCGGTGCCCTCTGGCTTAGTGAACTTCGATCTGGTGGACGAGAGGCTGGTCCCCACCCTGTCTGATCCCGGAGACGTGGCCGCAGGCCAGGAAACCCATCTGGTCGGAGCGCCTGAATGACGCAGCCACATATGGTTTGGAACCGGGTCTGGCCCCGGTGGCGGAGAGGCGTGCTGCTCTTCGCACTGGTTGCCGGGTTTGCCCTTCCCGTGTTGGGACAGGACATCGAGCCCATCGTCACCATCGAGGTGATCGGCGCCCAGAAACAGACCCCGGAGACGGTGATCTTCAAATCGGGCGTGAAGGTAGGCGATGACCTGAGGAACTTGGACTTCACAGCGGTCCTTGAAAGACTCTGGGCCAGCGGCTCCTTCGACGACATCAAGCTTGAACTGGAAGAAGTGACCGGTGGCAGGAAGCTGGTCATTCGGATCAAAGAACGCCCCCTGATCAAGGAGATCGACTACCGCGGTGGCACGGAAGTGGGCCTCACCAACATCAAGGACAAGGTCAAGGAGAAGAAGCTCACCATCAACCCGGATACGGTCTACGATCCGGAATCTGCCCGGAAGATCAAGGACCTGATCATCGAACAGGCCGGCGAGAAGGGTTTCCGGAATCCGGTGGTGGATATCACCCTTGAGCCCATAGCGGGAGGTGTGGCGCGGCTCGTATTCGACATCAAGGAGGGAGGCAAGGCCAAGATCTACTTGGTGTCTTTCAGGGGCAACAAGCTGTTCACCAGTGCCCAACTGCGCAAGGTCATGAAGAAGACCCGGAAGCATTGGATGTTCAGCTGGTTGACGACCCACGACCTGCTGGTGGACAAGAACCTGGATGAGGATCTGGAGAATCTCAAGAAGACCTACTGGAGGCAGGGTTATAAGGATGTCTTCGTGGGCAAGCCCATCATCGAGGTCGAGGATCGCACCACCGCCAAACAGAAGAAGAAGAACGAGCAGCGGGTCAAGGAAGCGAAGACGCCCAAGTACGATCTCCGGGCGACCCTGACCATTCCCATCCTGGAGGGTGATCGTTACTTTGAGGGCACTTTCAAGACCGAAGGAGGCAAGCTCTTCAAGAGCGACTTCTACCTGGAGAAATATGCGGAGGTGAAGCGGGACAACCGTTCGTTCCTGCTGAAATTCTTCAACGTGAAACCTGCGCTGGAAGCCCCCAAGCCCGGTGGCAAACCCGTACCGTTCGATCTGGACGCGGTGAACCAGACCGTGGACAAGGTGAAGGAGGCCTATTCCAACCAGGCCTACATCATGTTCCATACCGAGAAGAAACTCGATGTGCGTGAGGAAGGTGGCCTCAAGAAGGTGGACACCACCCTGAAACTGGACGAGGGGGAACAGTACACGATCCGGAAGATCGAGTTCGAAGGCAACCTCACAACCAAGGACAAGGTGCTGCGCCGCAGCATGCTCATGCGGGAGGGGGACCTCTTCCAGACGGACCGCTTCAAGGATTCGCTGCTGAGCATCAGCCAGCTGAGCTTCTTCGACGTGAAGGGCTCCGAGCCCAAGGTGGACCTGGTGCCGGACAAGCCCCAGGTGGACATCGTGATCAAGGGTGAGGAGGCCGGAGTCAATGAGGTGCTCTTCCAGGGCGGCTACGGGTCCTTGTTCGGATTCTCCATAGGCGTGAGCTTCTCCACTCGGAACCTGGGTGGGGGTGGCGAAACCCTGTCCCTGAGCCTCAACGAAGGGAAGTACGCGAAGAGCACCACGCTTGGTTTTACCGAACCCTTCATCTTCGACCTCCCCTATTCCTTATCGACCTCCGTATCCAACGGGTCGGCGGACTATGATGCCTCCCGTGTGGGAATTGCGAATGCTTACCGGCAGTTCACCCGCAGTCTCGGAGTATCGGTCGGTGCCCGCCTCAGCAACTGGCTTCCGGACAAACCCTGGGCTTGGTTCACCACCTATTCCACCGGCTACAACTTCTCGCTGATCCGGATCGAAGGCGGGCAGAACTTCTACTTCCGGGATACGCCGAACCTGCTCACCTCCTCGGTCAGTCAGAATGTCGCCTACAGCACCGTCAACCACCAGTTCAAACCCACCGATGGCACTCGGTTGTCGTTCGGCCTGGAATATGGCGGATGGCAGTTTGGTGGGGATGTCCCCTATCTCCGGGCCACCTGGGACTTCGCCAAGTTCGTGAGCCTCGCTGAGCGCCACATCTTCGCTTTCAATGCGACCTACGGGTATCTGCAGAACATGGGCAATGATCCACTTCCGCTCTACAACCTGTACCGACCTGGCGGAGAGAACAGCATCCGCGGCTACCTGTATGGCCAGGTTGGGTCAGTCATGCTCGATAACTACCAGCACGCCGTAGTCGTCGGTGGCAACAAACAGCTGATTCTCAATGCCGAGTACCAGTTCAAGATCGCCGACGAGTTCCGGCTGGTGTTCTTCTACGACGCCGGAAATGCCTGGGCTTCCGGCACCAAGATCTTCAGCCAGAATGAAGTGACCTACCTGGATCAGTCCAACAACCCCTATACCTTCCGCAACCCCACCCTGGTGCGGTCCGCCGGGCTGGAATTCCGGTTCTTCCTGCCCATCAGCCCCGCCCCGCTGCGGCTGATCTGGGCCAGGAAGCTGAATCCCTATCCCTTCGATACCCAGAGCAGGACTGACTTCCAGTTCTCCATCGGAACCACCTTCTGATTCTGGCCATAAGTGGCCTGCATTTCACGCTATCATTCCCCCTTCATTTTGGAGATCCCATGCGCCTGTTTGCCCTGTCCATGGCAGCCCTGTGCCTGTCGGCCGCCCTCGCCACTCCCATGAATGCCCAGGAGGCACCCCGGTTCGCCTTCTTCAGCATCAACCAGCTGGTGCATACCTCCAAAAAGGCCGGAGCCATCTTCTCCGAACTCGAAATCACCGGGAAGAACCTGCAGGAAAAACTGCAGGCCAAGGGCCAGGAGTTGCAGGCCCTCCAGCAGCAGCTGAACTCTCCGAGTCTGGACCCCGACAAGAAGGATGCGCTGGCCAAGAAGTACCGTGATGCGGAGTACGAAGGGAAGAAGATGCAGGAGGACAGCCAGGCGGAATACCAGAAGGTGGAGAAGAAGGTCGGCGAGGCCATCGCCAAGCTCTCGGCCCCCATCGTCGAGAAGCTTGCCAAGGAGCAGAAGCTCCAGATGGTGCTGTCTGACCAGGCCGTTCAGATCCTCTCCTGGGGTGACCAGGAGTGGATGAAGGCCTTTACCGCCGAGGTGGCCAAGCGTCTGGATGCCAGCGAGCCCGCCGCTCCCGCTGCGGCACCCAAGCCCGCCCCCGCCAAGCCTGCGGCGCCCAAGAAGTAGATCCTGCCGCTGACGGCCCCATGAGATGACCGCCGCGCGACGGCTGCTCCTGCTGCTCACCGGGATCAACCTGGTGAACTACCTGGATCGGTACGTCGTCGCGGCGATCCTTGAGCCGTTGGGGAAGGAACTGCAGCTGACGAATGCTCAGTTGGGTCGTCTGACGCTGGTCTTCGTCCTCGTCTACATGTGTGCTGCGCCGCTTTTCGGCTATCTGGCCGATCGCTTCCACCGACCGCGGCTTGTGGCCGTTGGCGTGGCTTTGTGGAGCCTGGCCACCATCGGTGCGGCCTTCGTCCACAGCTATCCAGCCCTGCTGATGACCCGCTCCCTGGTGGGTGTGGGCGAGGCCGCCTATGCAACCTTGGGCCCAGCCATGCTCGCCGACGGATTCCCCGAATCCGAACGGGCCAAGAAGTTCACCTGGTTCTACCTGGCCATTCCCGTGGGCAGCGCGTTTGGGTACGGGCTTGGCGGCCTCGTGGCCGGCGCCTGGGGCTGGCGGGCCTCCTTCCTGGTGGCGGGCCTGCCGGGACTGGTCTTCGCCCTGTGGATGGCCTTCCAGGCCGATCCCCTGCGAGGTGGGATGGATGAGACTCCCGACATCGAAGCCGCGCTTTCCTTCCCCAGACGGCTGTTTCACGTCTTCCGGAACCGCATTTGGCTGGCTTGCACGGTGAGCTACGTGGCCTACACCTTCGCCATGGGTGGCCTCAGCACATGGGGGCCGACGCTGTTGCAACGCCGCTTTGCCGTCACCACCGGGAAGGCCGGGTTGGTCTTCGGTGTACTGGCCGCGGTTACGGGGATTCTCGGTACCTTCGCGGGCGGCTTGACCACTGACCGATGGCAGAAACGGTGGGCGAATGCGGGTGTGGGGATTTCCGGTTTCACCCTGATTGCGGCCGTACCCGTGGTGGCCTGGGCTCTCAGCACCCTTAGCCTCGACCTTGCCTACCTCCTGTTCTTCCTGGGCATGTTCCTGCTCTTCGTGAATACCAGTCCGGTGAATGCGCTGACCGTCAGCTGCCTGCCGGCCAGCGTGCGCGCCACCGGTATCGGTTTGAACGTCTTCTTCATCCACCTCTTCGGAGATGCCATCAGTCCAGAGTTGGTGGGACGCAGGGCGGACGCCCTCCACGCCATGGGCCTCCCCGGGGGAGATGCCCTGGCCCGGGCGCTCGTCCTGGTGCTCCCGGCCATTGTGCTCAGCGGGCTGGCGCTGTGGTGGGCACGCCATCGGCCCCGGCAGGCCTGAGATGGGCGCCAGTGGAATAGCGCATATCCTCGGGCGGATCTGGTTCCGGTCTCTGCGGCCGGAGGGACCTGCACTCCCTGCGGGTGCCTGTCTGATTCTGCTGAACCATCCGAATGGTCTGCTGGATCCCCTGGCGGCCGCCGCGCTGCTGGAGCGCCGAACGGGTTGGCTGGCCAAGGCCACCCTCTGGAAGATCGCACCGTTGCGACCCTTCCTGGCGGCCTTCCGGGCCATTCCCGTCACCCGGCCCAAGGATGGTGGCGCCACGGCAGAGTCCATCCAGCAGTGCTTCCACAAGGTCCACGAGGTGCTGGCCAAGGGCGGATCGGTGGCAATATTCCCGGAGGGCGTGAGCCATACCAGGGCGGACCTCGCGCCCCTGAAGACGGGTGCGGCGCGCATCGCCCTCTCCAGTCCAGTGCCCCTGTCCATCATTCCGGCGGGGCTGGTCTATGGCGACCGCGCCACCTTCCGCCACAGCGTGCTGCTGCGGCTTGGGACACCACTTCACTTTGAGGATCTCGTAACGCGGGGTCCTGAGACTGAGGCAGTGACCGAGCTGACAGAGCGTATCCGCGCCGCGCTCCAGCCGCTCACCTTGCACGATGCGGATGTGCGCCGTCTGGCTCTTGCCCAAGACATGGCCTGGCTGCTGGCCGAGGCGCCCGGCAGCCGGGTGGATCTGGAGGCGCTCAGAGGCAGAGTGCGAGCCCTGATGCCTCATCTTTCACGACTTGATCTGAAAGCCCTGGCCGCGATGGAAGCCCATGTCCACGCGGCCCAGGCTTGGCTCCAGGCCAAGGGGCTGCGGCCCGATCAGGTGGGCCATCCCTATCCCTGGGCAGAGATCAGACACTGGCTGCCCCGGGCGGGCCTCCGCCTGTTCCTGGCGGCCCTGGTGCTGCCCTTCGCGCTGCTCTTCTGGCCGGTCTACCGGTTGGTGGGTTGGGTGGCGGCCCGGGCCACGGACGAGCGGGATGTCACGGCCACCATCAAGCTGGGGGCGGGGATCCTGGTCTTCCCCCTCTGGACCCTCTTGATGGCCGCCGGGGGTGGCTGGCTCCTTGGCTGGGGCGGGGCGATGCTGGTGGTGCTGGCGGGCCTCCTGGCCTTCCTGTCGCTGCCCTTGGGTGAGCGTCTGGCAGAGGACTTCCAGGCGGTGCGCGGCTTCCTCCGCCGCCGTGATGCCGCGGTGCCGCACCTGCTGGAGGCGCGAAGGCAGTTGCTGGAAGCGTTTCCGGAGTTGCAGACATAGAGAAGGCGGGGCCAAAGCCCCGCCTTGTCGAATTGGTGGTTCAGGATCAGTAGCCGATAATGCGAAACGGCTCATTCCACTGGAGCGCGTTCAAGGGAACAGGCGCGATCGTCGGTGCAGCAACCTGGGTGGGATCCATGACTACGCCGTAACCCAGGAAGATAGCCATTTGGCGCTGAAGCAGGGTCAGATTGGTCATATTCGAGGGATCGATCAGGGAATTGTGGCCGATACCAGGCTGATCAAACTGGAAGTAGCCCTGAGTGGGGCCAGGGCTCGTTGGGGCTGCGGCAGCCGTGGTGAATTTTTGGGCTAACGCGCCGTTTGTGATGGTGTACATGAACTGGGCAGGAACAACGGCGGCATGAGATGGTGTGCCGCCACCGACATAGGCAAGTTGCTTGAACAAGGGGGCAATCGCGTTGACGACCGCCGCAGCCGGTGCCGTCGTCCCCAGCACTTCACGTCCTCCAAGAGCGTTGCCAAAGTAACGGGCGAAGGTATTCGGGATGGACCCATCGCCCACGGATTCCTGCAGGGCGACCCGGTTCGAGAGCCGACTGGGGAGCAAAGCTGCAAGCGGCGTGGTCACGGAGGCTGGATCCGTGGGATCGATGACCGTCTGGGTCACCAGGAAGAACTGATTGTAGGTGGGTGACCCCTTGGTGATGTGGGCGGCCGCGAGGCCAGCCGTGACAGTAGGCTCAAAGGACGACGCCGTGTCCTGGCCGATGTAAGCCCAACGGCCCGCGGGCACGGAGAGGTAGCCCTTCATGTTGGTGTCCAGGGTGGCCTGGGAGTAATAAGGAGGAGCCAGGGCAAGAGAGGCATTTCCGGCCAGGTAGTAGGCTCCGATGATGGAGCCCAGGCTCTGGCCCACGAACTTGATGTCGGCAGTGAGGCCCATGACTGGGGCGGCAGCCCCGAGGCCAGCGAAGCCACCCAAGCGGACAGTGAGTTCCAGACGGTTCAGGTTGAAGGCGCCCTGCTGGATATTGGAACGGAAGGCCAAGGGGGCACCGAAGGCGGTGAAGTCCATGAACCAGGACGTTCCAGTGGTGTGGCCCGGAACGGCGAGTTGGCCGTGGAGGGGTTCATCAATGGCGATGACGGCACGACCCATGCTGGTCAGAGTCTGAGCGACGGAAAGCGCATGTTCCTTCTGGCCTCCGATCCCATGCGCATAAATGACCAGGGGCCAGCCACCGGAAGGTGGGTTACCTGTGGGGGCCGTTCCATTCGGGCCAACCACAGCTGGGTTGGGCGCGATGTAGAGGAAAGGAACAGGGCGATCGGTGGAATAGAATCCCATCACGTGAAGACCATCTGGACGGAAGGCCTGGACGACACCTGCTGCTGGGTTGTAGGCACCTGTGGTGCCAGTCATGTCTGATAGGGTTGGGTTTGCCGCGTGGAAGGCGGACACCACCACAGGATCCATGGAGAGGTCGGCACTGTTGATGGTGCCAAGCACAATGGTGCCCACGCTGGTGGGTGCGTTGCTGCCAGTGGCGTGGTTCCAGTAGATATCAGGACTCGCGGCCGTGCCGGCGATGAAGGTGGAAAGGGAGGTGGCGGTATTGGCTGGCACCGTGATGGTGTTGGACCAGGTCTTGCTGGTCAGGAGGCCACCCGGAAGCCCATTGCCGGGGCCTGCGGCGCCGAGGGCGAAGGCCCGGAGGGCGGATTCAACGGGGATGTAGGATGCCCCCGAATCGGCCGGATACTTTGTGTTGAGAGAAATGGCGCTCGCGCCGGTGATGAAACGGCCGAGGAGCGAGATGTTGGCTCGGCTTGTAATACTAGTGGTTGTAGAGGCGGCAATCAGGTCGTTCATGACCTTGTAGTAACCCGAAAACAAGACGTTCCCACCGCCTGTGACGTTCTCCCAGATCAGATCTAGCTGGTTCAGGGGAGCGGGAGCAGTAGCAAGAGACTGTAAGGACTTGAGGGCCTCGAACTCGACCGAGGCGGAGACGAAACCGCCGGTAGCGGCATCCAGCACACGGTTGGTCACCACATACATGTAGCGAGTTGCTGGTTGCAGGGGGAAGTTCGGGAAGAGAAAGAGGTCCGTACCACCTGAGGTGTACTGGTAAGTAAACATCCCCGAAATATCGGTGAAGGTCAGGGGGTTGTTCTCTGTGCCAACCGTATCAGGTGTTATCTGGAAGACCTTGATGTTGGCGGGGGTGACCGTGCTGGCGACCACCGGCCCGGTGAATTGAATGTAAATGGGCGCGTTTATGCCAGACACGGCATTGGTGCCGCCCATCTCGTGAAGGTTGATGTAAGGCAAGGCTTCCAGTGGGGACATGGGCGTGTTCGGCGCGCGGCCAGTCAGGGGATCCGAGGCCACAGCCGTGGCCAGGACATTTGGGAGAGGCACTGTGTTGGTACTCGGACTGAACACGGCAGTGTTGGCGCTGGGTGTGTTCGGTGTGACCGAGACCGGGGCATCGGAGTTGCCGCCGCCGCTGCATCCGAGGGCGAACATCAGGGGTAGGCCCAGAAGCGTAAGGCTCAGGGATCGACGCATGTATTGACCTCCAGTGTGGGAGTGGAAGGATGGCGAAGTGGAGTTGATTGGTTCCAAGACGATAGGACCGTCCCGGCGGGAATTCCAGGGAAAAGGAAGGGGCCCCGAAAGGGGCCCCTTTGCGATGAGCAGGGTGTCTATTCTGTAACGGCGAAGACGACCTTGTCATTCTTGAATCTGCTCACGGTGATGAGTTCCACCGTGGCGGTCTGCTTGTCCTCGCTGAGGGTGAGCTTGTAGTGCTCATCCTTCAGGTAGGAGCCCGGGACGACATTCACCTTGCCGATTTTCTTGAGGCCCAGGTCGGCGGCTTTGATGGTGATGGTCTTGCCGGACCGGAGGTCGAGGCTCTGGGTGAAGACCTCGGCACGGCAGGTCTTGCCCGCGCGGTCCTTGGCGAAGACGGGGATCTCGATGACTCCATCGGTCTTCAGGGTGTCGCGCTTGCCGATGACATAGTGCAGCGAGTTCAGCTTGGCCAGCTGGCCGGCGTTGTCGGCCTGGAGCTTGGTGCGCTCCTCGATGAGGTTGGAGCGTTCCGTCTGCAAGCTGGAGATCTCTTCCTCGATCTTCTTCTTCTGGCTCTCCAGGTCGGTGACTTCTTCCTGCAGCTTCTCGTTCTGGGCCACGGCTTCATCGCGCTCACCCTCGACCTTCTCGCGTTCCTGGCGCATCAGGTCGTTGGGACTGATCTTCGCCTTGCCCTGGGACACCCAGGTGCCGTAGGTGCCATTGGCGTAGAAGTTGTACACCTCGAAACCGGGCGCCAGTTTGTCCAGGATGGCCACACGGCTTACCAGCTTCTTGGCCTCGGCCTCGGACA
Organism: uncultured Holophagaceae bacterium; assembly: GCA_903927605.1. Next base: position 13,272 of record CAIYNT010000173.1, read on the forward strand.
CCCCCTTCTTCTTGAGGAAGCGCATGGCCAAGCCGTAGTGGCTGTCGTTGGGCTTGGCGAGGTCGGGTTTGGGCAGGTCGGCCTTGAGCTTGGCAAGCTTGGTGTTGAGCTCCTTGATCTCCTTGTCCTTGTCGAGAACCTCCTGGAGCAGGGCCTGGTAGGAGCTGTTCTTCTCGTTCTTGATCCGTTCTTCCAGGGCCTTCTTCTGCTCATCCGTAAGCTGGAGGGTCTCGGCGTTGGGCTTGATGTCGTTGACACCGGCCTGAGCCAGCTTCTTCTGTTCCTCGCTGGCGGCTTGGCTCAGCTGCTGGCCGGCCTTGTCGGCCTCGGCGGCTTTCTGGGTCAGTTCCCGGATTTGAGGGTCTTCCCGCTTGCAGGCGGTGGAGACCATCAGGAGGGACGCGGCCATCAGGGCCAAGGCCAGCGTCGAGCGGCGGAATGGGTTCATGGGTTCCTCCACGAGGTGCAGTAAGTGGCGCTTTGAAGACGGGAACTTCCTACCTTAGTCCTTCAGGCTAGGGCATGACAAGGTTTCCCGCGTCATCCGAAAGATGTAGGCTCAAGGGACCTCGCGGTATACTCCAACTCCCCTCCGGGAAGGTGTCCGGAGGAGTTCCGAGGAGTCCGGCATGGCCACCCAGGGGCGTCACCTGTTCACATCCGAGAGTGTCACCGAGGGGCACCCCGACAAGATGGCGGACCAGATCTCCGACACGGTCCTGGATGCGGCCCTGAAGGATGATCCCCGCAGTCGCGTGGCCTGCGAAACGCTGCTTACCACGGGTCTGGTGCTGGTGGCGGGCGAGATCACCACTGAGACCTACATTCCCGTCGCCGCGCTGGTGCGCGACGTGGTGAAGGACATCGGCTACGACCACCACATCAAGGGCTTCGACTACGCCACCTGCGCCGTGATGGTGACCATCGATCAGCAGAGCCCCGACATCGCCATGGGCGTGGACACGGGCG
>CAIYNT010000174.1 GCA_903927605.1 uncultured Holophagaceae bacterium
ATCACCCCGCTAGCGTCAGCAGCATCCATATCAATCGTCCATACCTGGGCCCCGAGGTCGAGGCCCATCCAGGCATCGGAGCCGCCCACGAACTTGATGGTCCAGATCCCGTCCACACTGGCGAGCTTCACGTGGGATTGGACCTCAGTGCCTGCGCTGTAGGACTGGCCATTCACGGTGATGGTCCGCGTGACCGTACGATCACCCCGGTATTCCGCAGTGCCGTTGGAAATCTGGAAGGCGAACCGGGGTCCCTGGTAGTCAAGGAAGAAGCCGGGGGTGGTCTTGTTCTTGGCCAAGCCCAGATCCGAATCCAGATCCACCGAGATGGGCTGGCCGCTCTGGACCCCCTGGAAGTGCCCGGTGAGGGTGGGGCCATAGACCTGGCCGCCCAGGGTCCAGGTGCGCTGGAGATCCGAAGCAGGGGCCAACGGGGCACCCAGCTGGGCGAAGGCTGCGGTGGTGGACAGCAGCAGGGCGATCAACGGGACGCGCATGGCTCCTCCAGGGGTCTGCCCATCCTATCGCCTCGACCCGCCAGAATCTGGAGAATCAGACCGCAGCGAGCTTCCGGTAGGCCTCCAGGAAATCCTTAGGCTGGGGCAGGATCTCGTCCTCCAGAGCCGGGTTGTAGGCCACCCAGGTGTCCTTGGCCGCCACCCGGCGCACGGGGGCGTCCAGATGGAAGAACAGCTCGTCGGCGATACGGGCCGCGATCTCGCTGCCGTAGCCCCAACTCAGGGTGTCCTCATGGGCCACGATCACCCGATGGGTCTTCTTGACTGTGCGGTCGATGGCCGCCCAGTCGTAGGGATTCAGGGTACGGAGGTCGATGATCTCGACGGCGATGCCTTCCTTCTCCGCTTCTCGGGCCGCCTGTACAGCCCGGTGCACGGTGCAACCGTAGGTGATGACGGAAAGGCTCGTGCCCTCGCGCACTGTGCGCGCCTTGCCAAAGGGGATCATGAAGTCGGGGCCCGGATCGTTGCCCTTGTTGTGCGTCTGCCGATAGAGGTGCTTGGGCTCCAGGAAGAGCACGGGATCATCGCAGCGGATCGCCGTCCGTAAGAGACCTGCTGCATCCAAAGCTGTGCTGGGGTACACCACCCGCAGGCCGGGGAGGTGGGTGAAGGTGCTCTCACCGCACTGGCTGTGGTAGGTGGCGCCCCCCATGAGGTAGCCCGCGATGGGCACGCGCACCACCATGGGGGACTTGAAGGCGCCATTGGAGCGCCAGCGGATGGTGGCCAGCTCGTCGCGGAGCTGCTGCATGGCGGGCCAGATGTAATCGAAGAACTGGATCTCCACCACCGGCTTGAAACCGCGCGCAGCCAAGCCTATGCCGCGGCCGATGATGGTGGCCTCGGCCAGGGGCGTGTTGAACACACGATGGGCGCCGAACAGCTTCTGCAGGCCATGGGTGGTTTTGAAGACGCCGCCCTTGCCCTTCACCTCGTCCTGGATCTCCACCCGGCTGACATCGGCCACGTCCTCCCCGAACACCAGGATGCGGGGATCTCGTGCCATCTCGTGCTTGAGGGTGGCGTTGATGAGGTCGATCATCGTCTTCTTGCCCGTGGCCTGGTCGCCAGCGGCCCCTTCGGTATCGAAGGCGGCGGAAGTCGGATCCACTTCCTCGCTGTAGAGGTGGCGGTAGAAGCTGCCAGGTTCAGGTGCCGTAGCCTGCTCTGCGGCTTCCCAGGCGGTGTCGATCTCGGCCTGGACCTCTTCCTTCAGCATCTGCAGCTGGGTTTCGGAAAGGTCGCCCCAGGCCACCAGCTGCTCGGCAAAGGTGGTGACCGGATCGCGCTGAGCCTCCGCCTCCCGCTGGGCTTTGGGCTTGTAGAGCTGCTCGTCGTCCGACAGGGAGTGGCTGTAGGGCCGGATCACCTTGGCCCGAACCAGGGCCGGGCCCCTGCGGGTGAGAGCGTGGGCATGGGCGGCCTTCATCGCTTCAAAGCTGGCGACAGGATCGCAGCCGTCCACATCGTCCAGAATGAGCAGGCCATGGGCAGCATAGCCCTGCAGCAGGGCGGCGATATTGCCGCCGGGGTACTGAACCTCCGTGGGCGTGCTGATGGCGTACCCGTTGTCCTCCACCAGGAAGACCACGGGTGCCTTCAGATTCACGGCGTTGCTGACGGCCTCCCAGAATTCCCCCTGGCTGCAGGTGCCATCGCCCGTGGTGGTCAGGATCACCTCATCGGACCGGATGCCCAGCTGCTCCTGGACTCCCCCCTGCTCCGCCCGCAGCACGGCCTCAGCGGCCCCCACAGCCTGCAGCAATTGGCTGCCGGTGGGGCTGGAGGTGGTGAAGATATTGAGGCTCTTGTGGCCCCAGTGGCTGGGCATCTGCCGGCCGCCACTGGCAGGATCATCCACGGAACCCACGGAGCCCAGGAACATTTCTTTAGCCGTATAGCCGAGACCATAGGCCAGGGTCCGGTCCCGGTAGTAGAAGAAGAACCAATCGTGGCCCGGCCGGAAGACCAGCGCCGCCGCGGCCTGGATGGCCTCATGACCCACGCCGTTGATCTGGAAGAAGACCTTGTTCTGGCGCTTGCCGAGGATCTCCTTGTCGTCGATGCGTCGGGCCGCGTAGATCGTGCGATACAACCGGACCCGCTGCTCGCGGGTGCTGTTGGTGGCAACCGCAGTCTGGACGGAGCTGTCAGCCACAGGAACTCCTATTGCCAGGGGTGGTCAATGGCCCAATCTAGCACGCAGCCGTGGTGACCGGATTTCCCGGGGAATATTTCACAGACCATCGATGCCTGGGGCAGGAATCAGGGCCATGGCACAGACCGCCACAGATCGATTCATGACAGGAAGGTCGAGATCGCTGTTCCTGGACTGACAACAAGCTGTTGGGCTCAAAGGCCCTGGGGGTAGGCCTCTTCACCTTGAAGTTCCGTATCCAACCCCTTGACCTCGGCGCTCGCGGCCACGCGCACCGGCGTGATGCGATCAATGATCCAGAGCATGCCGTAGGTGAAGGCGAAAGCCCAGACGGAGGAGATGGCCACGGCCGCGACCTGCTTGCCGAAGAAGCCGACGTTGCCGAGCAGGAGCCCGTCCGACCCTGCAGGATTCCAGGCCTTGGAGGCGAAGATGCCCAGGAAGATCACCCCGATGAACCCGCCCACGCCGTGCACGCCCCAGACGTCCAGGGCATCATCCCAGCCGAGTTTGTTCTTCAGGGCCACGGCGTAGTAGCAGATCACGCCGGAGAGGATGCCGATCAGCGCCGCGGTGCTCAGCGAGACATAGCCGGCGGCCGGGGTGATGGTCGCCAGGCCCGCGACGGAACCCGTGAGCAGCCCCACGAACTTGGGCTGCCGGGCGTTCATCCACTCGACCAGCAGCCAGGTGGCCCCGGCGAAGGAGGCGGCGATATCGGTGTTCAGGTAGGCGCTGACGGTGATCTCGTCCACCCTCAGTTCCGAACCGGCATTGAAGCCGTACCACCCGAACCACAGCAGGCCGGTACCCAGGGCGATGAGGGGCACGTTGTGGGGGAGGTTCTCGACCACGTTCCGCTTGCCAACGTAGAGGATGGAGGCGAGGGCCGCCAGACCTGCGGTGTTGTGGACCACGATGCCGCCGGCGAAGTCCAGCACGCCCCATTTGGCCAGGATGCCCTCCGGGCTCCAGACCATGTGGACGAAGGGGAAGTAGACGAAGACCAGCCAACCCGTGAGGAAGAGGAAATAGGCCTTGAAGGTCACACGATTCGCGAAGGCTCCCGTGATGAGGGCAGGCGTGATGATGGCGAACATCATCTGGTAGGACACATGTACGATGAGCGGGATGCCCGCATCGATGCCCGTATACATCGAGTGCAGTGTGATGCCCTTCAGGAAGGCGTAGTGCGTGGGATCGCCCACGATGCCATGCCAAGTGGGGCCGAAGCACATGGAATAACCGAAGGCGAACCAGAGCACCGTGGTCCAGACCAGCGAGACGAAACTCTGGGTCATGATGGTCAGTACGTTCTTGCGGCCCACCAGGCCGCCATAGAAGAAGGCCAGGCCTGGGGTCATGAGCATCACCAGGCTGGCGCACAACAGCATGAACGCTGTATTCCCGACATTGAATGCTACGGGTGTCATGAAAAGCCTCCTCATCGCGTACATGAACGACGCCGGAAGTATGCAGAGGATCGCCGGGCATCGCCGACCTGGACGGCGACTTTTTATGCGCTTTTTATGCGGGAGCTACGCGTTTCCAACTCCGCTTAACCTGGAACCTCCATGGACACCCCCTCCCAAGCCCGCCCCATCCTCGTGGCCCTCGGCTCTGAAGCCCAGTCGCTCCGCCTGATCCACGCTGGGTTCCGCCTGGCGCGGGACCGCTCCGCTCCCTGGATGGGTGTCTACGTGGATACCGGACACGGCGCAGCCACCGAGGATGCGGAGCAGGTGCAGGTATGGATGCAGGAAGCCCAGCGCCTGGGCGCCGAAGTGAGGTCGGTGGAAGCCCCCACCCTGGCGCAAGGGCTTTCAGAGCTGACCAGACACACCCACGCTCAGGCCCTGGTCCTGGGGCGGTCCCGGGACCGCTGGCCCTGGGCGCGTCTGGGGCACTCCACGGCAGACGAACTCCAGCGCCGGGGCCTGGACGCCGAGATCGTGATCCTGGACGACCGGCCCGCCCCGTCGGGTCCCGATGCCCCCGGAATCCGGCTCAGCGCCATGGTCGGCACCTTCCTGGTGATGGCCGCCTGCACGGCTTTGGCCTGGCTGGTGCCACGGGAGGGAAACCTCTCCCTGGTGCTCCCGGTGTACCTGCTGGGCGTGACCCTCATCGGCTATCGGTGGGGATCAGCCCTTGGCATCCTCGCCTCGGCCTTGAGCGTGCTGCTCTACAACTTCCTCCTGGAGACACCCCGCTTCCGCCTGGCAGCGACCCACTGGCCCAACCTGCTGTTCTTCCTGCTCATGCTGCTGTCGGCGCAACTGATGATCGGGCTCCTGCGCCGTCTGCGGGACCAGGCCAAGGAGGTCCGGCGCCGGGAACTGCACACAGCCTCGCTCTACCTGCTGGGTCGCGCCCTGGCCCGGAGCCTCAACCCCGACGAGGTTGCCACCACCGCCGCCGAACACATCCGACGGGTCTTCAAGGCCCAGGCCTGGCTGCTCTTCCCTAAAGGCGAGGGGTGGATCGCCCGGCCCGCTTCTCTCGATGTAGCTGCGCTGCCTTCCCCTGCGGAGCTGCTGCCGCGTCTGGTCATGGGCGAGCAGGTCGGAGATCCGCTCGAGCCGGTACCCGTGGGAGACGCCATCTGCTTATCTCTCACAGGTACCGATCAAAGCGAAGGGGTGCTTCGAATGCTGCCGGGAGGCGGAGAACCCCTGCATCCGCGGACCTGGGAGCTGCTCAAGGCCTTCGCCGTGCAGATCGCCCTGGCCCTGGAGCGGCTCCGCTGGCTGGAGGAAGCCCGGAAAGCCCAGCTGGAGAGCGAAACGGAACGCATGCGGAGCACTCTCCTGGGAGCCGTCGGACACGATCTCAGAACGCCTCTTGCCGCCATCCACGGCGCCGCCGGAAGCCTGCTGCTGCCCGGCGAGGTTTCCGACGCTACCCGGCGCGACCTGCTCACCATGATCCAGGACGAAAGCGAGCGGCTGGCCCACCTGCTGGGCAACCTCCTCGATCTCACGCGGCTGGAGAGCGGGGCCATCCAGGTCCAGAAGGAGTGGCAGCCCCTTGAGGAGGTGGTCGGCTCAGCCCTGGGCAGGCTGGAACGGCGCCAGGGCGCCCTGCCGGTCCGCGTGAACCTCCCGGAGGAGTTGCCCCTGGTTCCACTGGATGCGGTCCTCATCGAGCAGGTGCTGGTCAACCTCATCACGAACGCCCAGCGACACGCCCCCGGGCAGGAGATGGACCTGTGGGCCTGGGCTGAACCGGGCTGGGTCCACCTGGAAGTGGCGGATCGGGGTCCGGGCATTCCACCCGATTTCAGGGAACGCATCTTCGACAAGTTCTTCCGCCTGCCGGAGGCGGGTGAAGGTGGTGTGGGTCTGGGCCTCGCCATCTGCCGCGCCATCGTCCAGGCCCACGGCGGAAGGATCCAGGTGCAGGATCGGCCCGGCGGCGGTTCGAGTTTCTGTGTGGCCCTGCCCTTGGACGGCACGCCACCCATGCCTCCTGAGGGGACCCTGTGAACCACCCGCTGATCCTCATCATCGAGGACGAGGAAGCCCTCCGCCGGTTCCTG
>CAIYNT010000175.1 GCA_903927605.1 uncultured Holophagaceae bacterium
CCATCCAAACGTACATCACGAACCACAACGCATCCCCGAAGCCCTTCATCTGGACGGCTTCCGCAAACGATATCCTTGCAAAGGTCACCCGAGCGCGGCAGGCTCTGGATGTTGCACGTATTTCTGGCGACCTACACTAGGTTGACCGTGCCGCCGATGCCATCCCCTTCCTGGTCGGCGGAGCCAGTCTTGTGCAGCTCGATGGTGCCCAGCAGGTCCGAGGGGAAGGCGTCCAGCTTGAGCTGACGCACACCGGCTTCGGCGGAAGGCACACGCACACCGTTCACCGTCACGCTGGTGTAGCGCGATTCCAGGCCCCGCACCTGGATGTACTTGCCCTCGCCCTCATCCCGCTCCAGGGACACGCTGGGAAGGCGGCCGACGGCGTCGGCGACATTGGCATTGGGGAGGCTTCGGATTACGTCCGCCGGCAGGACGTTCACGATGTCCTGGGCGTTCTTCTCCTGGTTCATGGCCTCCACTTCACCCCGCGACCGGGTGCCGGTCACCGTCACCACCTGGGCGCCATGAAGGGCGGGCTGCAGCTTCACCTGGAGGTTGGCGGGCTTGCCCTCTTCGATCTGGACCTTCTGGGTCAGGGTCTCGGAGCCCAGGTACAGGATCTCGACGGTATAGGTGCCGGGCATGAGTGCGCGGGTGCCGAAGAGCCCGTCGCCATCGGTGACAACGGTGATGTCCCCGGGCGTGATGTTAACGGCGGCGCCAGTTAGCGGACGGTTGTCCGCATCGGCGACCCGGCCATGGATGACGGCACCTTTTTCCGCGGCGGAGCACTGAACTCCTGCCAGCAGACATGTCACCAGGGCGATGGGGGCGCTCCGGCCTAGCAATGACCTGCGTTCCAGCATGAACTTCTCCTTCTTGGCCGGGGGGTGGCCGCTATCGGGTTGTCCAGGGAGGTCACGGACCTCCGGGGCTTGGTGAGGTCTTTCCGTGTTCGACTTTCCTCTGGAGGCTGTAACTTCAGTGCATATCAAAAGGGACTAAGCGGTGATCTTTTCGTTCCTGATTTAGGGAGCAAGCAATTCACGGCCCGGCATGATGACCGTCATGTCGTGTTCACACCTCAGGGCGATGATCGGCCCATGCCTGTGGCCACCGGTGGAGACCCCTTCGTCCTGCCCGTCCGGGTGGAAGAGAGCCTGTCACCGGCCCTGGAGATCAACCCCATCGGGTCCGCCTACCGGTCCACGTCCCGTCTCACCAGCCTCGGCTTTTCCATCCTCGCCTGGGGACTGGCCGCCGGGGTCTGTCTCCTCGGATTCCGGTGGCAGGCCCATGAGGGTGCCAGCCGGGAGGTGACCCGAAACTCGGTCACCCTGCTCATCTGCGAACCCGAGAGCCTTGTGCCGGGGGGCGGCGGCCACCAGGGCACGCCACCCAAGGCGGCCCCGGAACCTCCCAAGCCCGTGGAAGTCCCGCCTCCGCCCCAGTCGATCCCCGACAACGTCCCCCCTCCAGTGGCCCTGCCTACGCAACCCATGACGGCCCCGACACCCGTGCTCGGTCCGGTTGGCGCGGTCGGTACCGGGAACGGTTACGGTCAGGGCAAGGGCAGCGGGACCGGCACCGGGGACGGGACGGGAAGCGAAGGCAGCGGCAACGGTTCCGGCGACGGCGCAGCCCCCTTGGTCGTCCCCTATTCCAAGATCGGCCTCCTGAAGGTCATCAACCCCAACTACCCCGAGCGGGCCCGGCGGGTGGGACTGGAGGGGGATGTGGTGGTTCGCGTGACCATCGACGAGAACGGGAAGCCCGTCGACCTACACCTGGTGAAGGGGGAGACGCTGTTCGTCGACGAGGCGTTGAAGGTGCTACCCAAGTGGCGGTTCACGCCGGTCACCCACCAGGGAAAACGGGTTCGCGCCACCTTCGACGCGGTCTTGAAGTTCAACCTCGCCTGAAGGCGACTCGATTCTCAGGTCACCGCAGCGGTCACGTCAAACACTGGAGCATGCATGAAAAAAGCAGTCACTGTCCTGGGTCTGTTGATGGCGGGGATGCCGGCCTACTCGGAGGGTCCCCTCCCGACTCTGGCCGGTTCCGTGGCCATCGGCGGCAAGGGCGGCTGGGACTATGTGGCGGTGGATGAGACCACCCACTTCCTTTACGTTTCCCACGAGAGCCGGATGCATGTCATCGACCCCGTGGCCAGGAAGGTGGTGGCCGAGATCCCCGATACGCCAGGAGTCCATGGCATCGCGCTCGCCCCAGAGTTCAACCGCGGATTCATCACCTGTGGCAAGGACGGCTCCCTGGTGGTCGTCGATCTGAAGACCTCCAAGGTCCTCTCCCGCCTCAAGCGGATCGGCACCAAACCTGATGCGGTGGCCTTCGATCCCTTCAGCAAGCGCGTCTTCGTCATGAACAACGGTGGCGACAACCTCACGGTGCTGGACACACAGACCGAGAAGGTGATTGGCAGCATCCTCGTGGGCGGAGCACCAGAAACCGCCCAGCCCGACCTCAAAGGAAGGCTCTTCGTGAACGTGGAGGACAAGAGCCAGGTGAAGGTGATCGACACCCAGACCTTGAAGGTCCTGGCCACCTGGTCCCTGGCGCCTCACACGACCCCCACCGGCATGGCCATTGATGTGGAGAACCAGCGACTCTTCGTGGGCTGCCGAAGCAAGAAGCTCGCGGTGCTCGATCTCCAGACAGGAACCATCGTCGCCGCGCTACCCATCGGCGCCGGTGTGGATGCCTGCGCCTATGACCCATCCACCCACCGCGTCTTCGCCTCCTGCAAGGACGGGACGGTGACGGTCCTCCATGCGGAATCCCCGGACGTCTACACAATGGTGGGCATTCTGAGCACCGAGGCGGGCTCCAAGACCATGACCTTGGATGCCTCCACCCACAAGTTCTACATCCCCGCTGCCGGGGCCGCAGGAACACGAGGGGGCGCCAAAGCCGGGTTCCAGCTCCTCGAATTCAACCAGTAACGGAGCACCCATGAGAAGCGCCATTCTGCTGATGGCCTTGACGGGGCTCTGCCCGGCCTCGGCTATCGCCGAAGAACCCGCAAAGGCCGTAGCACTGGCAACCGAAAAACCGGGCGAGAAAATCGCATCCGAGGATGCGCGGCTACCCAATTTCCATGCCATCGACCTAGGCTCGACCGGGATCAAGCTGTTCCGCAGCGCCTCGCCTGTGCGCACCCTGATCAAAGGCAGGGCGGTCGCCTCCGATGATCCTGAGGTGGTGAAGCAGGCGGTGCAGCAGTTGAATTACATCAAGGCCTTCGGCATCAACACCATCGTCTCGCTTGAGGATCCGATCGACGATGAGAAGGCCGGGCAGAAATCCCCCTCAGTCGAACTGGAGAGAAACGCGGCCAAGGCCGCTGGCATCGCCTTCCATTCGCACCCCATGCGCAACGCCAGATTCAAGGACATGAGTCCTGGGGCCACTCTCGAATGGCTCCGGGGCGTCGAAGCGGACATCAATGCCTCGGCCCGCCAGGGTGGAGTGCTCTTCCATTGCGCCGCCGGCCATGACCGTACCGGACTGGTGGCGGCTTACCTGCGCGTCACGGTCGATCACTGGCCCGTGGACCGAGCCATCGCGGAAATGAGAGCCCTGGGCCACAATTGGGTGAAATACAGCTCCAACGGGGGCAGCTCTTCATGGCATGAGGACTTCTTGAAGCACCAGTTCGCACCCATCTCAGGACGTACACCTTGAAGCATCGAAAATTCTGGTGCCTGTTGGTTCTCTGCGGGGCATCCCTGGTGGCGGGACCCCCCTACCTCACCGATGATCCGGAGCCGGTGGCCCTGCACCACTGGGAGGTCTACTTGTTCTCCATGGGCCAGACCATGGCCGGCGTCCGCTCGGGCCAGGGCCCGGCCATGGAGGCCAACTACGGCCCCTTCCAGGATGCCCAGCTCCAGTTCTGGATCCCCATGGCCTACACGGATCAGGATCGCGGCCCCGTTGGCGGACCCCGCCGCGGCTTCGGCGATGTGGAGGTGGGCTTCAAGTACCGCTTCCTCCACGAGACGGAGGATCTGCCGCAGATGGCGATCTATCCGCAGGTGGTCGCTCCCACCGGCTCAGAGGAAGCAGGACTGGGCTCTGGACACTGGAAGGTGCTCCTGCCGGTCTGGCTGCAGAAGGGTTTCGGCCCCTGGACCACCTACGGTGGCGTCGGCTGGTGGCGGAATCCCGGCGAGGGGAACCGGGACTTCCTCCAGTGGGGATGGCTCCTCCAACGGGAACTGGCCGATGGCTGGTCCCTGGGGGCCGAGGTCTTCCACCAGGACTCGTCCGGAACAGGCCAGCCCGCCTACACCACCTGGAACCTGGGTTTTGAGGCCGCGTTGGTGAACCACCTGCAACTGGTGGGCAGCGGCGGGCGGGTATTCCAGGGGCCGAAGGGCAGCCAGTACTACCTGGGGCTGCGGGGGACTTTTTAACTTGATCGAAACCACTAATGCCGAACTTGCAGGGCATCGGCGGGAGTGGTCTCAGCCGCCGAAATGCAGGCTCACCGTCTTCACCTCGCCGTCGAAACGCGTGTGCAGGGTGTCATCCTGACTGTCGCGGAAATTATGGACGCTACCCTGACTCCGAGCCCGATCTAGGATCGCGAAATCGAGATCCGCCACGATCACCTGCTCCACATTGGCCGCGGCCTCGGTGGCGATCCCATCCATGGGGAACGCGAAGTCCGCGGGCGTGTAGATCCCGCTCTGGGCGTACTGGCTGGTGAGATCCGTCATCAGGGGAAGGCTGCCGACCATGCCCGCCGTGACTGTGTAGATCTGGTTCTCGATGGCCCGGGCCCGGGCACAAGTGGTCACACGGCAGGTGCCACGACGATCATCGGTCATATAGGGCACCACGATCAGTTCGACACCGTGATGGTTGCAGAGGATTTTCACCAGTTCGGGGAACTGGACGTCGTAGCAGATCGCCACGGCGAACTTCCCGAAATCCGTATCGATCACCACCAGATCCCGGCCCGGCGAGAACTTCCAGATCTTCCGCTCAGCGGGGGTCAAATGGAGCTTCGCCTGATGCAGGGGCTCGGCGTTCGGAAAGTAGACTGAAGCCACGTTCAGGAGCCGGTCGCCCTCGAGCCTAGGCATTGAGCCCCCGACGATGATCCGCTCGTATTCCGTGGCGAGCCGCTTGAAGAGCGCATCAAAGGGCTCAGCATTTTCCCTTGCCAGGCGCCGCATGACATCGGCGGGTTCGCCCTCGTCGCTGGTCGGCCCCATGAGCTGGACCCCCAGGAGCTCGGGGAACACGATCAAGTCCGCGTCGTAGTCATCGGCCACATCCACGAAGGATTCCACATGATCGGTGAATTCCTGGAAGCTCGAGATCGTCCGGAGGGCGTATTGCACAGCACAGACCCGAACCGGGCGGGACATCACGGGCTTCGGGGCCGAGAAACGCATCACAGCTCCATGGAAATGAGGGCGGCGCAATCCGCGCTCTCGGGGTCCGAAATGTAGTTCCGCAGGAGTCTGCGCAGCCTGAACCCGAGACGAAGCTGGACGGAGAGGGTGGGATCAAAGAGAAGGCCGCGCTCCACCAGAGCGAGATAGCTCTCCGGGCCGAGGAGATCCGAAGCCAGGTGGTAGCCGGGCATCCGGGCGCCCGCCACAAAAAGCCTGCAGCCCATCTGGATGCCCAGGTTGATGCGGGCTGCATAGAGATGGTGGGCCAGGCCCATCCCCTGGAACTCGGGGTCCACGGCCAGGTCGACCCCGTAGAAGACTTCGCCATTCGGGTCATGGGTAGCCAGCGTGCCGCCCGCCGTGATCCCGGACCACCGGTGTGGCTGCATCGCCCTTGCCAGGGGCACCATCATGGCTGTGGAATCCGCAACCACCCTTCCCTGCCCATTGAGGATTGTGATCTGCCCCTGGGGGAAGACTTCAAAATGCCGCCTCAAGGTTTCTGCTGGCCAGACGGCTTCGGGCCCGTGGGGTTCGACGTAGACGCGCTTCATGAGCGCGACGACCCCCGGGATGTCCTCAGCCTGTCGAGGCCTGACGACCCACCCATCGGGGAGTGGCTTCGAGTGGACGGTCGCTGGAGTGGGGGCCGGGGTCATGGCCAGTCCTATAGGGACATCCATTCCATCCACCGGATGGTTGGTGAACATGACGGCGGTGTGAAAGACCTGGTGATTACTGGGTCCTTCGCGAGCCATCCATGGCTGACAGACCTAGGTTTCCCGGCATGGGTGGGGCCCTCCCGATGGTTCGGACGCTCCCCTTCAGACCGACCGGAGTCAGCGAGGACCGAGAATCATCCTTTCAGACGGAAGGCCCAGGAGCAGTAGGCGTGGGCCGGGGCATTGGGCGGACAGTGCCGGCACACGGTCTCGATGCGGGAGTCCACGGCCTGGGCGAAGGCCTTGAACTCCACCTCGCCCACGGGGCGGCAGGGGAAGTCTGGCAGGCCCTTGCGGCGCCGGGTCTCCTGGACCCGGCAGCGGTCCATCACGAAGGTCAGTTCCTGGCCATCGCTGGACCACTCGGCATGCTGGTCATTGATGAAGGAATACATGCGGTGATCCAGGGCCCTGGCCAGGGCCTCCAGACCGCCTTCTTTGGGCAGACCGAGGAACTCGACGATCCTCCGGCCCTCGGCTTCGGCGAAGCGCTGCCAGGACCGGGTGTCCAGATCCATGGCCGCCTCCATGCCCAGGCTCTCCTCCGCCGCCAGGAACCAGCAGCCGTCGTGGGCCAGCCAGTTCTTGGCGAACATTTCCAGGGCCTTCAGCAGGCCTTCGCGATCCATGGAGGCATAGGGATTCATGGCGGATTCTCCGATTCGTGGAAGAGAGGGTCCTGGGAGGTTCAGCTGGGGGCAGCTCCAGACATACGCTTCCTCCAGTAGCGGGTCAATCCATAGACGCTCATGAACGCCGGGTCGGTGATCTCGTAGTCCTGGATGGCAGACGCCTGCAGGCCATGTCCCGCCATGAGCTCGACCATGAACGCCTGGAAACGGGGCACCATGTCCTCTTCCGTCCCGCCCGCAGCCAGCTGCTTCCGCACCCAGGCCGCCATCCTCTGGATGTTCTCCTCCAGGGAATCGAAGTGGGCCGCCGCATCAACCTTGATGCCGAAGTGGGTGGGGTAGATGTAGGTGGGCGCAGCAGTCCTCATGCGGGTGATGGAATCTGCCCAGGCTTCGAGGTCGATATCAGGCGGCGGAAAGGGCGGGATCACCGGCCCCTGGCCGAGGCGGATGCCACCCACATCCCCCGTGAAGAGACCATCCTCCAGGCGGTAGGTGATGTGGTGGATGGCGTGGCCCGGCGTGTGGATGGCCTGCAGGCCGAGGCTGCCGAAACGTACCAGCTGGCCATCCTCCAGCGGCGTGATCTGCTCCTCGGCGATGGGTTCCAGGCGGCCCCAGAGCCGCTCCATATCCTCCCTGTAGATGCGCCGGGCTGACCCGAGCAGTTTGCCCGGATCCAGGAGGTGAGGTGCGCCCGCGGGATGGACATAGATCTGCGCGCCGTGGCGGGCCAGGCGCCAGGCGGATCCGGCATGGTCCAGGTGGATGTGGGTGACGAATACGTGGCGGATATCGTCCACAGCGAAGCCCTGGGCGTTCACCGCCGCTTCCAGGTTGCCGAAGAGCGACTCCGGCCCGGTCTCCACGAGTACAGGCCCTTCGGATGTACGCACCAGGAAAGCTCCCACGGTGCCGGCGGTCTGGAAGTGCAGGTCCAGCACCGTGACGGGTCCCTGGGAAACAACCTCGGCCATGTCTGACTCCCATGGCACCACCCAGGATTGGACGACCGGGATCCTGGGCGACGCCTCGTCCTGTTTCATGGCCCGTGGGTGTAGAAAGATCCCTTTGGGGGGGGGATCTTTCGTTCCAAAGCCTACTCAGAGTTTGCTGACTGAAAGCATACCCCATCCTGACAACAGGCTTTTCCCTCGATCAATCACTGTCCCGCCGACCGCCAAGACGGAGGTCAATCCAAAAGCGTGCCAGGTCATCTATGGATCTTAAACTACTGTTTGGTTATTTAATTAATGTTGATCATAGTCACGAACTGTTTGACCTCTTTGACAACTCATTCATCATCAATCGCGAGACCTGTACCACGCTACCTCTGATGAGGCCCGGCGCTCCACAGGGCCCCAGCATCCTCCCGCCCCCCGGGATGGTGGCTTTCAGCCCCCCATTCCCATTCAGAAAGGAAACGCTCCATGCGCAATGCACTGAAGTTCCTGGCTGTCCTCACCGCGATCACGGTGCCCCTCCTTGCCGAAGGCAGCGATACCAAGGGCAAGTACTTCTTCAAGAAGAGCTGCAAGTCCTGCCATGCGGCCGGCGGAGTCGGCAAGGAAGTCACGCCGCTCATCAAGACCCAGTCCCAGTGGAAGGCCTACTTCGCTGCCGGCAAGCACAACAAGGGCACGGAGCCCCTGAACAAGGTCGGCAAGCCTGACCAGCTGACGGACATCCAGGCCTTCCTGACGGCCCACGCCTCCGATTCCCCCCAGCCCATGACCTGCAGCTAATCCTGCCGACTCATTACCCCACTCCCCTACCCCACCCACCCCCTATTTGAGGAGAACACCCCATGAACTCCCGCATCATGCTCGCTCTGGTCGCCATGCTGGCGCCGGTGGCCCTGAGCGCCCAGTCCAACCAGGACCTGCAGAAGGAGATAGACACTCTCAAGGTTCAGTTGAAGGCTGTGGAAGAGAAGGCCGTGGCCACGCAGGACCTTGATACCCGGCTCGTGAAAGCTGAAACCAAGCTCGCCGGCGACAACATCCAGTGGGGCGGCGACCTCCGCACCCGCTTCGACAGCACCCAGGAGCACTTCAAGCCCTTCCAGCAGTTCATGGGGTTCATGCAGAACACCCCCAGCGCCTCCAATCCGTACCCCTTCGCACCCATCTTCGTGCCCGTTGGCGCCCAGGACTGGAGCAACTCCGTCCAGTGGTCCACCCGGCTCCGCCTGAACATGGGCATCACCATCAACGAGGACGCCCGGGGTCATGGGCCGGCTCGTGATGTATAAGGTCCACGGCGGGGCGGATGTGCCCACCTTCAATGGAACGCCCAACACCATCAGCACCTCCTTCACCGCTGGCCAGACGCCGGCCACGGATGCCCTCCTGGTGGAGCGGGCCAGCCTGGTCTACCGCTTCCCCATCGGCATCCTGTCCATTGGCCGCCAGAACACCTCCGATGGCCCGCCCTTCGAAGTCCGTGAAGGCAGCGAGCGCAACGCCACGCCGCAGGCCTTGGCCGTGAACGCCACCATCGACGGCATCGGCTGGAAGTTCCAGCTCGACAAGATTGGCTTTCCTGAAGGCACTCTGTTCGGCTTCTGCTACGGCGTAGGCTACGAGAGCGGCTTCGGCGGCGGCGGCAATGTCAAGCAGAACCAGACCATCGTGGGCATGAACTTCACCAACTTCAACGGGACGAACCCCTCCGCCATCGCTCCGGTGGTGGGCACCATCGGGCCCCTGAAGGACACCACGGTGCTGGGCGCCATGTACGACATGCCCCTGCTCTTCCAGATCGGGGAATCCGTCCAGAGCGCGAACCTCTACCTGGGCTACAACCGCCTGGGCAACATGACCGACATCCCCTTCGGCAGCACCATCAACTTCCCGATCCCTGGCCAGACGCCCTCGACCCAGTACGTCACCGCCACCGCCAACCTCGGCGACATGGATCAGATGACTGCCACCTGGAAGCACAAGATCGGCGACACTTTCACCTATTTCGTGAGCGGCGGCTATCTCAAGAGCCATCCGAATGGACAGGTCTCGCAGTACGGTGCCTACTGGACGTTCCCGGCCGTCATGCCTCCCGGCTATCCCACGGGCCTGACCCAGTTGAACGGCTTCGGCGGATTGATGGGCGACCCCAAGAAGAGCCAGACCGCCACAGCCTACTACGCCGGCATGCGCTATGACCCGACCCCCACGGTCGGCTTGGGCGTTGAATTCAACCACGGCTCACCCCGCTGGTGGACCTATACCCCTGCCACCGGCGAGTACACCGACAAGCTCGGCGCCCGCGGCGATGTATGGGAGACCTACATCCACTGGCGCTTCGCCCACAACGCCGCCTTCCGGCTGGGCTACATCGACTACAAGTACACCACCGCCATGAGCGGCTGGCAGATCGCACCTTCCCCGCAGTCCGGCAGCTGGGAGGCCGCGAACGACCTGGGTAAGAACCCCATGCTTCAGTACGGCTACCCGGCCACGATCAAGAATTTCTACGCCTCCATCGAAGTGAAGTTCTAGCTTTCTCCTCCGGGGGTTCCCAACCCGGAGGCACAACCAGGAACCGAACCCCTTCGCGGGGAGCCACAAACCCGCGAAGGGATTTTTGGGGATAACCAGTCCCACGGTTTCAGACCTGCGGTGCCCTTTCTCGTCCAGGAGCCTCCATGCCTCATCCCCCTCGAAAACCCTCCCCACCCCGGATGAGGCGGCTTCTTCGATTCTTGGCGAGCCTGCTGGTGCTGGTTCCCCTGGCGCTCAGCGCCCAGGAACCGGCTGCCGCGCCTGCTCCCAGTGGCCACGGCTCCTTCACGGCAGCGCATGTCGCGAAGGCTCACTCCCGGACCGCGGATCACACCAAGTTCAAGATCCTCCAGGGCCCCTTCAAGGAAGGAGATGGCCCAGCGGTGACCAAGGCCTGTCTCACTTGCCACACCAAGGCGGCCCAGCAGGTCATGGCCACGTCCCACTGGACCTGGAACGCGGCCCAGGAAGGGAAGGACGGCTTCGGGAAGTCCACCTCCCTGGTGAACAACTACTGCATCGCCATCGTCGGCGGCAACACCGCGGCCTGCGCCCGCTGCCACATCGGCTATGGGTTCAAGGACAAGACTTTCGATTTCTCCAAGCAGGAGAACGTGGACTGCCTGGTCTGCCATGACACGACCGGGGACTACGAGAAGGAAGCAGCGGGTATGCCGAACCCCGGCGTCCCCCTCGCGGACATCGCCCAGAAAGTGGGGACCCCTAGCAACAAGAACTGCGGCGTGTGCCATTTCTTCGGCGGCGGCGGCGATGCGACCAAGCACGGGGATCTGGATGACACGATCCTGAAGGCCCCCCGGGCCGAGGATGTGCACATGTCCAGGCAGGGCGCAGGCATGGACTGCGTCGATTGCCACGCCTCCGATTCCCACAAGGTGGGCGGCCCAAACTATGTCATCCCCGCGGACCGGCGCGAGCAGCCCAAGTTCCCCGGCGAGAGCGTCTCCCGGATGTCCTGCGCGGCCTGCCATACGAACACGCCCCATGCCTCCTACATCCTGAACCGCCACTACCAGAAGGTCGCCTGCCAGACCTGCCACATCCCCGCCTTCGCCCGCGGAGAGCTGCCCACCAATACCTGGTGGGACTGGGGCACGGCCGGTCGCCTGAAGGATGGCAGGCCCTACAAGGAAGAGGATGCCAACGGATTCGAGATCTACAACAGCATCCACGGTGAAATGCTCTGGGCCCGGAACGTCAAGCCGAACTATGTCTGGTACAACGGCACGCTCGATTTCACTCGGCTGACGGACACGCTCACCATCCCTGCCAATGGCAAGGTGGTCCTCAATCCCGCGGAAGGTTCCTACGCCGATCCCAAGGCGAAGATCTGGCCCTTCAAGTTCCATGAAGGCAACCAGCCCTACGACACGGAGCAGAAGCGGCTGATTGCCCCCTACACCGCCGGCCCCAAGGGCTCCGGTGCCTACTGGGGCGACTTCAACTGGGATGTCGCCAACAAGATGGGCATGGAAACAGCCGGGCTTCCCTACAGCGGCAAGTATGGATTCGTGAAGACCACCATGCTGTGGCCCATCACCCACATGGTCGCCCCCAAGGAGCAGGCTCTTACCTGCACCGAGTGCCACGCCAAGCACGGCCGCCTTGCGGATGTCCCGGGCTTCTATCTCATTGGCCGTGATCGCGGCACTGGCGTCGATTTCATCGGGTTCGCCATCATCATCCTGACCATCCTCGGCGTGGGCACCCACGGCGTCATTCGCTACCTTCACGGACGCCACTAGGAGGCACCATGCGACGCATAGTCCTGTATGAAAAGTTCGAGCGTTTCTGGCACTGGGCCCAGGCCCTGATCATCATCACCATGATGCTGACCGGCTTTGAGATCCGGGGTCTTCTGCCCCATATCTTCGGCTTCCAGCGGGCCGTCACGGTCCATAATGTCCTGGCCGTGGCCCTGGTGACCCTTATCGTCTTCGCCATCTTCTGGCACATCACCACGGGCGAATGGCGCCAGTACATCCCGACCCGCAAGTTTCTGGGTGAGATGGTTGACTTCTACCTCACGGGCATCTTCAAGGGGGCTCCCCACCCGGTGAAGAAGCACCGGATGGCCAAGCTGAATCCCCTGCAGCGGCTGGCCTACCTGGGCTTCAAGGTCATGATCATCCCTGTGCAGGTCACCACCGGCGCCCTCTTCTACTACTACCCGAACCTGCAGCATGCAATGGGCTGGTCCCCGTCCGCCCTCTGGTTCATCGCGGTCGTCCATGTGCTCGGCGCCTTCGGCCTGGTGGCCTTCCTGTTCGGGCACGTCTACTTGACGACCACCGGACACACACCCACGACCAACATCAAGGCGATGATCGTGGGCTGGGAAGACATTGAGGATGAAGACTACTTCGACGAGAACGAGTAGTCCTGGATCCACGCACTTCCCAGGTGATTCCTCGCTTTACCGGGAGCCCCATTTTGGGGCTCTCGCTTTGTACGTTCGGAATTCTCTTCAAAAAACAGTCGTATGTTTTGAGCATAAGCCCATAATTACTTCAGAGGTACCCGTGCCCCGTCCCTTCTGCTGCAAGAAGGTCCAGGTCTTGCCCACCTGCCGCGTCTTCAAGCCCCAGGGCATTCCTGTTTCCCAGCTGCGCGAGATCGTCCTCTCCGTGGAGGAACTGGAAGCCCTGCGCCTGGCCCATGGGATGGGGCTCTATCAGCAGGACGCCGCCGAATGGATGGCCATCTCGCGGCAGACCTTCGGGCGGCTGCTGGAGGTTGCCCATCGGAAGGTCACCCAGGCCCTGGTCGAAGGCCAGGCGCTGAGAATCGAGGGCGGCACCTCCCGTATGAACCCATCAGAGGCGATTTCGACCTCTTCACCACAACCATCGTTTCAAGGAGTCCATATGAAAATCGCCATCCCCACCATGGATGAGCAGACCCTGTCCGCCCACTTCGGCCGCAGCAAGGCCTTCCTCGTGTTCGACCTTGAGAACGGCCAGATCAGGAACCGCGAGGTCCGCCCCAATGTCCACGGCCACCAAGCCCACAGTCACCACGAGGATGGCCATGCTGGGCTCGGGCATGGGCACGGCCATCACGATCATGGCGGCTTCATCTCCCTGCTCCAGGATTGTTCCGTGGTCCTCAGCCGGGGCATGGGCGCCGGCGCCTGGAATGCCCTGCGCAGCGCCGGGATGAAGGTCTACCTGGTCCAGCAGCCAATCTCGGCGGAGGAAGCCGTCGACCTGTTTCTGGCTGGACAGCTCGCAGAGAACGAGGCTGGCGTCTGCCACAGCCACGCGCACCCCTGAAGCACCCCAAGAGCTCGTGGGCGCTGCCGCCTGTGCCCCGGCAAAGGCGGCAATGCCCCCTCAACCCCTTCCCGGAGGTGAACCATGGTGTTGACCGCCTTTCTGCTGAGCGGCTTGCTGGTGGGCCCTGGGGGCGTGCTGGCGGCCGTGCTGATCCTTCGCCTTCCGGAATCACTGCTGGAGCGGGTGACGCCTCGCATCCTCAGCTTCGCCACCGGGGCCCTGCTCGGCATGGTCTTCCTCCGGATGCTGCCCAGGGCCGTGGAGTTGGGCCAGATCCGACCTGTGCTGGCCCTGGTGCTGGCGGCCATCCTGGGCCTGTTCCTGCTGGAGCGCCTGAACATCACCCGCCATTGCCATGAACGGAAGTGCCCCGAGCACGCGGATATGGGCGTCCGCATCTTCGCGGGCAATGCGGCGCACAACCTGGTGGACGGCATGGCCCTGGCTCTGGCCTTCCAGGCTTCCCTGCCCATGGGCTGGCTCATGACGCTGGCCATCCTGGGCCACGAGATCCCCAAGAGCCTGGTCAACCTCCTGCTGATGCGCGAGAGCAGCGATCACACCACGGCGGTCCTGTGGGTCGGGCTCGCCAGCCTCTTCACGGTCTTTGGGGGGTTGCTGACCCTGCTCGCCGCCCAGCTCTTCCTGGACAAGATCCCCTATCTGCTGGCCCTGGGAGCCGCGGTCTTCCTCTACATGGCCCTCGCCGACCTGGTGCCGCGCCATCGCCGGAAGCTGGAGCTGGGAGAGGCCCTCACGCAGTCCGGAGCCGTACTCCTGGGGGCCGCCCTGGTCTTCGGCCTGAGCCGGTAGGGGCAGTCATGGGCCTCTCCGGACTGGCGCACGCCTCGCACCTCTGGAACAGGCCGGGCTCTGCCGAAGCTATGATGAAAGGCCCGAAACGGGGCCTCCCGCCCGACCCCCAGTTCCCCGCCCTGAACGACGCCCATCTCCGAGGCCGCCATGCGCATGACCGAATTCCTGTCCGCTGAATGGAAGCCCGCCCTGGGCTGCACCGAGCCCGCGGCGGTGGCCCACGCCGTGGCCCTCGCCGCGGCCCAGGTTCCCGGCGAGGTCCGCTCGGTCTCCCTCCGCTGCGATGCCCGGACCTACAAGAACTGCTATGCCGTGGGCATCCCGAATTCCGGGCAGCGGTCGGGGCTGTACTGGGCCCTGGGCATTGGGGCGAGCCTGCCGGGCCCGGAGCTTGGCCTGGAGTGTTTCTCCGCCACCACGGAGGAGATCCTCGCCCGGGCCCAGCGGTTAGTGGAAGGCAGCCACCTGAGCGTCGAGGTGGTGTCCGACAAGGCCGACCTGCTCATCGACTGCACGGTCAAGACATCCTCGGGCACTGGACGCGCGGTGATGGAAGGGGACCACACCCACCTGGTTCATCTGGAACAGGATGGCCAGGAACTGTTTCATGAAGCTGCCGATTCGGGCGAACGGGAAGGCCAGTCGCCCAGGGCCTGGGCCGCGGGCCACTCCATCCCCGAGCTGATGGCCCTGGCCCGGTCGCTTTCGAGCGCAGACCGGGAGCGCCTCCGGGAAGGGGCCGCCCTCAACATCGCCATGGCCCGGCACGGACTCAAGCTCCTGCCGGCGGGCCTGGGCGTACCCGAGGCGGAAGACCTGCGCTTCCGGCTGGCGCGCTGGGTCAGTGCCGGGGTCTTCGCGCGGATGTCGGGGGAACCACTCACGGTCATGTCGCTGGCGGGATCGGGCAACAAAGGCATCACGGTGTCCGTGCCCATCGTGCTCTGGGGCCAGGGGAACGGCTACGCGGAAGAGCGCATCGACGAGGCGCTCGCCCTGGCCTGCCTGCTGACGTCGGTCACCACCCACCACCTCGGCACGCTATCGGCGGTGTGTGGCGGGGCCAACGCCTCAGGCATCGGCCTGGCCTCGGCCCTGGTCATGCTGCAGGGCGGCAGCGCTGAACAAGTGGGCCTGGCCATCGCCACCATGGTGGGCAATGTGGCCGGCATGGTGTGCGACGGCGCCAAGATCGGCTGTGCCATGAAGACCATGACGGGGGTCCAGGCCGCGTTCCAGGCTTCCAGTCTTGCCCTGGTGGGCGTCGGCGTCCCCCCCACGGATGGGATCGTCGGCAAGGACGCCGAAGGATCCCTCCAGAACCTCGGCAGACTGGCCCGCCTCGGCATGGCCGAGGTGGACCGCCACGTGCTCGAGATCATGCAGGACAAGCTCAGGCCCGTCACTGCAATCCATGAGATCAAATAGGCATAATCATGTTGTAATTGCCAATCAAACGAGGTCGGTCATGCTGCCTTTGTCCCTCACCGTCGGTCATGCCATTCGTCTGCTCCGGTGTCTGGATGAGCCCGGCGGACAGCGCATCCAGGTGGAGTCCGTGGCCGAATGCACCGGCATCTCCAAGGCCTACCTCGGCAAGATCACCCATCGCCTGGGGCGGCAGGGCTTCGTGGACAGCCAGCGCGGGCACCACGGTGGCGTGCTGCTGGCGCGCCCGCTCCGGGAGATCACGCTGGACCAGGTTTCCGCGGCTGTTGAAGGTACGGAGTGGCGTTCCCACTGCCTCCTCGGGCTCTTGGGGTGCACAGAAGCAACGCCCTGTGTCCTCCACGCCTACTGGCAGAAGACCCGGCAGGAGATCCTTGATCAACTCGCCCGGGTGACCCTGGAAGACATGAACCGGCACCGGGATCCCGGCGTCGAGCGCTGCATCGCCTTGAGGGAACAGCTCAAGCACGGCCCGCAATAGGCCGACCACTCAGGGTTTCCGGGCCGTGGCCAGGAACACGGAGTACTCGCGGCCTTTCTTGGGGCTGATGGCGGCCGTATCCACGCGGACGTCGAGGAAGCCCGCCTCCTCCAGCCAAGTGTGGATCAGGTCCCGCGAGAATCCATGATGGTGGACCCCCGTCATGTCCTCGTGGAAGCTGCCGTCCTCCTGGTCCAGGTCGGCGAGAGCGATGCGGCCGCCCGGTTGCAAGTGCTGAGCGAACCGACGGAACAGGGTCGGCACATCAGGGATGTGGTGCAGGGTCATGCTGCTGACAATGAGCTGGTAGGGACCGCCCAGATCCCCGGTTCCCGTGGGGTCCAGGGGCAGCATACGGACCGGGATCCCCATGCCTTCGGCCTTCTCAGCCAGCGTCTTCAACATACCAGGCGAGGTGTCCGCGCCAGTGATGGCGCCGACCTTGGGGGCCAGGGCCAGGGTCACCAGACCGGTACCGCAGCCGAAATCGAGGGTGGACAGCTCCCGCGTCAAAGGCACTCTGGCCGAGATGGAGTCCACCACGGCCTGGGCCAACACCACCCGCCGATCCTCGAGATCCCAGGTGGTGGCTGCCTTATCAAATCGTTCGGTGGCTGTCATCCTGGTTCCTCACGACCTGGGGCTGGTGACGGCGCGCCCGACCTTAGCTAGGGCCTGCTCGAGATCCGCGAGGATGTCGGCCAGATCCTCGATGCCCACCGAGATCCGGACCAGACCATCGGAGATGCCGGCAGCGAGACGGTCCTCCCGGGCCATGCTGGCATGGGTCATGGAGGCCGGGTGGCTGATGAGGGTCTCCACACCCCCCAGGGACACAGCCAGGCCCGCGAGGTGCACGTTGTCCATCACGATGCGTCCCGCCTCCAGGCCGCCTTTGAGCTCGAAGGAGATCATGGAGCCGAAGCCCGTCATCTGCCGCTTCGCAAGTTCATGCTGGGGATGGCTGGGCAGACCGATGTAGCGGACCCAGGCCACTTGGGGATGGGCTTCCAGCCAAGGGGCGACTTTTCTGGCGTTCTCTTCGGCCCGCTCCACGCGCAAAGCCAGCGTCTTGAGGCCACGGCTCACCATGTAGGACTGGTGGGGATCCATGTTCGCCCCGAGGATGATCAGCATGGCGCGGATCTGCTTGTGCAGGGCTTCCGTCTTGGCCACCACGATGCCACCGACGACATCGGCATGGCCGTTGATGAACTTCGTGACCGAGTGCAGGACCACGTCCGCGCCCAGGTCCAGGGGCTTCTGGAGGTGGGGGCTGGCGAAAGTGTTGTCGACGACCAGGAGGGCCCCGGCGGCGTGGGCGATCTCTGCCGCTGCAGCGATGTCAGTGACGGCCATGGCGGGGTTCGAGGGCGATTCCACATAGACGAGCTTGGTGTTCACCCGGATGGCCCGGCTGAGATTATCCAGGTCTGACGTATCCACGTAAGTGGACTCGACCCCAAAGCGGCTCATGTGCTTCTCCATGAGCCCCCGGCTGGGACCGTACACCGAGTCCGTGCTCACCATGTGGTCGCCGGAGCTGAGCAGGGCGAGATACACCGTGCTGATGGCGCCCATGCCGCTGGCCATGGCGGTGGCGCCGAAGCCGTTCTCGAGCTGGGCGACATTCTCCTCCAAGGCATCCGTGGTCGGATTGCCGATGCGCGTGTAGATGTAGCCGCCCTCTTTACCCGCAAAACGGTTTGCACCCTGCTGGGCATCGCGGAAGGCAAAGGTGGAGGTCTGGTAGATGGGCGTCACCACACTGCCATGGGCGTCGTCTTTGATCCCCGCATGAACGAGCTTGGTGTTGAAGCCTTTGTTGCGCGTATCCATGAATGCTCCGGGTTCGGATTCCCTGGTGTCAAATGGAGGTAGGGAAATGGTTCAAGCTCATACTCGGCACGGCACAGGTCTGGTCCTGCACCCGCCAAAGCCTTCCAATAGGATGCACCCTCGGCCGGTCCTTGCCCATGGCTTGCGGAAAATGGCTGGCTCATCAAAACGTTTGAATCCTTTCCGCTCTGACCCGACTCTTCCTGATGGAGGCGGCAGGTGCCGCCCCTCATTCTGGAGCCCCCATGGCGAACCTGCTTCCCACCAACGAACACCCCGTGGAACGCGTCATCCGCGTGCTCGTGGGCCTTGGAGTGCTAGCCCTGGCCTTTGTGGGACCGAAAACTGCCTGGGGCTACCTGGGGCTGGTGCCCCTTGCCACTGGCCTGCTGGGTTCCTGCCCGCTCTACACCGTCTTCGGTCTCAGCACCTGTCCCGTGAAGGCTCGTTGATCGCGGATCCAGACCTCCTGATCCAGACGGCCTCCGGCGACTCGCAAGCCTTCGAGGCCTTCGTGATTCGCCATCGCGAGGCCGTCTGGCGCTTTGCCCGCTCGCTCACCCGCGACGTTGCCGCTGCTGAGGATGCCCTGCAGGAGGCCTTCCTCTCGGCCTGGCGGAGCGCAGCTTCTTTCCGGGGCGATGGCACTGCCCTCGGCTGGCTGCTTTCCATCACCCGGCACGCGGTCTACCGGCAACACCGGGTTCGTGCCGGCGAACCCGAGCGCATGGAATCCCTGGCGGAACTTGGAGAGGCCGCGGGCTGGGGCGCCGATCCGGATCCCTTGGAGGCACTCGTGGCCCAGGACGAAGTGCGCCGGGCCCTGGTCCGGATGGCGGTGGAGGACCGGGAACTCCTGCTGCTCCGGGAAGTCGAAGGGCTTTCCAACGAGGCCTGCGCCTGTCTTCTGGGGGTCGGCCTGCCCGCCCTTAAGAGCCGCCTCCACCGGGCGCGCCTGCGGTTCGTTTCAAATTTTCGGGGAGAGCGCCATGACCGTTGAACGGGAAGCAGGTGGAATGCGCTGTGGCGAAGTTCTGGCGGAGCTGTCGGACTACCTGGACGGCGAGCTCGAAGGGGAGCGCAGGGCCCAGGTGGAAGCCCATCTTCATGGCTGCGATGTCTGCGAACGCTTCGGCAGCAGCTTCTCGGCCATCCTCCAGGCCCTCAGGCAGGGCGGCTTCAGCCCCACCGCCGAAGAACCCGCCGTCTATGAACGCCTGCAAGCCCGGTTGGCGCGGGCGGGGGAAGAACAGACCCGCTCTACTTGAGGGTCTTGTGCGGCAGGCTCTCGATCCTTCCGGCCGGGGACACCATCACAAAGTTGAGCTTGCGCTGGAGTTCGCGGATCGTGTTCGCGCCCGCGTAGGTGAGCCCGGAACGCAGGCCGCCGACGATGTCCGCGAGGATCTCCTCCTCGTCCTCCCGATAGGGAACTCGGGTGGCCACGCCCTCAGCGGTCTTCCAACCCGTGAGCCCGCCCAGGTGGTCGTCGGCCACTTCCTTGCTCGCCATGCCCCGGTAGACCTTGTAGCTGGAACCACCCTTTTCATCCCTAATCGGCTCACCGGGCGTGGGCCGCGTGCCCGCGAGCATGCCGCCAATCATCACGAAATCGGCACCGAAGGCCAGGGCCTTCACGATATCGCCCGGGGTGCGGATGCCGCCATCGGCCACGATGGACCGGTCGGCGCGGGCGCATTCCTGGATGGCGCTGAGCTGGGGCACGCCGAAGCCGGTCTTGATGCGGGTGGTGCAGACACTGCCCGGCCCGATGCCCACCTTCACGATATCCGCGTGGACGGAAGCCAGGTAGTCGGCTCCAGCGTAGGTGGCCACATTGCCCGCCATGATGCACTCGTTGAGGAGCATCTGGCGCATGCGCTTGATCATCTTGCCCACGTACTTGGCATGGCCATGGGCCACATCTACGCAGAAGTACTGGGCGCCGGCATCCCGGAGGGCCTCGATGCGCTCCAGTTCGGCCTCCGCCGTGCCCACGGACACGAAGGCGGGGAAGCGGCAGCGCTTGAACATGGCGACGTTCTCCTCGACGGAGACGAACCGGTGGAGCACGCCGATGCCGCCGCGCTCGCCGACGAAGTTGGCCATGGCATCCTCGGTGACGGTATCCATGTTGGACGTCAGGATGGGCAGCCCCAGCGTGAGCTTGCCGGTCTTGTCGGTCATGCCGACGTCGACGACCCGGCGCGATTCATGGTGATTGTAGGCGGGGATCAGCAGGACATCATCGAAGGTGATGGCAGTCTCAGACATAACACCTCGGTTGGATGGGAAGAAGGGTGGTGCTCAGACGGCGTAGGTCTTGTAGAAGTACCAGATCGCCAGGATGAACCCGATGCTGATCACGCCATAGCGCACGGTTTTGCGGCCCACGCGATGAGCCATGTGGGAACCGAAGAGGCCACCCAGACCCGCGGCGACAGCCATCGGCAGCATGTACAGCCACTTCACGTTGCCAGGATGCCGCAGGAACTCCATCGCCATGAAGGCGAAGATGGCGATGCCGTTGATGCAAAGCGCCAGCAGGTTTTTCAGGCCGTTCATCTGGTGGATGTCTGTGAGGCCCAGCAGGCTCAGGGCCGCCAGCATGAGGATGCCGATGCCCGCGCCGAAGTAGCCACCGTAGATGCCCACGATGAACTGGAAGCAGATGGCGGCGACCCACCAGCCCGCCGTCCGCTCATGGCCGTGGATCTTCTTCAGCAGCTTGCCGACGGGATCGTTGGCCGCCAGAAGGACTGTGGCCGTCAGGATCAGCCAGGGAACCAGCATGTCGAAGACACTCTGCGGCGTGACCAGCATGAGCCAGGCACCCAGGGCGCCCCCCAGCAGCGAGGGGGGCATCAGCCGCTTCGCGAACTCCTTGATGCCTGCGAGATCCTCCCGGTGGCCCCAGAACCCGCCGATGGATCCAGGCCAGAGGGCGAGGGTGCTGGTGACGTTGGCCTGCTGACCTGTGAGGCCGATGCCCAGCAGCGCGGGAAAGGACACCAGGGTCCCGCCACCCGCGATGGAGTTGATCGCCCCGGCGACAAAGGCGGCGGCCATGACGGTGAGCAGGTGCAGGATGTTCATGCCCTCCACGATGACATGTCCGCAAGCGGTTCAGAAGCCCGCTGCGATCAGCGCCTCATCCACCTCCGAGCTTGCGGACGTCCTCCCGGCTCAGGATCTTCCAAGGCCGGGGCAGCAGACCCGGCACCCGCGTCATGTAGTCCCGGTATGCGTCCCCAAACCGGATGAGGAGCTTCCGTTCTTCCAGCCGCGAGCCGAGGATGAAATAGGCCGTGATCCACAGGGCCGACACGAGCATCGCGGCGTTCATGTCCCGGGTCCAGAGGATCACCAGCGACAGAGCGTACCAGGGATGGCGCACATAGCGATGAAGCGGGGCGATCCGGAAGGGTTCCTGGTCCTCGGGCGCGGACCGGCGCTCGCGGAGCTGCCGGAACCCCAGAAACTCCGACAGGTCATAGAGCCCTGGCCCCGCCAGCAGGAGACCCGTCGCGAGCAGGGCGAGACCGTTCAGCACCCAGGCCATGGCCCCATGCCAGCGCCAGAGCCAGGGGCTGGGATCGCGCCACAACAGCCACAGGATCGGGAGGAGCGCCACACCGGCGAACAGGTTGTACAAGAGCCGGTAGGCGGGCATCAGACGGGGCAGGTGCGCAGCCACCCAGCGCTTGGCGCCCTGGGCAGCCAGCACCGAGTGCAGCGCCCCGTAGGCAATCCACGCGAGGGACAGAGCGATCAGGCTGGCGGCGTGGGAACCCATCTCCTGATTGTGCGCGAACCCCGGCGCTCGGAGGGCCGGTTATCCTGATGGGATGCCTGTGTCCTGGCCCCAACCTGCGCGCCTCGCGCTTGTGTTCGCCCTGCTCTGGGTGGCCTACGTGCTGCTCTGGACGCCGGGCCCCCTCTCGCTGAGGATCCTCGGACTCTACCCGAAGCAGCTGGGATCCCAGATCGTGGGCTGGGCCGCCACTCGAACCATGCCTCATTCCTGGCGCGGGCCCTTGCTGGGCCGCTTTGCGGGCCACTACGGCATCAACCTGGCTGAGGCGGAGCTTCCCCTTGGGGACTACCCCAGCCTCCAGGCCCTCTTCACCCGGCGCCTGAAGCCCGGCCTCCGGCCCCAGGAAGCGGCAGTTCCCGGCTTCGTGAACAGCCCGGTGGACGGGCGCATCATCGCCGGTGGCCGTATTGAGTCCGGCATTGCCATCCAGGCCAAGGGGCTGCCCTACCACATCTCCGAACTCCTCAAGCACGATCCCGCCGCAGGACGCTTCGAGGGCGGGCACTTCCTCACCCTCTACCTCTCACCCAGGGACTACCACCGCATCCACGTGCCGCTGCAGGGCCAGGTCAGCGCCGTGAGCCGCGTCGAGGGTGAGCTGTGGCCGGTGAACGAGGCGAGCACCAGCCACGTCCCGCGCCTCTACGAACGGAACCGCCGGGCCAGCTGGACCGCCCTGGGTACCGGCCCCTGCGAAGGGCTGGAGCTGGCTGCAGTGCTGGTGGGCGCGACCCATGTGGGCGGTGTGGTGATCGCTGACCGCTGGCTGGGCGGGCGGACGCTGCCGAGAGACGGGGGCTTCGCCGTGGAGTTGTTACCTTGTGCCGCTGGCGAGGATCTCGGCACCTTCGAGTTCGGTTCGACCGTGGTGCTGCTAATCGGCGGGCCGAAGGCAATCGACTGGTCGGCGGCACGCACGGAAGGTGACGTGAAAATGGGACAGCGGTTAGGGGCCTACCGGTGAACGACATCGACCTCTTCCATCAGGATCCTCTCTGGGACGAGGGTGGCGACCTCCCGGGCGCCCTGGAGGCACTGCTCACGGCCGCAGGGGAAGTGCTCGACCTGGCACGACTCCGCGAGCTGACGGGACTGGGTGATGGCGCGCTGCAGCAGGGCATCGAGAAGCTGCAGGAACGGCTTCAGGGAGCCTCGGGTCTGCGCCTGCTGGAGGTGGGCGGCGGTTGGCGCATGGCCACCAGTCCCGTCTACAAGGAGATGGTCTCGCGCCTGGTGACCACCACGCGCAGCGGCAAGCTGACCCCGGCACAAATCGAGGCGCTGGCCATCATCGCCTACCGCCAGCCCGTCACCATCACCGAGCTGAATGCCATCCGCGGCGTCACCAGCAGCGCCAACCAGGTCAAGAGCCTCATGGAACGCCAGCTCATCACCCCCGCGGGCCGCAAGCCGGTCGTGGGTCGGCCCATGACCTACGCCACCACCCAGGCCTTTCTGTTGCACTTCGGGCTGAAGAGCCTGCACGACCTGCCCAGGCTCGAAGACTTTGGTGAGGGCCGCCTGGAGGCCGAGGCCCTGGCCGCCCTGGAACCGCCCCTGCCCGAGGATGGCCTGTTCGGAGGTCAAGCCCTGGTCGCTGCTCCAGAACCGCCCGCCACCGAGAAAGATTCTGTCGAATGAGCCAGCCCACCCTCAGCCTCGAAGAACAGCCAGCCAAACCCAAGGCAGACAGCCCCATGGGCCTCTTTCTCCTGCCCTGGCAGAAAGGCGTGTTGCTGGTTGTGCTCCTAGGCATCCTCTACCTGCGCAGCTGGCGGCGGAGGCAGACTCGGACCCAGATCTGCAGCCACTGCGGGAAGAAGAACCCCCCCCATCAGACCAACTGCCAGAAGTGCGCCGCGCCGCTGATGCGGGCGGAATAGGCTGTCAGCTATTGGCTATGGGCGGGATTGGCTTTTACTGATAGCTGATAGCTGACAGCTGAGAGCCGAAAGCTAGAATTCAATCTCGATGGCCTCTTCGGCAAGGTCGTTCGGCTCACCCAGCACTTCGCAGGCGGCGCCGTACATCTGCAGCACCGCGGTCTTGCGGTTGCTCAAGCTGGTGAGCAGATCCTTCACCCGCTGGACTTCGGAAGCGATGGTGTTGTTGATCTGCGACACCTCGGAACGGCATCGCTCCCGAGTCGTTTCGTAGAAGGATCTCTGGTCCTGGCTTAAATCCATGGGGGACTCCGGGGGTGGGATATCAGGGTGGGAAAGTCGAGTTTATACCGCTTCAGGACCCACCGGCCACGATCAGCATGATGATCAGGATCACAGCCAGGACCAGGATCACGGGAAGCAGCCAGCCGGGGCGAGCAGGCTTGACTACCGCTGGGACCTGGGCCGGGAGGGATTCTACAGGTGTTTCTGACTGCGAGATGGATCCCTGATATATGGCCGTGGTGGCCCCCGAGAAGTCACCGAGCGCCCGGTGGGTGCCACTGGTGAGGCTGACGGGAATCGGGAACCGAGCGGTGACCAGGGTCTCCAGGCTCTCCCTGGAGCCCCTGAGCAGGGTGTTCATGTACTCGGCCACATCATGCTCGGTGATGGGAGTCCCCTGACGCTGGAGGTACTCCCGCAGATCCCGCTCCATGAACCGTGCCGAAGGATAGCGATGATCCACGCTCTTCTGCAGGGCCTTGTTCACGATGGCAACCATCTCGCGGGAGACCTTCGGGTTCAGGGTCGCCAGATCGGAGATGCGGCCCAGCCGGACCTTCTCCAGCACACCCAGTTCGGAATCGGACTGGAAGCAGCGCTCACCCGTGAGCAGCTCGAACAGGACGAGACCCAGTGAATAAAGGTCCGAGCGGTTGTCCAGAGGCTGCCCCGTGGCCTGCTCAGGGCTCATGTAGAGCAGCTTGCCCTTCAGCGCCCCGGCCATGGTGGTACTGGCCTTGCTGGCGGCCTTGGCGATGCCGAAGTCCACCAGCTTCACCGCGCCTTCGACGGAAAGGATCACGTTCTGGGGGCTGATGTCCCGGTGAACGAGCTTGAGCTCCCGGTCATCGAAGCCCCGCTTGCGGTGGGCGTAGTCGAGCGCCGCGGCCACTTTCATCACCACGAAAGCCGCCACCTGCTCCGGGAAAGGTGTGCCGTATTCCCGCACCTTTTTCAGCAGAGTGCGGAGATCGCGGCCATTCACGTACTCCATGGCGATGTAGTAGGAGCTGCCGGATTTCCCGAGATCGAAGATCTGCACGATGTTCGGATGGGTCAGCTGGGCCGCCAGCTTGGCTTCATCGATGAACATGGTGACGAAGTCGTCGTTGTCACTGAAGTGCGGCAGGATGCGCTTGATGGCCACGATCTTCTGGAAGCCCTGCACACCCCGTTGCTGGGCCTTGAACAGTTCCGCCATTCCGCCTACTGCGATCTTCTCCAGCAGGAAGTAGTTCCCGTACTCCTCGATGGCCTCGGGGTTGGCAAGGGCCGTGGGCCGTGTGGATGAAAGGGGTGGGCCTTCAGGCTCCGGCTGGACGATGGCCGCCGCCCAGTCGAAGGGATCGTTCACACCCGAGATGCCACTGAGCGTGAAATCGGAGGGTCCCAAGGGCTCAGCGCTCAGCGGTGCCGCCCCCGCCAGTTGGACCGGGGCCACACGAGGAGAGGCGACCTTCCCCAGCCCTGGAGCCGGGGCCGGAAGGGCTTCTACCTCCTCAAGCACTGGGCCGAAGATCTCGGCTGTGCTCAGCAGGTCCCTGGAGGCCGGGGTGACCACTGCCCCCTGGGGCCCGGTGGACCCAAGTATGGGGGTTGGAACCGCCGGGGGCCGCTCGAGTTCCTCCAGCAGATCGCCGAAGATCTCAGCGCTCGTAAGTTTGGGGTCTCCCGGGTGGAAACGATGGAGCCAGGCCGCAAGGTTCTCCGCCCCCTGGGCGCGGTCCAGGTGGACCTGGATGTCCACCGCGGCTCCCGCCGCCTCCGGATGTGGGAAGGGGCCGTCAGACAGCGCCAGCACCGGGAGCTGGGGTTTCCGTTCCCGGAGTGCCCGGGCCACCGCGTAACCCGCCCCGCCAGCCACGGTGGGATCGAGCAGCAGCAGATCCGGGAGCATCGCCCTATCCAGGGCGGATTCGGTCTCGCCGGATCGGAGCCAGCGGACCACCCAGCCATCTGCTTCCAGAGCCGCATCGAGCCCGGGAGTCCGGATGGACTCACCGTCCACGATCAGCAGCAGGGGGCGGGACATGAAGCTCCAGCAAGGGGGAACCTCCAGAGTAACGGGAGGGATTCCACCTCGCCATCTTCCCGATGCTGCGGTAGACTTCTCTTTCGGTCCGGCCCTGCCCCGCAGCCTCGGACCAAATCCACGGGAAAGGAGGTGCATCCACATGCCTTTGGTCAAGGTCAAAGAAGACGAAACCTTCGAGTTCGCCCTTCGCCGCTTCAAGCGGAAGTGCGAGAAGTCCGGCATCCTCAGCGAGCTGAAGAAGCGCCAGCACTACGAGAAGCCCAGCGCCAAGCGCAAGCG
>CAIYNT010000176.1 GCA_903927605.1 uncultured Holophagaceae bacterium
ATGGGTGAAGGGCCGGGCTGATGGGCCTGAATAGTCCTCTACCCGCTGGCCGGATCCGCGCAGCAGGTACCGGTAGCTGAGCAGGCCTTCGAGCCCCACGGGTCCTCGCGCGTGGATGCGTCCGGTGCTGATGCCGACCTCTGCGCCGAACCCGTACCGGAAGCCGTCGGCGAAGCGGGTCGAGGCGTTGTGGAAGACGCTCGCCGCATCCACTTCCGCCAGGAACCGGGCGGCGGCCTCGGGATTGTCGGTGACGATGGCTTCCGTATGCCCGCTGCCGTGCGCGCGAATGTGGGCCAGGGCCTCGTCGAGGTCGGCCACCACCTTCAGGGCCAGGATGGGCGCGCCGTATTCCGTGTCCCAGTCGGCCTCCGTGGCGGCCTGTAGATCAGGGACCAGACCCAGGCAGGCGGGGCAGCCGCGCAGTTCCACGCCGCGGGGACAGAGGTCGTCCACCAGGGCCGGAAGTAGGCGATCGACGGCCTCTCGGTGGATCAGGACCGTCTCCACCGCGTTGCAGGCCGAGGGGTACTGGAGTTTTGCGTCCCTCACCAAGGCCACGGCCATGGCGGTGTCCGCGGCTTGGTCGAGGACCATGTGGCAGATGCCTTCCGCGTGGCCCAGCACGGGTATCCGCGTGGCGGCCTGGATGCTCTGCACCAGAGCGTTGGAGCCCCGCGGGATCACCAGGTCCACCAGGTCGGGGCGCTGGAGCAGGGCGGCGACCGCCGCCCGGTCCGGCAGGCCCTGAACGGCGGCTTCGGGGAGTCCCCCCTCTCGAAGTGAGTCCTGGACGGCATCCAGGAGCACCGCATTGGAGCGGCTGGCCTCGCTGCCGCCTTTGAGCAGCACCGCGTTGCCGCTCTTGAGGGCCAGAGCGCTGATCTGGATCAGCGCATCCGGCCTAGATTCAAAGATGACGCAGAGCACGCCCAGGGGGCAGGCGACCCGGGTGAGTTCCAGGCCCGCATCCAGCTCCCTGCGTAGCTGCACGCGGTGCAGGGGGTCCGGCAGGGCGGCGACGGAGCGGACGCCCTGGATCATGGCGGCCAGCTTGGCCGCGTCGAGCTTGAGCCGTTGGATGCTCGAGGCATCGATGGCGTCCGCGGCCGCGAGCACGTCTTCCGCATTGGCCGCGAGAAGGGTGGCGGCGCGGCGTTCCAGCTGGTCGGCCAACCGGTGGAGAACCGTCGTACGCTGCTCGGAAGAGGTGGTCGCCAGCCGGCGCGAGGCCTCCCGGGCGGCCTGGGCCAGACCCTGGATGTGGGCGGAATGGCTGGATTCCGAGGTCATGGCCGACCCCCCTTGGGAGCAGCGAGGAAGAGAGTCCCGACGGGATCGCCGGCGAGGATCTGGTCCAGCA
The DNA here is from genome assembly GCA_903927605.1 of uncultured Holophagaceae bacterium. Next base: position 1,364 of record CAIYNT010000176.1, read on the forward strand.
CCCTGAAGGCCTGGCCCGAGGCCAGCACCACGGGCACGCCCGCCCGCGCGGCCACCCGGGCGGCCTCCACCTTGCTGACCATGCCGCCCCGGCCGCGGCGCGAGGTGCCCTTCAGGTCGGCCTGGAGCTTGGCTCCGAAGGGGACCTCGGTCAAGGGCGTCGCATCCGGGTGGAGCCCGGGGTTGCGGTCATGCAGGGCGGTCACGTCCGAGAGGAGCACCAGCAGGTCCGCCTCCAGATGGGTGGCGACGAGGGCGGACAGGTGGTCGTTGTCGCTGAAGACCGGTGTGTTTCCGGAGAAGGTGCGCTCCAGCTCCAGCGTGGAGACCGTGTCGTTCTCGTTGAGCACGGGGATCGCGCCCAGTTCCAGCAGCGTGTCCAGCGTGTGCCGGAGGTTGGCGTGGCGGACGGGATCCGAGAAGTCGTCCTCCGTGAGCAGCACCTGCGCTGCGCAGAGGCCCATGCGGGCGAAGCCCTCCTGGTAGATGGACATGAGCTGGCCCTGGCCCACCGCCGCGCAGGCCTGCTTCTGCGGCAGGCCCTCGGGCTTGGTGATGCCCAGCTGGCGGGCCCCGAGTCCGTTGGCGCCGGAGGACACCAGCACGGGCTGGCCGCCCCGCCGGCGCAGCTCGGCCACGGTCTCCATGAGGCCGTAGAGGCGGCTGAGCGCGGGCCTCCCATCGGCATCCAGAACGACCTGGGTGCCTAATTTCACGACGATGCGCCGCGCCAGGGGGAGCCCTTCCCGGCCTGCGGGCAGGGCTCTCTGGTCGGCTGCAGATTTGGAGGTGCGGCTCATGGGAACCTGCTGAAAGAAAAACCCCCGGGTCGATGTGCGACCCAGGGGTGGAGGTGAGCAGACCGTGAAGGTGACTGGCTCAAACCCCTCCTGCCGGCGCACCGGAGGTGGGCTGGCTAGGCGGCGGGTTGAGGGTCGCGACAGGAATCATGATCTGCCAAGTGTGCCGAAAGGGGCCGGATGATGCAACCCGGATCAGCGGCTCGCTTCCGCTAGTGTGGTGTTCCGCGAGAACCTGGATCATCCGAAGTGCTGGGACACCACACTTGGCAGGGATTTGGGGGCATGGCAGTGCCCCCAAAGGGGTGACAGATCTGGCGCGCCTGCGCACCGGATCGCCAGAGGGGCCATGCCCCTATGGAAGTGTGCTGGCCCATCCACCCCTTGATCCATGTATTTCAGGGCCAGCACACTAGGATCGGTGGCCCCCTTCCAACTCAGCCTCAAGCAGGGCCCGCAGTCGGGTCCGGTTGGCTCCAAGCCGCAGGGGGGGCAGCAGGGCCAACCCTTCCCTGGCGGTGGCACGGGCCTTGTCCAACTGGCCCGCCGCGTGGCAAGCCTGCGCCAGGGACAACAGGAAGAGCGGTTTGTGGTGGTGAGTAAGTCTCACCAGCCGCTCAGCGAACTGGACGGCCAACTCGGGATTCCGGAGGCGGATCGGCAGGACCGTCCAGAAGGCGGAGGCGGCGAATTCCAGGGTCTGAATGGAGGCATCGCCAGTTATGGCGCTGGCGCGCAAGACTTCCAGGCCGGAGGCGGCCTGCTCCGTACCATCCTTGGGCCCGTGCAGGCGCTGCTTGAGTGTGCCGGCAAGCACCTTGTTGTTGGCCAGGGGGACAGACCAGCCCTGGTTGCCTGGACTGAGCAAGACGAGGCGCTGCTGAATCGCGATTGAGCGTTCCAGCAATTCGATCGCATGCTGGGTGTAATCTTTGTCCTGCTCGCGAAGTGGATTCAACAGTGGGTCCAGCAGGTCCAGGTAGGTGAGCGCTTCAGCAGAGAGTTCGACCGCGAGATCGTGCTGGGCGCGCGTGTCCTTGGCGTCTGCTGTCGCGAGAAGCTCGAAGGGGCCCCGGGCCTGCTTGAACGCCGCGAAGGCGGGCCCGTACAGCCGGGCCTCGGTCAGTGCCATGGCCAATTTCCGGTTGATGGAGGCCACCATTCGCTGCGTGGTGTCATCGGCCTTCTCGGTGGTCGGAAGCACATCCCAGGCGGCCAGGGACAGCTGGTACTCGTCGATGGCCTGCTCCGGCTGGGTTTCGACCAGGATGCTGCCGATTTTCAGGTGACCGACGGCCACCGCCCGTTGCGAACGGGTGTAGCCGGGATCAACCTGGAGCGCGCGGAAGGAGAGTTCAAGCGCCTTACGGTAGGCCTGGAGGGCGGCTTCGGTGTCACCGAGGCTGGGCACGCCGTTCTGCCCGAGCTGGTCGGCCAGGCTGCCGTAGGTGGACGAGGCCTCTGCAATCTGGGCTGCGGACGGCTTCGTGTGGGCCAGGAGCGTGTCGAAGATGGCAGTCACTTCGCGCATGGACACGATGGATTCCTGGGCCCGGCCAGCATAAAAGAGAACCTCACTGCGGGACCGTTCCGCCAGGGCGAGCGGAGCGAGGACCTCCGGGCTTTCCGGGGAGGAGGCCTGGAGTGCCTTGGCGAGGGTGACGGCCTTGGTGAGGCTCGCGAGGGCCCCCTGCTCGTCACCGATGTTCTGGTCATAGGGATTGCCTTGCAGGTTGCCCAGGTGCGTGTAGGCGTCCACCAGATCGAGCTGGGTCAACCGGTCGCCGGCCACATCCTTCGCCATGTGGTCCAGGCGCTGCAGGACGCGTTCCACCAGGAGCCTCCTGACGGGGGTCGATCCCGGGAGCTGCTTGACGGCCTCGTCGATCTCCGATAACAAACTCTGGCTCAGTTGCCGCATGTCCTCCGACCGCGATTCGGCCCGCCGCCGTTCCATCGTTGCCTTCCGAAACTGCCAGAGCACGCCGGCAAGGCCTGCGACGAGGCTTGCGAACACCAGGGTGAGGGCGCCCAGGGCGAGCCTGTTCCGCCGCACGAACTTGGAAGCGCGATAGCGCAGGGTGCCGCGCCTGGCCAGGACCGGGCGTCCGTCCAGGTAGGCCCGGATATCTGAAGCGAATTCGTCCGCCGAGTTGTAGCGCTCCTGAGGATCCTTGCGCATGGCCTTGAGCACAATGGCGTCCAGATCGGCGTCGAGTCGTTCCGGGGCGATCGACACGATGCTTGGCTTGCACGGTGGCTCGCTGCAGATGAGGCGGAGCATCTCAGCCGTGGTGCCTTCCTTCAACAAATAGGGAGGAACTTCCGCCAGCAGCAGATAGAGCAGAACCCCGAGCGAGTAGGTATCTGAGGCGGTCGTGATGGCTTCCCCCAGCACCTGTTCGGGGCTCGCATAGTTCGGCGTGAAGGATTGCAAACCCAGCTGAGTGAGATCACTGGTGATGCGTGATGCGTGCATGGGGGCCAGCAGCTTGGCCGTGCCGAAATCCAGCAACTTGGGCGTGCCATCGTTCAGCACCAGGATGTTGTCCGGTTTGAGATCTCGATGCACGACCAGATTCTGATGCGCAAAGTGCACGGCGGAACAAACCCTCGTGAACAGCAGCAGCCGATCCCGCATGGGGAGCTGATTGTCCTTGCAGTGACGATCAATGGAGACGCCATCGACATACTCCATGGCAAGGTACAGATCGCCCTGCTCGGTGACGCCGCCATCCAGCAGGCGGGCAATGAAAGGGTGAACGAGCCCCGCCAGGATCTGCCGTTCCTGGCGAAACCGCTCGCGGAAGTAGTCGGTGGCCAGGGGCAGGTCGATCAGTTTGATCGCCACCTGCTGCTGGAACTGTCCGTCGATCCGCTGGGCCAGGTAGACGGCCCCCATGCCGCCACGTCCCAGCAGCCGGTCCAGCTGGTAGGGGCCGACCCATCGTGCCCGGGATTCCGAATTCTCTTCCGCTTGCACCCCGGCCGACCAGCGCGACGCGAATTCCTTCTCGGACTGGAAGGCCTCGAGCAGGGAGAGCACCTCGGCCATGAGCGTCGGGTCACCGTGACAGTGGCTCTCCAGCACCGAGGCGCGGTCAGCCTCAGAAGCGGCGAGTACTTGATCAAAGATGAATTCCGTCCGCTCTAGGAAACCCGGCGATTCACCTTCTGAAGATGTGTGGTTGTCTGACACGGCCGTACTCCTGGGCGTTTCAGGCTGTCATGACAAGATTGCGAAGAATGAACGGAAAGTGACTCAAGCTTTCGACGGGAGCTTGCGCAATTCTGGATTCATCCTCCGGAAGAGCCAGGCCTTCGCATAGTTGAGGTGGCGATCCACTGTCGCCTTGGAGAGGTTCATCAGATCGGCGGTTTCCTCGGCGGTGTGGCCGAGGAAATAGCGCAGCTCGATGAGCTGGACCTTGGTCGGATCGATCTGATTCAGGGCTTCCAGCGCGCTGTCGAGCTCGATCAGCTCGGGACTTCCGATCTCCACCCAGGTCAGGTCTTCGCTGAGCGGGATGTGCTGGGCCAGGCCCCCATGCTTCTGCGCCTGGTGGCCGCGGGCATGATCGATCAGGATCATCCGCATCACCTTTGCGCAGAACGTGTAGAAATGGACCCGATCCTCCCAATCGGCCTTCTTCTGGTTCCGCAGCCGCAGGTAGAGCTCATGGACCAGAGAGGTGGCCTGCATTGTCCCGGGACCCTTCTCCCGCCTGATGTAGGTCGCAGCAACCTCCCTCAGATGGGAATAGACCAGGGGCACGAGTTGCTCGAAGGCCTCCGGTTCGCCGTCCTTCCATTTGGCCAGGAGCCGCGTGATCTCGCCCGGTTCCGTTGCCATGAGGGTCCCCGTAGGCGTTGCGGGTAGATGGGTCGCTTATCGGAAGAGGACTGTCGTCCAAAAGGTGTCGTAACCGGATCCAAAAAAACCGTGAGTCAATTCTATTACAGTCTGCGCAGTCCAAAGTGTAACCGCGCGGAAAATCGTCAACACCGACGATAGCGCGAAAATTTCCTATCCCTTAACCCTGGAGGCAATATGGGAAACGGTCCTGGTAGAACCCGGTCTTCCGTAGCACGAGTCCTGGGAGCCGTCGCCTTCACCCTGCTGATGGCGGCCTGCAACGGCGGTGGCGGGAGCTCCAGCCCCGCCCCGGTTCAGACCGGCCCAGCCATCACGACCCAGCCCCAGAGCCAGACGGTTCAGACGAGGCCCACCAACGCACTTCATCAGCAGAGCCAGGCCATTGCCGCCACTCACCCCCGTTCCGATTTCTACGGCAACGGGACCAGTGACCTGCTGTGGCGGAACAGCACCACGGGCCAGGTGTTCATGATGCCCATGAGCGGGGGCGTGGTGCAGCCAGGGTCGATCTTCTGGACCGAGCCGAACCAGGCCTGGCAGATCGTGGGCACGGGCGATTTCGACGGGGACGGCAAGGCCGACATCCTCTGGTGGAACAACAGCACGGGCCAGGTCTACCTGATGCTGATGAACGGCAGCACCATCAAGTCCTCGGGGCTGATCTACACCGAACCCAATACAAACTGGCAGATCGTTGGTGTGGCCGATTTCACTGGGGATGGGAAGGCGGACATCCTTTGGCGGAATGTCTCCACGGGTCAGGTCTACCTGATGCCCATGAACGGGCTGGTGCCCCAGACAGGCGCCGTGATCTGGACCGAGCCGAACATGGACTGGAAGATCGTCGCGACGGATCGGTTCATGGGGACGGCCACGGCCGACATCCTGTGGTGGAACAGCAGCACGGGGCAGGTGTTCCTGATGCAGCCGAACGGGATCAACCAGGCCTCCGGGTCGATCGTCTACACCGAGCCCAATACGAACTGGCAGATCGTGGGCAGCGGTGATTTCAATGGTGATGGAACCGCGGACGTGCTCTGGCGGAACAGTACGACCGGCCAGGTGTATGAAATGCCCATGTCCGGCGGCGTGCCCCAGACCGGGGGCATGATCTGGACTGAGGCGAACCTGGCTTGGCAGATCATGGCGATCGGGGACTTCAACGGCGACGGGAAGGACGACATCGTCTGGCGGAACAGCAGCACGGGGCAGGTCTTCCAGATAGTGATGAACGGGCTGACGGTCCAGTCCTCCGGAGTCATCTACACCGAACCCAATACCGTCTGGACCCTCCAGGGGAGTGGAACCCACCCGGTCAACCGGACTTATGCCTATGTGGTGAACCAGTACGACTATACCGTTTCCCAGCTGACCATGGGCCCAACGGGTGCACTCACGGCTCTGACGCCGGCCTCGGTCCCCTGTGAACTCTCACCCAACAGCCTAGCGGTGGACCCCTCCGGAAAACACGTCTATGTGGTCAACTTGAGAGGCGCCACGAGTACCTCCTACGGCAGCATCTCCCAGTACACCATCGGCACGGACGGAACCCTCGCGCCCATGACGCCGGCCGCCATTGCGGAGGGGGGCCTGTTCACCGACATTGCTGTGCATCCCTCGGGCAAGTGGGCCTATGCGCCAACCTCGAACAATTCGAAGTCCGTCATGGTCCAGTTCACCATCGGCGCGACCGGGGCGCTCACGTCCACCTCCACGACCCCGGGCGGGATCTTCCCCCAGTTCATTGCGATCCATCCCTCGGGGAACTTCCTCTATGTGTCCGATGGGGAGGGTTTCGTCGACCAGTACTCCATCAACCCGACCACCGGGGCCCTCTCGGCGATGACACCAGCCACGGTCCCCGCCTTCAATACGGCCGGCCACACCACCTTTGCGATCACAGTCCACCCCTCGGGCAAGTACGCCTATGTCACCGACTACTACGGGGGCATCCTCGAGTACACCATCGACGGCACCACCGGCGCCTTGTCCCAGCTGGCCCAGACCACGGTGGACGGCACCTATAAGAGTGCGGCCTGGATCACGGTCGACCCCTCTGGCAAGTACGCCTATGTGGCGAACGCATACACGACTACGGCTGCCATCTCCCAGTTCACCGTCGGCGCGGACGGGACCCTTACGGCCATGACGCCCGCCTCCGTGGGGGCGACGAGCCCGGGCACCAATGTCCAGGTAGATGCCTCGGGGAAGTACCTCTACATGACGAGCGGGAATGGAGCTGGTGCCACCAACATCGTCACGCAATACCTCATCGGTGCTAGCGGGGCCCTCACGCCCATGAATCCTGCCACGGTTTACGTTGGATACGGACCCAACGCCATCGTGCTCGTGCAGCATTAGCGGCTGACCGGGTCTTCACTCGAAGCTGGTTACCAAGGTACGAGGCAGCGCGGGCAGGCCTGACGGGCCTGCCCGCGCTCTTGCCGTTGACATCAGCGGGCGATGACGGCCTCGACCAGATGGCCAATTGGTGCTCCAGCCCCCGCCGAGGGCCCAGGGCATCCGTCCGGAAGTTACGGCCGAGCCCATAGCGCTCACATTGCTTGGTCGTCTCTGATCAGGGTGAGAAGCTGGTCAGGACACTTCGAGTTCCAGCAGCCGCCGCAGGCGTGATTTGACGGCCCCGGAGCGGAGGGCCGGCAGCAGCGACAATCCTTCCCTGGCCGTGGCCTGGGCCTTCTCCAGCTGGTCCGCCGCACGATAGGCCTGGGCCAGCGTGAGGAGGAAGGTGGGCTTCCGGCGATGGGTCTGGGCGACCAGGCGCTCCGCAAACTGTAATGCCTGTTTCGGGTCACGGAGGTGGGCTGGGCGCACGGTGAGCAGGGCGGCTGTGGCATTGTCCAGGTCCGGAATCGAGGCATCGTCCGCCAAGGCACTCCTGCAAAGGGACGCAAGGTTCTTTGCGGCCATGTCGGCGCCGTCACCTCCGGGGGCCAGGGCCTGCTTCAGGCGGCCGGCGACCACCTTCTTGTGGGCCAGCTCCGCGACCCAGCCCTGGTTCTCCGGGTGAACGGCCACTAGGCGCTCCAGAATCACAATGGAGCGCCCGGTCAACGCCATGGCCCTGGCTTCGTGCTCCGGCAGATCCTTGTGGGACCCATTCAAGGCGGGGTCCATCATGTCGAGGTAGGTCAGCGCCTCATCGAACAGTTCCACTACGAGGTCGTACTGGGCCCGCACGTCCTTGGCGTCGGCCGCCGCGTAGAACTCATAGATGTCAGTGGCCTTCCTGAAGGCCGCAAGCGCAGCCGGATAGTCCCGGGCCTCGGTGAGGGCCCTACCGAGCTTGCGGTAGGTGGTCGCGACGCCGCGCCGAGTCGCGATACCTTCCTTGTCCACAGAGGGAAGCGCGTCCCAGGCGGCCAGCGACTGATGGTATTCAGCGATGGCCTGGTGGGGGTCCGTCTCGACCAGGATGTTGCCGATCTTCAGATGATCGATGGCCAGGGCCCGCTTTGAGCGCGTGTAACCGGGATCGACTGTGAGCGCCCGCTGGGAGAGTTCGAGGCCCTTGCGGTACATCTGGAGGGCCCCTTCGGGATCCCCCAGGCTGGCGACCCCGCTTTGTCCTAGCTGGTCACCCAGGCAGCCATAGGTGGAGGAAACTTCCGCGATCTGGGCTGCCGTCGGGTTCGTGTGCACGAGCAGGGAGTTGAAGGTGTCGACGGCCTCACGCATGGATGCCAGGGACTCCTGAGTGTGGCCCAATCCGAAGAGGATCTCGCTTCGGGACCGGTCCGCCAGGGCCAGGGGTCCTAGCAGGGACGGGTTGCCAGGGGTGTCCGCATCGAGCTTCCTGGCGATGAGGAGGGCCTTGTCGAGGCTGACCATGGCCCCGGCAGGATCCCCGATGTTCTGGTCGTAGGGGTTGCCCTGCAGGTTGCCCAGCCGCGTATAGGCATCGACCAGGTCCAGCCGGGTCAGCCGGTCACTGGAGGCATCCCTGGCCATGCGGTCCAGGTGCTCCAGCACCCGTTCCACCAGGAGTCGTCGCACCGGGGTCGAACCCGGCAGCTGCTTGACCGCCTCGTCGATCTCGGACAGCAGGCTGTTGCTCAGCTTCCGCAGGTCGTCTGAGCGGGCCTCGGCGCGCCGGTACTGCCAGAGCGCACCAGCCAGGCCCACCACCAGGCTGGTGAGCACCAGGGTTGTGGCGCCGAAGGACAGCCGGTGGCGACGGATGTACTTCGCCGCTCGGTAGCGGAAGGTCCCCCGCTGCGCCTGAACGGGGCGCCCGTCCAGGAAGGCCTGGATATCGGTGGCGAGTTCATCGGTGGACCGGTAGCGCTCCTGGGGTTCCTTGCGCATGGCCTTGAGGACGATGGCATCCAGGTCCGGATCGAGCCGCTCAGGGGAGATCGAGGCACTGCTGGGCCTTGGCGGCATCTCGGTGCAGACCACTCGCAACATCTCAGCCGTGGTGCCTTCTTTTAGCTGGTAGGGGGGAACCCCGGCCAGCAGCAGGTAGAGCAGCACACCGAGCGAGTAGGTATCCGAGGCTGTCGTGACGGTCTCCCCCAGCACCTGCTCGGGGCTCGCATAGCTCGGCGTGAAGGACAGCAGGCCAAGCCGGGTGAATTCAGTGGCGGTGTTGGCGGCGGGCACGGGGGCCAGCAACTTGGCCGTGCCGAAGTCCAGCAACTTCGGCGTACCATCGTTCAGGACCAGGATGTTGTCCGACTTAAGATCCCGATGGACGACGAGGTTCTGATGGGCGAAATGGACGGCCGCACAGACCTTCGTGAAGAGCAGCAGGCGATCCCGGACCGGCAGTCGATTGACCCGGCAGAAACGCTCGATGGGTATGCCATCGACGTATTCCATCACAAGGTACGGCCCACCATCTTCAGAGACGCCACCGTCCAGGAGGCGGGCGATGTAGGGATGAACGAGCTGGGCCAGGATCTGGCGTTCCTGGCGGAAGCGTTCGCGGAACAGTTCCGTCGTGAGGGGCAGATCAATCACCTTGATCGCCACCTGCTGGCGGAACTGCCCGTCGATCCGGTGGGCCAGGTAGACAGCCCCCATGCCGCCGCGTCCCAACAACCGGTCCAGCTGGTAGGGGCCGAGCCATCGGCCCTGGCAGGTCGATGGCTCGGTTGGCACCTCAGCTGTCAGCTGAATGGTCAAGGCCTGTTCAGCCCGGTGAGCCTCCAGCAGCGACCTCGCCTCGGCCATGAGGGCAGCATCGCCCTCGCACTGGTGTTCCAGAATCGAAGCCCGGGCTTCTTCCGGTGCCGCGAGAACCTCGTAGTAGACCGTTTCCAATCGGTGCAGGGAACCTGAAGAGCTGCTCTCTGATGATTCGTGCTCGGAAGACACGGTGATCCCCCAGTGGATTCGATGACGCACTACCAGGATTGCGCAAAGCAGGAGCGGAGCGCCTCAGGCCTCTGAGGGATTCTGGCGCATAACCGGATTCATCTTCCGGTACAGCCAAGCTCTGGCGAAGCTCAGGTGGCGATCCACCGTGGCTTTGGAGAGGTTCATCAGATCGGCCGTCTCCTCCGCAGAGTGGCCAAGGAAGTAGCGCAATTCGATGAGCTGGACTTTTTCTGGATCGACCTGGGCCAGAGCCTCCAGCGCGAAGTCCAGCTCGATCAATTCCGGGCTGCCGATGCCCACCCAGGCCAGGTCATCGCTGAGGGGAATATGCTCTGCCGTTCCTCCGCGCCGCTGTGCCTGCTGGCTGCGGGCATGATCGATGAGGATCAACCGCATCACCTTGGCGCAGAAGGTGTAGAAGTGGACGCGGTCGTCCCAGTCGGCCCTCTTCTGGTTCCGCAGGCGCAGGTACAGTTCATGCACCAGGGAGGTCGCCTGCATCACCCCGGGATCCCTCTCCCGGCGGATATAGGCCGCGGCGACCTCCCGCAGATGCGGGTAGACCAGCGGCACAAGCTGCTCGAACGCCTCCGGCTCACCGCCCTTCCACTTGGCCAAGAGCTGGGTGATCTCGCCTTGTTGCGTTTCCATGGGAAACACCATGAGGGCTGGGAGGTTTGAGTTGGTGATGGGGGAGGGGCGACCTTGGCCGTGATCCCGTGGGATCTGGTGGGGCGGGTCCAAATTCCAAAAATTAGCGAGGCATCTCCTTTCAAGTTTGCGCTGACTGGGTTGAAGCCGCACGAAAAATCGTCTTTTCCGATGGTTCTGCGGAAAATTTCCAACCCTTCACCCTGGAGGCAATATGGGGAACAGTCCTAAAAGAACTTGGTATTCCGGTTCCCTTTGTCTGGGAGCCTTGGCCTTCACCCTGCTGATGACGGCCTGCAGTGGCCGTGGTGGTGGCTCCAGCAACGCTCCAGCCCCGACCGCCCCCGCCATCACGACCCAGGCACAGAGCCAGACGGTTCAGACCAGGCCCGCCAACACACCCCATCAGCAGAGTCAGGCCGTTGCCGCCACTCACCCCCGAAACGACTTCCTGGGCAATGGGACGAGCGATCTGCTGTGGCGCAATGGCACGACGGGTCAGGTGTTCCTGATGCCCATGAGCGGGGGAGTGGTGCAGCCGGGGGGGATCATCTGGACCGAGCCGAGTACTGCCTGGCAGATCGTAGGTACCGGGGATTTCTTTGGGAATGGCAAGGCGGAAATCCTGTGGTGGAACAGCAGTACGGGGCAGGTCTTCCTGATGCAGCCCAATGGCACCAATCCGGCTTCAGGATCGATTGTCTACACCGAGCCCAATACGAACTGGAAGATCGTCGGAGTCGCCGACTTCACTGCGGATGGGAGGGCGGACATCCTCTGGCGGAACTCCTCCACAGGCCAGGTCTACCTGATGCCCATGAACGGATCGACGGTCCTGCCGGGTGCGGTTATTTGGACCGAGCCGAACATGGACTGGCAGATCGTCGCGACGGACCGCTTCATGGGTACGTCGGTGGCCGACGTCCTGTGGTGGAACAGTAGCACAGGACAGGTATTCCTGATGCAACCCAATGGTCTCAATCAGGCCACCGGATCGATCATCTACACCGAGCCCAATACGAATTGGAAGATCGTAGGCAGCGGTGATTTCAACGGGGATGGTCATTCAGACGTGCTGTGGCGGAACGTCACCACCGGCCAGGTTTACGAGATGCCCATACTGAGCGGGATACCACAAACCGGAGGCGTGATCTGGACTGAGCCCAACCTGGGTTGGCAGATCCTGGCCATTGGTGACTTCAACGGTGATGGGAATAACGACATCATCTGGTGGAACAGCAGCACGGGACAGATCTTCCAGATGCTGATGTACAGGCTGACGGTCATCTCCTCTGGAGTGATCTACACCGAACCCAATACTGCCTGGACCCTCCAGGCAGGAGGTACCCACACGGTCAGCCGGACAACAGCAGCAGATGCTGAGGGCATCTACTGTGGGACCATCACGCTGAGTGGAACACCCACACCCATGATCGCCGCTGTGACCTCCGCGGGTGAATTCAGGTTCACAATCACCAACGATTGGGTTGGCAGCGCCACCCTTGCTGGCTCGACGGGCAGTGGCACTCTCTATACTGCCAAAGGCGGAACTCCGAACAGTTTGAACTTAACTAACGTGGTTGTAACTCCTGGCACATCAATTTCAGGCTCCTATGCCTATGGTTCGGCCAGCGGCGTCTTCTCGCTCGTCTCTGCCACTGACCCGAAAACGGGAGTCGTTTTATACAACAACCCGACGATGGTGCTTCCGGTGACTGGTTGGACCACTACCACCCCAGGGAGCAATCTTGGCTGGCAGTCCAGTTCATATCCCTGGACAGGGGTGAACGTCGATGCATCGGGGAACATCAGCATGACTGTCAACAAGGCCACGGTGACAGGAACTCTGACCCAGCTATCCGGGGGTGTGAATCTTTATCGGATCAACCTTACGTTTGCCACTTCTGGGAGTTTCACAGGACTGGGGTGGTATTCCGGTGATTCCTTCTCAGGGCCCGCCAATGGCCCGGGTTGGCCGCTGAACTTTGGTAACCCCGAAGGGGATGGTTTCTTTCCGGGGGTTTTCTACTGCGTCTTGTCCACCGTCCCTGGAAATCCAGGCGGAAATTATGGATTGGCTGCTGCAGTCGCTGATTAGTGCTCCGGCGCCTGTTGGGACAGGTGAAGCCAATCGCTTCACCTGTCCCACGGTATTTTATTGAACAGTTCTAGCAACCTACCCCTGACGGGAGACCCCCAAGGCTCTGCCGGGGGGAAATTTTACTCTTCGCTTGACGGGACTTCAGAGGTCCGCCGCCGCAGTCTTCAGGGCCTCCCACAGCGCTTCCACATGCCGCCGCTCGGTGGTCTCGGCGCCGATGCTCACGCGGAGCATCTGTTTTCCCTTGAGCATCGAAGGTGTCAGGTAGGCTTTGCCACTTTCGTTGATGCGGCGGGCGAAGTCTAGGTTGTGGGCGGCGAGGGCAGCTTCATCCAGGCCGGGCTGGAGATGCCGGAGGCACACGGTCTGCAGCGGCACGGGGGCCAGGCGCTCCCAATCCGGCGCGGCGTCCACCTGCGCCTTCAGCCACTGGGCGTTTCCCAGGTCGCGACGCAGGCGCGCCTGCAGGCCCGCCACGCCCACGTCCATGAGGTAGAACCAGAGCTTGAGGGCGCGGAAGCGGCGACCCAGCTGGATGTGCCAGTCCCGGAAGTTGCTCACCTGGCCGTCCTGGGCCGTGCGTAGGTAGCTGGGGTTGGTGCTCATGACGCGGATCAGGTGCTGGGGATCCCGCACATAGTAGGC
>CAIYNT010000177.1 GCA_903927605.1 uncultured Holophagaceae bacterium
CCATCTTTTCGGCAGATGCACTAACAACGGTGGTTGCTTTTCGTTTAGCCATTGTGACTCCATCGGTTAACTGGTTTGTCGGATAGCCGCCTAACTGATTAGCTGATTAGCTGCTTAAACAGTATGCCTTTTGGCGTGGACCCGCAAGGGGTGAATGAATCAGGCCTATTGTCCATATGTCAGGAGAATGGCTGCGCGGACCACAAGTGCTCCCCCGGGGGCCTGGATGAGGGGTGGATGGAACGGGGGCGGTTGGCTTGGGGCACTCGGGTGAGACCGTTTCAACCATGAAAGGGAACCTGCCTCGATAGCCGGTGGCGCGCGTCTGGATCCGAAACGACCATGAAATCCAACCTTTCGTCCTTGCGGATGCGAACCCCCTGTCGGGCGACATCGGAAACTGAGCACTTGGCGTCATAAGTTCTGACCCCCCTGAACGCCAAGGAGAGGTCATGGAGCAAATCTATAACAACCTGGGAGAGGTCTGCCCAGGAGTTCGGATGTTGGATGAATCACAAGTAGCGCTCCTCTTCAGCCTGCATAAACGAGGCTGGAGCGTGAAAGCGATTTCCAAGGAATGGGGCTGGTCCCGGAACACGATCCGTGGCTGGCTCGACCGGGGTCTCCCCACCGCCCGACCCGTGATGGGGCGGCCCCGGAAGCTGGCCCAGGAGGAGCGCTACCTGCACGGCGAGTTCACTGGCGGGGTCCGTAACGCCGATGTCCTGCGCCAGCAATTGGCAGCAAAGGGCGTGGAGGTGGGGCTGCGCACCGTGGAGAGGGCCGTCGAGACCTGGCGGCAGGAGCATCGGGCCGCCGAGGCGGCCACCCTGCGGTTCGAGACGGACCCCGGCGAGCAGCTCCAGATCGACTTTGGGGAGAAGTGGATCGTGGTGGGCGGGGCGCGGGTGAAGGCGTTCGTGTTCGTGGCGACCCTCGGCTACAGCCGGCGGACCTTCGCCCGGATCTACCCGGCGATGCGCCAGCAGCACTGGCTGGAGGGCCTGGAGGCCGCCATGCAGCACTTTGGCGGGGCCACCAAGGAGTGCCTCGTGGACAATGCCAAGGCCCTGGTCATCCATTGGAAGGACGACGAGCCGCACTATCACCCGGAATTCAAGGCGTTCTGCGCTCACTGGGGCATGCGACCCCGGGCCTGCCGGCCCTACCGGCCTCGCACCAAAGGCAAAGTGGAGAGCGGCGTCAAGTACGTCAAAGGCAATGCCCTGGGGCGTCTCGCCTACACAAGCTGGGACGCCGTGCACGCCCACCTGGACTGGTGGATGGCCGAGATCGCCGATGTGCGGATCCACGGAACGACGCAGGAGCGACCCATTGACCGTTTCGAGCGGGAGGCCGCGGAGTTGCTCCCGCTGGGGAACCACGCCAGCTACCTGAAGGTCCGGCGCCTGATCCGGAAGGTCACCAGCGATTGCCGGGTGGAGCTGGACACGAACCGCTACAGCATCCCCTTCGAGCTGGTCGGGCAGTCCGTGAACTTGGAAGTGGTCTGCGGCGAAATGACCGTGCTCTGGCGGGGCAAGCTGGTCGCGGAGCATGACATTCTGCCGGGCCGGTTCGGGACCATTCAGGTGCCCAGTCACCTTGAGGGCCTGGTGCGCAAAACCCACAACATGCCGGGGCCGAACGAGCTGGAGCGGTCACTCCAGGACTACACCCTGGCAGTGGGGGAATGACCATGATGGATCCCCAGATGGAACGGGTGAACCGGCACCTGACCCGGCTCAAGCTCACGTCGACACGGGAAAGGCTGGCCTCGATTCTCGAACGCGCCGCCAAAGCCGACGGCACTTTGATGGATTTCCTGGACACTGTCCTGACCGATGAGGTGGCCTCCAAGGATGAAAAGCGGAACCGCATGGCGACGATGATTGCCCACTTCCCGCTGAAGCGCACCCTGGATGACTTCGACTTCACCCAGCAGCCTTCCATCGACCGGAAACTCCTGCGGGAACTGGAGACCGGCCGATTCATCGCCAACGGCGAGAACGTGCTTCTGCTCGGCCCGCCAGGCGTCGGCAAAACCCACCTGGCCATCGGCCTGGGGCGGAAGGTCATCGAGCAGGGCGCCACCTGTCTGTTCGTGCCCGCCATGGGCCTCGTGGCGCAGTTGACACGGGCTGAGATGGAAGGCCGCCTGGAGGAGCGCCTGGCCCACCTGGCGAAGCCTGCCGTCCTTATCATCGACGAGGTTGGGTTCCTGCCCTTTGAGCGTCAGGCGGCGAACCTGCTGTTCCAGTTGGTGAACCGCCGCTACGAGAAAGGCAGCATCATCCTCACCAGCAACCAGCCGGTGGGGAACTGGGGCCAGGTGTTCGGCGACAACGTCCTGGCCACGGCCATCCTGGACCGCCTGCTGCACCACAGCCACGTCATTTCCATAAAGGGCGAGAGCTACCGGCTACGCGAAAAGCGCCTGTCCGGCTTGCTCCGCAAGGGGGAGGGGCTGGGTTCCTGAATCCCGCCGCCGGCCCAGAAAGGAAACCAGGTGCGCCTGCATCGATGGCCCCACGGCCGTGACCCACCCCCTGGGGCGGGTGCGGCGGCATGGAAAGGCTGATGGATTGCCTGATGGATTTCGCTGCGCGAAACGGGCCTCTGGCCCGCCCTCCGGGTCAACAGGCAACGCCCCTGCGGGGCGCCCTTCGGGTCAACAACCTATCCACCCCACCGGGCTGCGCCTGGAAAACGCTTTGGCGTTTCCCACACCCACCCCTGCGCAGGACGAGCATCAGCAGCTTAATTGGTTCATTGAATTTGGGACGGCAGGCGCTGCGCTGGCCGCTTCCATTCCGGCACTTGCCGGGCATTATCACTCAGAGGGGGGGTGCTCAGAACTTATGACGCCTGGGTGCTCAATACTTTAGTCGGTTGACACCCCCCTGGGGGGGAGAGGCAGAGATCACCCACAATGCCCCAAATCTCGAACTCAAGCCTGGATCCGGTCTGACGGGCAGAGGTGGGGCACTTCTAGCGAGTGGCGAAG
>CAIYNT010000178.1 GCA_903927605.1 uncultured Holophagaceae bacterium
AGCGGAGCACCCTGGTGGGTCGGCCCCAGAGGGATCAGGCTGCTTCCCAGGAGAAGCACGATGTCCCAACCCGAACCCCCAGAAGGAGAGGTCCAGCGATGGACGGCCAAGCGAAAAGCAGCCGTAGTTCTGGATCTGGTCAGAGGCAAGATCACACCGGCGGATGCAGCCCGGCAGCATGGGCTCACCGTGGCGGAGATCGAACAGTGGAAGGAGGACTTCCTAGCTCAGGGCACGGAGGCCCTGCGAAGCCATCCACGGGACCGCGAGGCCCAGTGGGAGGTGGAGAAGCAGCGCCTTCACGCCAAGATCGGCGAGTTGGCCTTGGAGGTCGACGTCTTAAAAAAAGTTCACCGCATTCTCGGCAAGGACTTGCCGGACGGGATCTCGTGAATGCGGTTCGGTGCGATGTGCTGGAGGCGGGGATGGAGATCCCGATGACCCGCCTCTGCCGGATCCTCGGTGTGCCCCGGTCCACGGCCTACCACCAGCCCAAGGTGGAGCGCCTGCACCGCCCGGTAGACGAGGCCCTGGCCCGAACCATCCACGGGATCATTCAGGCCCATCCGACCTACGGCATCCGCCGCGTATGGGCCTGGCTGAAGCACCGGCTGGACCAGCCCACCAATCGCAAGAAGATCCATCGCCTCATGCGGATCAAGGGCTGGACTGTGCGCCAGCGGGCCATTGGCAAGCGCCCGCGAGTGCCTGGGTCCAGATCTATTGCCCCAGAACCCAATCAGCGCTGGTGCACGGATATCGCCCTCATCGAGTGCGGCCGAGACGGGTGGTGCGCGTTCGTTCCCGTCCTCGACTGCTGTACCCGCGAGGTGCTGGGCTGGTGTCTCGACCGCACCGCCCGTGCTCAAACCGCCGAACGCGCCCTGGAGGAGGCTCTGATCCACCGCTTTGGCTGGACCCACGGCGCCCCCAAAGGGCTCACCCTACGCCATGACAACGGATTGGTATTCGGCTCACGGCTCTATCGAGCCCTGGCCCGCGACTACGGCCTGAAACAGGAATACATCACCCCCTACACACCCCAGCAGAACGGCCTCTGCGAGCGGTTCAACCGCTCCTTCAAAGAGGAATGCGCCTGGCTCCACCGGTTCCAGGACATTCAAGAGGCCCGCGCCGAAGTCGCCCGCTACATCGATCACTACAACCACGAGCGCCCTCATCAGTCGCTCGATTACCGAACGCCCCACCAGGCGTTCCTCAACCCCAAACCCGCAGCCTGAATAACCCCCAACCTTGTCCAACTATCGGGGGGACACTACACGAAGGCTATAAACACCACCAAGGTCTGATTCAGGCCCGAATGGATCACCTCCGTGGAAATAAGCCCACCGAGTAACCGACGAACGCCTTGGCCGAGGTAGGCTCGCAGCCTATTTAGTCGGCTTCTCGGCCTTTAGGTCATCAATCTGCGCCTGCACTTGCAAGATACAGGCTCGAAAGACTTCCACTTCCCTGGTCTGTCCCTCTTCCAAGGCAACCTTGAAAGCATCGGAGAAGTTCTTCTTGAACAACTCAAGCAACTCCAAGTTGCTGGTCAAAAGGTGGTCAGGTTTTTTTCGGCCCATATTTACTTTCGGCGATATGGGCCTGTAAGCGCCAGCCCCCTAGCCCAATCTTATTATCTTTCCGGGGAGCATGCTCACCGGAAAGACACGCTTGAATAGAATCCAGCCAACACCCTGACGCTTGAGTTTTTCAACCACGTCTGGGTCGTGGGATCCTTCGCGTAGAGCCTTGCCTCAATTCGCTATGGCGCGCGGATTACTAATCCCGCTTGTAGTCCCGTGATCCGCCAACAACCGGAACAACCTATTGAGCGTTCGGTCCCGGCTGTCCACAAGGTCCTGCCTCAGCAGGTCCTCCCATCCTAATGGGGCAAGCACGTTCTGGGCTCGGGGAGAGCTTCGCTGGATGTCTGAGATCAACTTGGCCAGACGATTGTGAGCTCTCCCCAGGTCATCCTTCAGCGTCTTGTTTGATTCAAGGACATCCCTCAGGTGCTGAGGGATGGCTTTCCAATTACCAAAAATTTCTTGCAGGAGTGACTTGGGTCCGAAGGGTTTCGACAGGCCCTGCCGGTCGACGGGGCCTTTCCCCGTGGAGATGAGCATTTCGATCCTTTCCGTCAGGAAGGACCGGAGCCAGGAGCTAGATGGAACATACGGAACCTCGATCCGCATGGCTGAACTGATGGCATCGGCCAGTCCCCGCTCGAGCTCCAGGTCCTCCAAAGAATCAGCATTAGTTCGAACCATGCTTCCCATCCTTCCTTAACCAAGCAGCGCCCGGAGGCAATTAAACACAACAAGATCAAACCTTCAGGTCGTCCAGAAATTCCGATGCTGGCCCGCCACTGGTCACCAGCAGGTAATCACGAGCGCGGGTGCAGGCCACATAGAGCAGGTGACGTTCCGTGGTGTAGATCTCGGCCAGGTCGGCGTCGTCGGTGGCGCATTCGATGCGGGACTGGAGGGGAATGACCTCGTCGTCGCAGGCCATGACAACCACAGCCCGGAACTCCAGTCCCTTGGCCAGGTGCATGGGGCAAAGAGCGGCATAGCCGTGAAGAGTCTCCACCCGATCATCGAGCACCTTGAAGGGCAGCCCTGCCTTGGCTGCGGCCGCCCGTGCTCGCACCAACTCAGTGTCCGAGCGGACGAAGATGCCCACCTCGTGGGGCTGAACGCCCTCCTTCAGGCGGGCCTGGAGCCACGCAGCGACGGTGGCAATCTCAGTCTCGGGGTCCTCGTGAGTCTTGATTTGGGGATTCGGCCCGTTGAAAACGGACACTGTTCCCTTGCGGCTCTCGGTGTTCCCATCCACATCCGAGACCTCGGGTCCCAACAATCGGTCCGCCTGCCTACGGATCTGATGGGAGGTCCGGTAGTTGATGGTCAAGGTCCGGGAACGGCCCCGGATGTCCACGCCCAAGGCCTTCCAGGAGAAAGGTTGCTGGAAAATTCGCTGGCCCATGTCCCCCGCGAAGAACAGGCCCTGCGGGTTCCGGGCGCCCAGGGCCGCCAGGAACCGTAACTGGGCCACGCTGATGTCCTGGGCTTCGTCCACCACGGCGAAGTCAAAGGGCAGGTGTTTGCGGGTCGCCAAGTCCCCGGTCAGTGCCCTGAACATGCCACTTTCGGTGACCAGGCCTCGTCGCTTCAGTTCCGCTTGTACGGCCTGGAAAACGCCCCACAATTGCTCCCGCTGGGCTTCCGGTAAGCGGGTCTTGCGGCCAAGCCGCTTGGCCTCACGGTAGGCCTCCCAGGAATCCAACTGCCAGGCATCGACGATGTCGTTCCACTCAGTCACCAGGAAGGACAAGGGGAAGGAGCCACCGGCCGCCTTCTGGCTCGCCTCCAGTAGGGCCTGACGGAGCACCTCAGGGGTGGCGAGGTTGGGTTTACCTAAGGCGGTCTCGTACAGGCGCGCACCGATGACAGGCAGAGCCTGAACCTCCAGACGCTCGGCCAGGTGGGGTTCATGGCTGATGAGGCGACGAAGCTTGGTGCTGAGGGCGTAGGCCAGGGTCTCCGAGAAGGTGGTAAGCAGCACCCGACTGTCGGGGTGCGTGCGGGCCAGGAATACGGCCCGATGGAGAGCCACGATGGTCTTGCCGGTCCCGGCAGAACCGGAGACTCGGGCTGGGCCTGTGTAGGTGCGCTCCACCCATTGGCGCTGGGCCGGATGCAGGAAGATGGTCCACTTGTCCCAGGGGTAATCTAGGGCCAGGGCCAGCTCGTCCGCGTTGGCCATGACTCGGAAGCGCCGCTGGGCATCGGGATGTTCGAAGGGATCGGTCGTAGGTACGGGCTGGGCCACCTTCGGGGTACCCCCCGTAGCTAGTTCCAGCAGAGCCTCGGCAGCTTCGCTGGGTAGGTGCTCCGCCAGCTCCAGCAGGCTGTCCTCGGTCGCGCGCTGCACCTCAGCCAGCCATTCAGGCGGTACGCCATAACCAAGCAGGGTGTCGTCAGAGACCTGGGTAAAGAGGCGTGGCTTCTGGGTAGTCGGCGCTCCCGCTTCGACCACCTTGGGAACCCAGATTTCTTGAACGGTCTCGCGGACCTCCACCAACTGGGCGGCGCCAGTCTTGGGATGGGTTTCCAGCTTGCGGCGCTCGGCCCATGCATAGGCTTTGTCGTGGTGATCCACATAGCAAATCAGCAAGCTCGTATCCGTCCGATGGACGATCAACCGAATGTCACTGCTGGCCCGCACCGACCAGAACCGGGGGTCCCGGCCGTGCTCCAGTTTGTGGAAGCTCATGCCGGGGTTGATTGGGTTCATTTGGAGGTCGAAGGCAGTGGTCTTAACGGCCTTCTGTTCCTCGCCCGTGAGCCGGGAAAGGCTATCTGTGAAGGTGTCGGCGATTAAGAAGTCCATGCCATCCCCGAAGTCAACATTCGCATTCGGGATCACCCAAGGACAAACCTCGCACGTTCCACCCGCAGCATTTCAAAGGGATTGAGATGTTGGATCCCAAGGCCAATGCACACATTCGGAATCTTGATTCTTTGGACGGTGTTCGCGGGCACTTCATGTGTCACAACGACGTGTCGGTGGGCGAGGGCCTGCGCAATCAGGTAGAAATCCGCGGCCTGAAAAAACGAGTTGATGGCGGCCGGGGTGAAGCTCTGATTCATCGCCCAATCAGAAACCGTACTCAGTGCCGGAAGAGTTACTGGGTCAGGTTCAAGGAAGAACCCAGGGTCCCGAGAAGAAGCCCAATCCGCTAGCTGATCGTTCCCATCGATCAGTTCAGTTGCCACTCGGCTAATACTAAACAGGGTTCCTTGCTGATTCTTCGCAACGATCCAGTCCCAGAATGCTGGGCAGAAATCGAACCCATAGTGGCGGTTCTTCGCCTGGATGAAGACATCGGAATCGAGTAGGTAGGCCATCAGATTGGGTATCCAAGGCTTCGGCCAAGTTCGTTGAAGGTGGCGACCTTAGAAACACCCAGCATGCGCATGGCATCTCGGTAGAGCGACCTCCCTTCCAGGGTGCTTTCCACCAATGCTCTCGCGAACCGTTTACTGACACGAGCCGCCTGGGAAAGATAGAAATTCCCGCCCCCACTCGACCTTTGAATGGCCCGCAAGCGCGCCAGTTCTGCCCGGTAGGCACTCCAGAACGTATCGCGCGAAATGGCCTCCGCATCGAACAATCGGCGAAGGACGACCAAGGTGCTTACCTTGAACCGCCGGGCATGTCTCGCCATGGCTTCGTCCAGGGGCTCATTTCGCCTGATCTCAGCACGAATGTTCTCGAGGGGGACCAAGAATTCGGCGGCAATGCGGTTGCACCATCGCTCCACGGCGACGCCATCAAATTCGGCAGCATCGGAATTCGAGAGGGCCGTTTGCCCTAGCCAAAGATGGGCTAGCTCATGCGCCAGGGTAAACATTTGGGCCGACTTTGAATCAGCCC
Source organism: uncultured Holophagaceae bacterium (assembly GCA_903927605.1). The sequence goes on from CAIYNT010000178.1 coordinate 5,449, forward strand.
CATTGATGAACACGAGTGGGGCCAGGGAGTCGGCCAGTGCGAACCCTCTGAATTCCTCTGGGTCGAGCTTACGATAATTGTTGTTCAACACGACGCCGCTGCACATCACCATGATTCCCGATGCGTCCGCCTGGGCGATGAAATGCCTTAGGGCCTCTTCCCAGGTCCGGCAGTCACGCCGCAACTCCAGATCGATCCCAAGGGTTTGCCGCATCTGTGCGGCAGTCTCCTCGATGGGGCTTGCCATCGTCACGGAACCGATGAACGGAACAGGCGGTATGCCTATGGACCGAACGTAGTCCTGGTACCAGGCCTGGCGCTGCTGGCAGAGATAAATGGTTTCGAGCAGGTTGGGGCTTGGGTGAAGCATCCCTTGATCAGACATGGTCCGGAAATCAGGAATCGGGACAATCTCAACCGGTGGCGCGGACAGAAATAAATACCCCACGGGAGTCAACGTCGCCTTGGCGTAGGCCTCTAGTTGCCTGAAGGTAGGCTGACTCTCCTGGCCCTCCCATTCGACCAACTTCGGGAATCGAGCGGCCAGAGCATCCGCATCCAGACGGGCCCGTTCCCGCGCCCATCGAAGCATCTCAGGATTCACAGCAACTCGGGTCATGGTTCCAGTGGGGAGAAGGATTACTCGATAGTGTACACCGCTACCTCAAGGTCACCCGACTCGAAACACCTTCATGACCTCATCCCCCAGGTGGTTGATCACTTTCACTGCGATACGACCAGAGGTGGGTTTATCGAAGGGGCGGGAGGTGTCGCTGTGGAGGGTGTCCCAGGCTTCCTGGTTGATCTCGGCTTTGAGGGTGGTCTTGAGGGCGCTGTAGGGGTCGTTGGCGCCCAGGAAGTAGGCGTGGCGAACGAAGAAGGATTCTTCGTTGTAGTCGGTGTCGATGAACCAGCAGGCGATGCCATCGGCGTTGTCGCTGCGGACTTCGCCGGTGTTGGGGTGGAAGACATCCACTCCGTTGACCTTCACCTGAATTCGGCCTTCCATCGTGGGCAGGATGTCGATATCGGGCTCGCCGAAGATCACGAACAGGTTGCCCTTGCCGCTGTTCTTTAGGTCGTCGGCCATGTGCAGGTCGGCATTCATGCGGGCCTTCAGCACGGGGATGCGACCGAGCTTCGAAAAGTCAGCGGACCGGGCGTCATAGTTGAAGGCACAGGTGATGAGCACATCAAAATCGGCGTCCCCAGCCTCTTTGGCTGCTTCCACCAGATCAGGTCGGGACACAGTGCCGAACTCGGGACCGATGAAAATGGCTGCACGCTTCTCGGGGCCGTTCTCGCCCCCTTCGCGATAGGTACCCTTGGCGCAGATCAGGGCGCCGGGCCAGGGCGTGAGTGAGGTGAAGGTGATTCGGTCCTCCTTGTGGGCCTGCTGAACGCCTGCCTCGCGAAGGTTCTCCAGAATCATTTGGGGGAAGTCGCGCTCCACGCTGTAGCCCGTCTTGGCCTCGACGGCTCCATCAATCAAGTCATCGTTCTCATCCACGCCTAGCACGCGATGGGGCGTGATGCTCTCCACGGTGAAGGGCCCAGCCACGCGGACCTTCTTCTTGTCCTCGTAGGCCTTGTCGTAGAGGTATTCAAACTTTGCCTTGGCGGCGATCGATTTGTCGATCTCCTGTTGCCGGGCGATGCGGGCCTGCCACCATTGCTCATGGATTTTGCGGATTTCACTTGGAGCCACTTCGAAGACGGCTTTCTGGAAGCCCCCTTCTCGGCCAACGATGTCTGAAATGTCGCGCGGGATCTCCCATTCTTGCCACTGCTTACGCAGAGAATAGTTGAGCCGCTCGCGCAGCGGCGCCATCGTGGCTTGCCACTTGTCCCAGATGACATCAATCTCCGTATTATCAGCAATAGAACCGAGCATGATGTGGGGTACACGCTCATAGACGAAGCCATGGCGGATGTTCCCCTGCACGGGCTGCGAACTGGGTGCGGTGCGGGTGACTTCGGCTTCCTTGAGCTGTCCTTCGCGGGAATCGGCCAGCAGGTAATATGGATATCTCGCACCCATGATGCGGGCGCGGGCCAAGGCCAGCGCTACGCGCGAGGTATCGATCGTGATCCAGCGGCGGCCCCACTGCTCGGCGACAGTGGCAGTGGTGCCGGAACCGCAGGTTGGATCGAGCACGAGGTCGCCGGGGTCGGTGGCCATAAGGAGGCAGCGCTGGATGACCTTAACCGTTGTTTGAACAACATAAATGCCCGATTCGTTGAACCCACCGGATTGGGTATCTAGCCACACGTTGGGAATCTGACGGCCAGGAGAATAGTCCCAGAACAGCTTCCAAGCGGGCTGATTCCCCATCATAAAGATGTGACCATTCTTCCCCACCACCTCCAGATTTCTTGGCGATGTTTTCCAGTGGTTCCCATTGGCTGGAAAAAACTTTCTTCCTTGGAACGAGAACTCCTGGTCAGTGCTTGATGCTCCAGACGATGTTAATGGCCCATGACGAAAAATCCTCGAACCAGTCGGAAAAGGAATTTCTCTCCTTTTCTCTTCAGGAGTCATTCGCCTGTAAGTGCCGTCCGGCAGCTGGAGCCAAACATAGTAAGAGTCGTCTTCCGGCGGCTCGGCTGCGTAGTTGAAGAGTTGCCTGTATTTCAGCTGCTCTTTCTTCCTCGCATACCAAAGAATGTGATCTCCGATGTTTGAAATCGCTTTTGGAGTCAGCCCTCCAGTTTTCTGGAAGAAAATTTGGCTGATACAGTTCTCCTCCCCGAACACCTCATCCATCACCGCCCGGACTCGGTGGACATTTTCATCGCCGATCTGCACGAAGATGGAGCCTGAATCGGTGAGGAGTTCGCGGGCGACCGTAAACCGATCCCGCAGGTAGGTCAGGTAACTGTGAATGCCATCCCGCCATGTGTCGCGGAAGGCTTTGACCTGCTCGGGTTCACGAGTGATGTGTGCTTGGTTTCCATCTTTCACCTCGCGGCTGGTGGTGGACCACTGGAAGTTTGAATTGAACTTGATGCCATAGGGTGGGTCCAGGTAGATGCACTGCACCTTGCCCCGCAGACCTTCGCGCTCCGCAAGAGAGGCCATCACCTGGAGACTGTCACCCAGGATCATGCGGTTGGTCCAGTGGGAGTCGTGCTGGTAGAACTCGGTCTTGTCCGCTCCTTCGGGCATGCCATTGAAATCCCCGAAGAGGTCCGGCTGAAACCCTTGGGTGCCCGATGACTTGGCCGCTTGGGCCTCGCTGGAGGTCTTCAGCAGGTCATCGATCAGCACCTTAGGGTGCACCTTCTCTTGGATATAGAGGGGTGGCGCCTGTACCACCAGGTCCGACCAGTCCTGCATGTCCTTCCCGCGCCAAACGAGCTGGGGATCCAGGTCCTGGTTCCGCCGCTCGTAGGCCACCTGGATGGGGCTGGCATTCTCTTTCTGCATCACCGACTGATACTCGGCGGTGGGGATGTTCTTCCGCGTGGCGTCCTGGTGTTTGAGGGTCTCGACCTGGATAGGATTGGATTTCTTGGCCATGGCTACTTCCCCTGGGCGGTAATACCCGCCGTCACGGTCTGAATCATCTTGTTGAACTCGCTCTCGACCTTGGTGGCGAAGTCGCTCTGGATCATGTAAGCGTCGGTGAACTCGGCAAAGGCCCAGCGGCCGAAGCGACCCAAGTGGTTCACGCCGGGCACCCAGTAGGTTTCCATGGTGGCCTTTTTTTCTTTGGCATCTTCGCGCCGGTAGCCCTTGATCTCGACAATGAGGTTCAGCAGGTCATCAGCGCCGTGGCCGTCGTCGACCTTCACGATGAAATCCGGCAGGTAGGTTCGACTTTCGGAGCCATAGCGATAGGGCACTTCCAGGCCCAGGTTGTGGTTCTTCACATAAGCCTTCACCTTGGGATGGGCCTCGGCTACCCGGCAGAACTCGGCCTCCCAGTCGCTGTCGAGGATGACCCAGTTGAGGTGGCTGCGATCTGCCTGGGTCTGCCACCGGCTGGTCTTGGAGGTGTTGAACTTCACGTTGGCGGTCGACCCCACGGGATTGTAGGGATCGAGGAGGGCTTTGATGGGCTTCTTCCCCAGCTCAGCGCGGGTAATGCCGGCCGTGATGCGTTCGCAGGCCATATCCGCCAAGGAAAGGTACATCAGTTGGGCTGGGTAAGTTCCGCCCTTGCAGACCAGGCAGGTATCCAGCCAGGTCTTGGTGATGCGCTTGAGCTGCCCGAAGAGATACAGCTTGGGTTCCTCACCGGGGTCGCGCCATTTGGTGTACAGCAAGCGTTGGGTGAGGTGGAAGAGCAAGGTGGAACGGCGGAGATCCCCGGTGTGCACCAGATTCAAGTCCACGCCCTGGCCGATGATGCCCTCGTTCTTGGTGTGGGAGGGACCCACCAGATCGGGGCTTAGCACGAGCACGGAGTCGTCGTTGAACTGGGCCGTGAGGCGTTCTTCGGGCAGTTCTACTCGGTACCCCTGCACTCTTGGGAAGGAGATTTCCAGCGCATCCCGGTCGGGCCTGATGGCCTTGACCTGGATGGTTTCCCTTGGGGGCTGGGGCGGCGCCACCACGGGCTTGGCGTTGAAGTCGAAGGGGATGCCGAGCACGTCGGCGTATTCGACATTGAAGAGGCCCTCTTCGTTCAGATCGTAGGACTGACGTCGCAGGGCGCGCCCGATCACCTGCTCACACAACAGCTGGGTGCTGAAGGCCCTGACTCCAAGTACGTGAGTGACAGTATTGGCATCCCAGCCTTCGGTGAGCATGGCCACTGACACAACGCAGCGGATGGATTCGCCCAACCGACCAGCCTTGCCCACGGTGTTCATGGCTTCACGGAGTAGATCCTGATCCGTCAGGTTCTCTGCCTGTCGGGCATCGCCGGTGCGTTCGATGATCTCGCGGCGGAACCGTTCGATTTCATCGGCGGCCATGGCCCTGAAGTTGTCGTCCAGTGCCTCGCCTGACTCGAGCTGCTCGCTGTCGATAAGGAGGGTCCGGGGCCGGGAGATGGGATTACCGTACTCATCGAAGTTGCGGAAGAGCTCTAGGCGACCATTCTCCAACTGCGTGGTGCCATCCCCATTGTCCCGCTGGAACCCTGAGATGTAGTCGTAAACCAGTTTGGAGGTGGAGGTGTTGTTGCAAACCACGATGAAGCAGGGCGGGACGCGGATGCCCTCTTTCACCCAGAGGTCGTAGGTTAGTTTATAGTGGCCGTACAGGGCTTCTAAGGCCGTCTGTAGGCGCGTGGGCAGCTTCAGGGGATCGAGGGTTTCCTTGCCCCTACCCTTCTTGGGCATTTCTTTGCGGATGTGCTCCCATAGATTGCGGAAGACCGGAACCTCACCGCCAGGGATATTGTCCGCCACGGGGACCCGAGGCAGCTTGACGATGCCGCACTCAATGGCATCCATGAGGGAGAAGTCGCTCATGGTCCAGGGGAACAACGTGCCTTCGGCATAGCCGGAGCCGCTTAGGAAGAACGGCGTGGCCGATAGGTCCAGCACGCGAATGACACCTAGGTTCCGGTTCACCGCCTCGATGCCCGAGATCCAGAGCCGGGCGGCGGCATTGTTCTCTTCGGCCTGTTTTCGTTCGTCGCCCTTAAGGTCCTCGTCCTCTTCGGGCTCGGGTTTTTCTCGATAGCAGTGGTGGGCTTCGTCGTTGATGACCAGAATGTTCTTCAGGCCCATGAGGTCAGGCATGACTCGCTGGATCATCTGGCCTTCGGTTTCGAGGGTGTTCAGCGCTTCACCTCGCCCTTGCAACAGGGACCGCCCGCCTTTGGAGAGTTCCAGGCGTTCGCGCAGCTTGAAGGCGTGGTAGTTCGTGATGACGATCTTGGCTCGGTCGATGTCACCTAGCAGGTCCTGAGGCACCAACTCGCGGCTGGCGTAGTAGGAGTCGGGGTCATTCGGATGAAGGACTCGCAGGCGGTCCTTGATGGTTAGGCCCGGCGCCACAACCAAGAACCCACGAGTGAAGCGCTTGCTGTTGGGATATCGCACAGCATTGACCGTCTGCCAGGCAATGAGCATGGCCATGACCGTGGTTTTACCGGCACCGGTGGCCAGCTTCAGGGCCAGGCGCATGATCTCCGGATTGGCATCATGGTTGGCGTTGGCAAGGTGGTCGAGAAAATCCTTCCCCTTCTTGCCAGCGTTCGGGGCCACCTCGGTGAGCCAGATGGCCGCCTCCACGGCTTCGATCTGGCAAAAGAACGGGCGGAGGTTGCTGAACTTGTGGTGGCGCCAATGCTGTAACAGCCGTTGAGTTTCCGGCGTGACCCCCCAGTCGTTAGGGTTCGACAGGGCTCGCCATTTGTCGACCTGTTCGCGGACGGCGTTGATGATGGCAGTGGGGTCGTACTTCTGGCCGGTGGTGGACAGGCCTTCGACTTCCGTGGACAGGAGCTGGGGCTGGATCGCGGCCTGGGCCTTCTTCCCGCCCTGTTTCTTAGGCTTGGGGATGGGCGTGATGAAGTCAGCCCGACGGCGTCGCTCAATGATCCGCTGCGTGGGCTGCCCGCTGGCATCCAGCTCCCAGTGCCGCGCGGGGTACTCGTAAGGCGAGTTAAGGATGGGCCGTTCGAAGAAGGGGTTCGACATCAGGCAATCCGGATTTGGTTATTTCCGACCATAGCATCCCATGGGCCCATGGTTTGGGTCAGAGGCGTGATCGGACTGGACTTTTCGGGTTCAAGGGGTTCGCGGGGCATCGGGACAGCCGATGGGCAAAGGATTGACTAGGTTTCAGGAGGCCGCCTAAGAGGGAGAGAAGCAACCCAGGGGGTGTCCTGCTACCCATTCTCCCTGGTGCGATTGCCCACCCCGTGTCCAGTCCGGGCCCTATGCTGCAAGGATGCCCGAACTACCCGAAGTGGAAACCACCCGTCTCGGCCTGCTCCCCCAATTGACAGGTCGCCACATTGAGGCCGTCACCTTGCGGCGATCGGATTTACGTTGGCCGATCCCCTGGGAGATCGCGAAGCTGCTCCCGGGCCAACCGATCCTCGGGGTACGCCGCCGCGCCAAATACCTCCTGCTGGATTTAGCCCCCGGCAGTGCCCTGCTGCACCTAGGGATGTCGGGCTGCCTGCGCGTGGTGCCGCGGGACCTTCCGGTGGGACGGCACGACCATGTGGACCTAGTGCTTGATTCGGGCCAGGCAGTGCGGTTCACCGATCCACGCCGTTTCGGCTGTCTGCTCTGGCAACCCCAGGGGGAGACCCATGCCCTGCTCCGCGACTTGGGCCCGGAACCGCTGGCCTCGGAATTCACTGGAGACTATCTCTTCGAGTGCAGCCGGAAACGGACCGCCAGCATCAAGACCTTCCTGATGGACCAGGGGATCGTAGTAGGGGTCGGTAACATCTACGCCGTCGAGACCCTGTTCCGAGCAGGGATCGCCCCCGGTCGCGCTGCGGGCAGGGTTTCTCGGGAGCGCTATGCCCGGCTGGCGCAAGCGGTCAAAGAGGTCCTGACCCAAGCCATTCAGTCTGGCGGTACTACCCTCAAGGATTTCCGCCATACCGACGGTATGCCTGGTTATTTCAAACAGGAATTGTTGGTCTATGGCCGCGAAGGGGACCCTTGTCTGGTTTGCGGTAGGACACTCAGCGGGAATCGCCTGGGGAACCGGGCGACCGTCTGGTGTGCACAGTGCCAGAAGTAGAACCCACGGCACCCGTGCCCTCCGGTTACGCCGACTCATTCTTCATTATCCATTTCCTTCGAACCGCTGGTATGGCGGTCTTGTGGTGCCAAACTGGCACCTCAAGGCCTCTCCGCCCGGATGGACTGCCCCCGAAAAGGGGGCCTTTCATGTCCCGGCAGCCATTCGGAAATCCCGAATCGTTACCCCTTGAGCCACCAGCCGACTGGTTCCAACTGTTTCCAACTGTTTCCAAAACGGAAACCGTTCACCAGTGGCCCAGACGAAGGAGACTCTGGGACCATGTGCCCCCTGCCCTGCCAATCGACACGGTCGTCCTAAAGTCTTAGGCCTTCAGGGTGTGGAGACGGATGACTGCACAGCCCTCCAGCACAGAGGCGTTGGATAGGCGGGGCCGGACTCCCTTGGCCATTTTCACGACCTCCTTGTAGATCGAGGCCCGGATGGGGACACCGGAACCGGCGGCCCGGTTCGGGGACAGACTGCCATCCTTTTCCTCGATTCTGCTATTCCGATCCCCGGCTACCCATGCGGCCGCATCAGCCACCTGGCCAGGCGTGATCCCATGCGCCCTGCACCAGGTAAAGGCCTCCATGACCCATCTGGCCACTGACATGTCGGCATCAGTAGCGGCTTCCTGAATCGACTTCTTCACGGCGATGGAGAAGACGCAGGTGGCCGTTTCAACGGCTTCCTGCCTGGCATCCTTGGCCTGACGAGCTTGGGCGGCCAAGGCGAGGAAATCCCCAATACTCTCCGGTTGGGATAGGCTACCTTTTGGGCCCTTGACTGCGGGATGAGCCTGAAGATCGACCCCATGGGCGTTCCAAGCCCCTTCCGTAGCTTCCTGGGGCGGAGCCTCCCCCTGCCCTGCATTGAGCGCCTGGTTGGAGGGGACTGCGCTGGTGCCATCCCCGGCAGGTTCCGTCTCATGTATGGGCTCAGGAGGATTGGCTCCTGACACCGGCCCACTGGCAATGGGAGCTTCGCCACTGACTCGTCGGCCAATGGCCAGGATGGTTTCTAGATTCGCCTTGGGGTTTTTCCTGGCAACCATGGATGCTCCTTAGATTCTTACACCAAGCGTCTTACCGATGTTTCCGAAGACCACTTCCAACTCCTCGTCCGTCTTGGTGGTATTGGGTATGGTGTTTTCGCTATAGGCAATGGGGTAGGCCTTCCGGTTCCCGATACTTCCGATGTACTTGGCATTCGGGAGATTTTGCTTCAACCCGAGAACGGTGAACCCGGTTAGGCCCTGGCTGTCCTGGGTTCGGGCTTCGTTCAGCAGCACCATGACTTTCAGGTCAGGATTTGCTTCGGATACCTCCGTTCGAATGAGTTCTGAGGTCTCCATGACGGCCTTGTAATCCGCGGACCCGGGCTTGTAGGGAATGATCACTCCATCCGCGAGGGTCAGGGCAACCCGGAAGAGGCCGTTCTCACCAGGTGGGCAATCCAAAACCACCGGGCCCCCCTTCCCTGCCAATTCAATCGTCTCCACCAGCTTGGTCATCTCTGCGTCTGTAATCCGGTAAGCCCCCATTCGGTGATGGGGGTGATCGCAGCCTTTCGCCCAGTCGGCGGCGTTGGCCTGTGGGTCCAGGTCAATTAAGGTCGCGCCCATCCGATGGGCGAGGATCGTGGCCAACGTTGTCTTCCCAACGCCACCCTTTTTGTTCGCGATGGCCAGCACCAAACCAGCCAGCCGCTTATTCAGCTGCTTCCCAGCCACACCCTTGTTCTCAAGACTCATTTCTCATCCTCTTGAAATGTTGAAGGCCTTGCATGTGACTCCCTGATTGACCCTATCAAGTCTCTTCGAATGAAGTCTATCAAAAGAACCCTATCAATACCACTCGTTCTTTGGCTACTTTTGGCCTTGGATGGCAGTTCGTAAATGGGGCATTTTGTCTCTTTGTCTATGTGCTATCATTGCCTTTTGATATATGGGATTTGTGCTTGTTTATCTAGCTTCACTTATCTAAAACTTTAACAATCTATCTAACTAACTATCTATTTTCATGCCTAGCTATGACCATGTTTAAACCATAGAGCTAGAGCGTGGGGCAATGGCATAATGTAAATATTGTTTCTACGTCATGTTGCCAAATTGCCAGGAATGCTACGCCACTTAAATGATGGTGTGGTGGAAGAAGAAGGTGCCTGGCCGCCCCCCTGAAAACACCCCTGCGACCAATGCTCTCCGCCCATAGTCATTCAGTCCATCTGTCAGTGACCAGACTTCCTGGAACGGACCACCTTTGTCTTGTTGTTCCATAAAGTCCGGAACCCTAAGATTCAATGGCCAGCTTGGCCCGATCAAGCAGGGCAGGGGCTCACAGCCCGTGGCCCTCCAGTACATTGACCAGTGACCGGACTTCCTGGAACGGTCCACCTATGTCCTGTTGTTCCATAAAGTTCGGAACCCTAAGATTCAATGACCAGCCTGGCCCGATCCAGCAGGGTAGGGGTTCGCAGCCCGTGGCCCTCCAGTACATTGACCAGTGACCGGACTTCCTGGAACGGTCCACCTATGTCCTGTTGTTCCATA
>CAIYNT010000179.1 GCA_903927605.1 uncultured Holophagaceae bacterium
CAGGGGACGGTCGATGAGGCGGCTGGTGAGGGTTTCCTTGGTGGTAGGGCGGCCCTCGCGCTTGAACCAGCCACCAGGGATCTTACCGGCGGCCAGCACGGGCTCGCGGTAGTCCACGGTGAGCGGGAAGAAGTCGATGCCTTCCCGGGGGGTGCCGTAGCACACGGCCACGAGGACCATGGTGTCGCCCTGGCGGACCACGACGGCGCCATGGGCCTGCTTGGCGATGCGACCAGTCTCGAGGCTGATGGGCGTCCCGCCCAGGTCCACCGAGACGGTGGTGGGATTGAATTTCAATGCATTCATGAGCGCTCCGGGGCCCTCGGGCCCTCGTGGCTCCCCCAGATCCCGGGCACCGGCCCGGATCTCCCGCGATCACTCCATGAAACCCTTCCGCCGGATCCTGAGCCAGGAGGGGGAGGTGGGCTTCCTGCAGAGGTCGCCGCCGAAGGGAAGCAGGTGAAAATCGGCCTGTTCAGCATACCACGGGCGAAGCCACGGCATTCCGGTCCCATTTCGTAGCTGCTGGGAGTAGCGCGGACGAGGAAACTCAAGGTATGAATCCCTACTCCCGATTACATTTTGTTGCCGCGGTGTCTCTCGGCTTGAAACGCATGGGCAACCGGGCCCATGACGATGAATCCGACCGGTTATGGGGTGTCACAAGGTTTTTTCTTTGAGTGTCCTACCCACCCTGCCATAATTTCAGTTCCTGACGTCGCCCATCGGAGGTTGAGCAACTGCCTCCGGACTCCACCAACCCCATGCTGAGGACGCCTGTGACGCCTATCTGGATCCAATCAGCTGTGGGGGTCGGCTTGGGGTTGGGGTTTTCCTCTGTGCTGATCCGCTGGGTGGCACCGTTGGGCTGGATGGATCGACCGGATCAGACGCGGAAGCACCACGCCCGCCCCATCGCCCGCACAGGCGGGTTGGCGCTTTGGCTGGGCCTCATCCTGGCCCAGGTCCTGGGGAAGGTGCCCTTCCAGCTGCACACACTGGATTGGGTGGCCATCCACGGTATGGCGCTGATTGGTCTGCTGGACGACCGCTTCGACCTCCGGGCCAGGTACAAGGCCGTGGCGGGGCTGTCGATGGCCCTGCTGCTCGCATTTCATATCACTCAGAGCCTGGGCCGGACCGTGGGACATATCCCCTTTCTGGGAATGGAGCTGCCGACCCACCCCGTGATCATCTTCCCGCTCCTCATGTTGTGGTTCTGGGGGATCCCGCAGGCCTACAACCTCATCGATGGCATCAACGGCCTGTCTATGGGCTTCGGTGCCCTCCTTCTGGGGGTGCTCGGCTGGAATCTGGGCAGCGAGCCAGCCCTGCTATGGGGCGGCTTGGCGGCAGTGCTGGCCCTCAACTTCCCAAAGGCCCACCACTTTCTAGGGGACTGCGGTGCCCTGCTGTTGGGGACCCTCTTCGCGATCCTGGCCATTCAGGCCTTCGCGTTCAGCCAGCCCGATCTGCTGCTCTGGGTGTTCGCTTATCCCATCGTGGACGTCAGCCTGGTGGTGAGTCTCCGGCGCTGGCATGGCCAGCCACTCAGTACCGCGGATCGCAACCACCTCCACCACTGGATGATGGACCGGGTGGGGCGACGGTCCTGGATTGCCACACCTTTGCTGCTGGGCTTTGCCGGACTGCCCATGCTGCGGGCGACGGCCATAGCGGGGCATCTGCCGCTATCCACCTTGGGAATCCTCGCCCTGGTGATGCTGGCGCTCAAGGCCTTCAAGGATCGCGCCATGAACCCGCTGAAGGCAACACGGCGGAAGGTGATCCAGGTTCATCATGAGATCCCATTTCTGGGGTCCGAGGTGATGCGGGAATCCCCCTCCGGCTCCCATCCCAGGCTTTGATTCGGGTTCCTTGGGCTTGATCGGAAAGGCTCAGGCATACTCGATGTCAGTGAGCTTTGCCCCCGGGGGACTGATCCTGTGCCCGGGGGCCTTCCGATAGGACAGTCCCGATGCGCATCTCCCGCTTGATCATTCCCCTGGTGGCCGCCTCGGCCCTGTTCGCCCAGCTGCCCCAGGGCCTGGATCTCCAGGCGCTGAAGCAGGCCGCTGTCCAGGGCGGGACTGGAACGGCGGATGCTATCCCTGCTCGTGCCACTGCGCTGCCAGCCGGGACGCTGGTGGAGGATGGGGCCCGGCAGCGCAGCGAGGACGAAAAGCTGGATGAGGAGATCCGGGCGCTGAAGCGCCGGGAGAAGGGGCCCCGCCGCTTCGGCGCGGACCTGTTCCTGGTGCGGCAGCGGGGCTCGGCGGCCACGGAAGGGGGCATTGCCGAGGACTACGTGCTGGGCACGGGCGACCGGCTGAACCTCAACGTGTTCGGCAGTGCGACCTTCGATCTGCCCGTGCAGGTGGATGGCCGTGGCGAGATCGTGATTCCCAAGGTGGGCACCGCCAAGGTGGGTGGCCTGACGCTGGGGAAAGCCAAGGCAGCGGTGCAGGGGCTGGTGAGCCGCAACTTCTCCCGCTCCTCCGTGGATCTGCAAGTGATCAAGCTCAGGGAAGTGCGGGTCTTTGTGATGGGGGAAGTCTACCGGCCCGGCAGTTACCTGGTGTCGAGCCTCAGCTCGCTGGTCAATGTGCTGAGCCTGGCCGGCGGCCCCACGGCTGTGGGCAGCTATCGCGAGATTCGGGTGATGCGCGGCGGTCAGAAGGTGGCCAACCTGGATCTCTACCCGCTACGGGCCGAGGGCATGGGCAATCCCAACGTGGCCCTGCAGAACGGCGACACGGTCTTCGTGCCCCTGGCGCAGAACCAGGTGCTGCTGGAGGGGGCCTTTCAGCGGGTGGTGAACCTGCTGCCATTACCCCCTAAGGCCGGTGAACCCGCGGAACCTGGGGATTTGAACTTGGACCCCTTGAAGGATCAGCGGGAACGTAGCCAACGGGAGATCACGGCCATCGAGGCACAGTTGGCCCCGCGCAAGGAGCCTGCCGAAGGGGAAGCCACCCCGGTTCCCACGGGTCAGGACCAGGCGGTCAGGGCACCTGTTCAAGCCCTTGCAGCCGCACCGTTGACCCTCACGGAACGGGCGACGCTCGAGGACCGGCTCGCCTTCCTAAAGCGCCAGATGGTGGCCCTCAAGGAGGCTTCGGTCGGAGATCACCGCGTGCAAATCGACCCTGAGACGAAACGGCCAGTGCTTCTCTCGGAAGCTGAAGCCCAACAGCCGGAGTGGTTGCGGCGATGGGAACGGACGGGTGCGGCGCCCAATATGCAGTTCGAGCTTCGGGCAAGTGAGACCGTGGCCGATGCGCTGCGGTTTGCGGGCGGATTCGCCCCGCAGGCAGGCTCGGGGTCGCTGTCGTTGCGCCGCCGCGAGGCCTCGGGAGTCCTGGTGGGTCGGGATGTGTCTGTGGCCTCGGCGGACCGGATGCCGCTCCAGCGGGGCGATATCCTGACCGCCCTTCCCCGCCGGGAACGTACGGGTCCGGTGATCCAGATCTCCGGTTGGGTCCGGACTCCAGGGTTCTTCGCACGGACCGATGGCCTGCGGATTGGCGATCTTCTGAAGCGGGATGCCCAGATGCTTCCGGATACCTATCGGGCGCGCGGGGAAGTGGTGCGGACGGCGCTGGATGGCTCGACCCGCTTCCTGGCTATCGACCTGGACCGGGCCCTGGCCGGGGATGCAGCCCATAACCTGCTGCTGGAGGACCGGGACCGTGTCGAGCTCTTCCGCATGGAGGATCTGCGGCTGCAAGAGTTCGTGACCGTGCTGGGCCCCGTGGCTCGACCTGGGACCTATGCCTTCCACGGGGGCATGCGAGCCTCGGATCTGATCTTCCGCGCCGGGATTCCGGAGAAATCCGCGGATCGCTTTGTGGCCGAATTGGCTCGCAGCCACCAGGGAAAGCCCAGCGAGATCCTCCATCTCGATCTGTCGAAGCTGCTCTCCACCCAGGAGGGAAGCCCAGTGACCTTGCTGGATGACGCGCTGAATCCCCGCATTCAGGCCGATGACCAGCTCAGCCTGTTCGAGAAGCCTGACTTCAAGGTGCATAGGACCGTGCGCATCATTGGCATGGTGGCCCGCCCTGGGTCCTACACCCTTGATTCGGACCGGCCGCGGTTGAGTGAGCTCATCAAGCGGGTGGGAGGGATCACGGCTGAAGGCATGCCCCAGGCAAGCATCTTCCTCCGGCACATGAGTACCCAGGACGCTTCCCTCGCCAGGGCTGCGGAGGAATCCGGATTGGCCGGGAAGGACCCCACGGCCAAGGGTATCAACGAGATTCTCGAGCGGCTGAGCGAAACCAAACGCCAGCCGTCGACCGGCCAGCTGATGAAGAATCCCATTCTCCACGGACTTCTGGCCGGCAGCCTGAACCGTATGGTCGTGGATTTCAAGGGCGCGCTGAAAGGCGATGCCCTGGCAGATGTCGAGCTGCAGGATGGGGACGAGATCATCGTCCCCAGGGCCACGGGTGCAGCCTATGTGGTAGGAGAAACTGCCAGCCCCTTCGCGACCTACCAGGTCCGGAGCGGCATGAAGGTGTCTGATCTGCTCAAACAGGCGGGTGGCACCACCCGGAATGCCGATACCGGGAGTATCCGCCTGCTGAAGGCCGATGGTCGCATCCTGGACAGCTGGGTGAATGGCCGGGTCGTGGAACCTGGCGACACCCTGCTGGTGCCGCAACGCTTCAGGCGCGATTACAGCTGGCAGGAAAATCTGAACGCCTTGATGCCAGTGGCCCTGGTTTTAAGCTCACTGGCCGCGACGGGACACTTGTAGTCTTACCTGAGGCCGCTTGGAATAGAATGAAGGGCCCCGTCCATGCGGGGCCTTTTCTACGTGAGTGCTATGATTCTGCGCAAAGAATACTGGTTTGAAGCCGCCCACTTCATTTACAACCACCCGGGTAAGTGCCGGAACCTGCACGGCCACAGCTACAAGCTCTTCGTGCTGCTGGAGGGACAGATCGATCCCGGCACGGGGATGATCATCGACTTCGACGATTTGTCCAAGGTGGTGATGGAGCAGGTGATCTCGAAGCTCGACCACCGCTTTCTGAACGATCTGATCCCCCTGTCCACCGCCGAGAACATCTCGGTGTGGATCTGGGAGCAGCTCAAGCCCTCCTTGCCGCAGCTCTGCCAGATCGAGGTCTATGAAACCACGGATAACTGCGTGATCTACCGCGGAGCCTGATATGCGACGCCTATGGGCTCTGCCTGCGCTGGTTCTGCTGGTCGGTTGCGACGCCATCAACCCAGCCCTGCGCTATCAGGATGCAGCGCGGCAACTGCGCTTTACGCTGGATCGTGTTGAGCCGCAGATTGACCTCGCCTTCCCATTGGAACAGTCTCGCCTGCGCTTGCGGATTGAAGTGGGCGTGGATAACCCCTCGGACCAGCGCCTCCTTACCAGGCACGTATCAGGTGACCTGCGCCTGAACGCTCAGGGTGGAGACCACCCACTGGGATCAGTGAGTTTTCCTGATGGCGCGGATATCGCACCCAAGGGCCGTAGCGTCCTCAAGGTGGAAGTGGCACTGGGCTACAACGACCTGAAGACCGCCTGGGGCCCGTTGTCTGGCGCCGTGATGCGCCAGGAACCCGCTATCTGGAATCTGGCTGGTGAGGCCCGCTTCGCGGTGCTGGGTGTCGAGTTCGGGGTGCCCTTTCGCACTTCGAAGGAGAGCGGACGATGACTGGCCTATCATCATGGGCCAGAGGACGAAGGAACGAAGCGGCTCCTGCATACTGTTAGGGTGACCCCATGGCCCAGAGACTAGCCCTATCCATTCCAGAGGCATTAGCTTCTCACCTGGGAAGTATCGAGGGGCTCTGCCGAAAGTACCATGTCGCTCGCCTTGCGCTTTTCGGGTCAGCCTCACGTGGGGAAGTACGTGAGAGTTCAGACCTGGATCTACTGGTTTCATTCCAACCAGGCAAGACACCAGGACTGGGCTTTTTCATGCTCCAGCAGGAACTTCAGGACGTGTTGGGCCTTCCCGTCGATCTGAACACACCTGAGGATCTCAGCCGACACTTCCGTGACCAGGTTCTCCGTGAGGCCCGGGTGGTATATGAATCCTGATCATGGGAGCACGCGAGTCAGGCTACTGCACATGCTGGAAGCCTGTAGTCGGACCGCTAACTTCGTGGAGAACCGCAGCCGCAAGGATCTCGAGACGGACGAAATGCTTCGGTTGGCACTGCAATATTTGGTTCTAACTCTGGGTGAGGCCGCCAAGCATATCCCGCAAGAGGTCCAGGCGATGGCTCCCGATATCCCATGGCGTGCAGTTGCCGCCTCCAGGGACCGCATGGCTCACGGTTACTTCGACATCAACCTCGACATGCTGTGGACGATGGCCTCGGTGGATATTCCCGCCCTTCAGAAAGGCCTCAATAAGTTATTGGAACGGGAGAATACTGAATGAAGGACATTCACGGCAGACAGACCAGGATCCAAAGCCCAAGATGATCCGCGCGGTCGTTTTCGACCTATGGAATACGCTGGTCTTCAGCCCGGCGGGAAGCCCCTTCCAGCGGTTGAAGGACCTCCTGCGTCCGGATCAGGTTGACCAATTCCCCGCGCTGGTCCGGGACGGCATGGTGCAGCCCTACCCTTCCGTGCAGGAATTTCTTGAGGCTTGGAAAGATCCCGCCCACTTTAATGGCGCGCAGATGGAGGCCATGGCACAGGCTTTCCTGGAGGCCGGTGGTCAGGCGGAATGCTTCCCCGGGACGCCCGAGGCTGTGGGCGCAGTGCGCGATCTGGCGCGGGTGGCGCTGCTCTCCAATACCCAGACTTTCGGCCTGGAGATGCTCGACCGGCTCGGCATCACCGAGCGCATCCGTACGAGGATGTTCAGCGCAGAGATCGGGGCCCTGAAGCCTGAGCCGGCGGCCTTCGAGGCGGTGCAACGGAAGCTGGGGCTCTTTCCCGGCAACCTGGCTATGGTGGGCGACAGCTGGACCGATGACGTGCTGGGTGCGCTGGAGGCGGGCTGGATCGCCATCTGGGTGAACCGGGAGGCGAAGCCCCGTCCCCCCCACCATCCCGAATCTCCCGTCTACGAAGTCCGAAGCCTCGACCGGGTGCCCGAACTCATCCAAGGCTTGCAGGAAGGCATGCGCTGCCCGACCTGTCTCGGATAGCCAAACGGTCCTAGGCGCTTACGCTTCCCTGCTCCGGGAACTGAAGATCCATCACCACGGCATGTCGGGGCGTGTCAGCGCGCTCGATCCAGGAGACCCGGGCGCCCAGCAGGCGGGCCAGCTGCATGAGGCCTTCTCGCGATTCCTGATTGAGCGACGCGGCCAGGTCCGGGTGCAGGGTCAGGCGCACTTCGGCGCCTCGCAGCCGCTCGCCCAGGCGCACCAGTTCACGGTAGGCCTTGAGCAGGCAGGTCTCGGGGCTTGGCATGCGGCCGGCGCCGTTGCAGGTGGGGCAGGGCTGGGTGAGCAGCCGCTCCAGGGAGGGACCAGTGCGCTTGCGGGTGAGTTCGACCAGCCCGAACTCGGAGATGCCTCCGGCCCTGGCATGATTGCGATCGCGCTTCAACTCCTCCTGGAAGCGCATCAAGACCTCTTCGCGGTGGACCGGATCCACCATATCGATGAAGTCGATGACAACGATGCCGCCCAGATTGCGAAGCCGCAGCTGGCGCACGATTTCCGGGATGGCCTCGAGGTTGGTGAAGTAGACCGTTTCTTCCAGATCCTTCTTCCCGACGAACTTGCCGGTGTTCACATCCACACTCACCAGGGCCTCGGTCTGGTTCAGCACGATCGAACCACCATGCCTGAGGAAGACCTTGGGTTGGCGGGCGGAATCGATCTCGGCCTCGATGCCGAAGGCGTCGAAGATGGGCAGGTCTGAGGTGAAGCGTTTCACACGGTTCGACCATTCCGGATGGAGGTTCTCGACGAAGGACATCACCTCCCGGTGGGCGACGTCATGGTCCACCCAGAACGTGGAGACCTCCTCGCGGAAGAGGTCGCGCATGATTTTTTGGAGCAGGCGCAGATCCTGCCACACCAGCCCTGGCGCGGGGACGGTGTCGGCCTTGGCCTGGATGCCCTCCCACAGCCTTCGGAGGAAGATGATGTCGCCCACCAGATCCTCGTCCTTCTCGCCGATGGCGGCGGTGCGGACGATGAAGCCCTCGTTGGGTTGGACGTGGCTGCGGATAAGTTCGCGCAAGCGGTCCCGTTCGGCTGGATCTGTGATCTTGCGGGAGATGCCGATGTGTTCGATGCCAGGCATGAAGACCAGGAACCGGCCGGGGAAGCTCAGGTGCCTCGAAAGCCGGGGTCCCTTGGAGCCGATGGGGTCTTTCACCACCTGGACAAGGGTCTCCTCGCCCTCCTTCAGGGGTGGTAGTGGGGGTGGCGGCGGTGGTGGGTCCTCGGCGACGGCCTCCTCGCCTTCTTCCTCAGAGGCCAGGTCCACTCCTAGGCGTGGCGTGGCGGGGTCATCCAGGTAGAGGAACCCGTCCTTGACTCCGCCGATATTCACGAAGGCGCTCTGCATGCCGGGGAGCAGTTTAGCCACCCGGCCCTTGTAGACATCCCCCACCTGGCTCTTGTTCATCGTCCGCTCGAGGAACAGCTCGCAGAGCTGACCGTTCTCAAGCAGGGCGATGCGCGTCTCCAGGGGGGTCGAATTGACCACCAGGGACTTGCGGACTTCCATGGAACCAACCTTTCAGAACTTTGCGGACAGGCGCCATGCCCTCACCGCGGGCCCCAGGGCCGTACCAGACCGAAGGGTGACTCTTTTCTACCATAACCGTTGGATGCCGCGCCAATGGACAAAGGTTCCGGGATCGGGTCCTGACTGTTCAGGCCGATTCAGTCGGTGAATGCGGCCATGCAGATGGGGGTGCGTTCCTGGGTCCGGAGCTCGGTGATGCGGTTGTGCTCGTCCACGAAGACGACCTTGGGGGCGACGGTTTCTGCTTCCTCGGAGGTCATCCAGCCGTAGGCGGCGATGATGACCAAGTCCCCTGCCTGAACCAGGTGGGCGGCGGCTCCATTGATGCCGACTTCTCCTGAGCCCGGTACACCCGGGATCACGTAGGTGGAAAGGCGGGACCCGTTGGTCACATCGTAGATGTCCACCTTTTCATTCTCCATGAACCCCGCAGCCCCAATGAGCAGCGGATCCAGGGTGATCGACCCCACATAGTCCAGATCGGCCCTCGTTACCGTGGCGCGATGTATCTTTCCGAGCAGGAAGTGGCGCAGCATGCATCCTCCGGTCCAGGCTCCACAGGGGAGTCCCGGCCAACGCATAAGGATGGCCCCAGGTTCCCCTCGGGTCCATCCTCGATTTTTTCTGTGATCAACCGAACAGGATGGGAGGCAGGTTCAGGCGGTCTGGAGGTTCCGGTTTGCCGTCAGTCCGGAATCGGCAGCCGAGGGGGCCAGCACGACATTATCGATCAGCCGGGTACTGCCCACGTAGGCGGCAACACACAGCGCAGCGGCTCGATCCACCGGCCCTTGGATGGCCTCCAGGTTCTGGGTGTCCACGAGTTCCAGGTACTGGATCGAATCGACTCCCGCCAAGAGGCCACGGGCGATCGTGAGGAGCCTTCCACCCGACCGTTCGCCCGCATCGAAGGCGGCCTTGGCGGCCAGCAGCCCTTGGCTGATGCAAAGGGCCCGATGTCGTGCACCCTCGTCCAGGTAGGTGTTGCGACTGCTCAGGGCCAGGCCATCGGCTTCGCGGATGGTGGGCACGATCACGATGTCGACTGGCATGTTCAGATCCCGCGCCATGCGACGGATCACCACGGTCTGCTGGAAGTCCTTCTGGCCGAAGAAGGCCAAGTCGGGCTGTACCATGTTGAAGAGCTTGGCCACCACGGTGACCACGCCTCGGAAGTGTCCGGGCCGGTATCGTCCGCAGAGGGGATCGGCCAGGCGACCTGGCTCAACGTGGGTCTGGAAGCCGGTGGGGTAGATCTCGGAGACCTCGGGGAGGAAGAGCACCCCGGCCCCGGCCTCCAGACACAGGCTCTGGTCCTTCTCCAGGTCGCGGGGGTAGCTGGCCAGGTCCTCGCCGGGCCCGAATTGGGTCGGGTTCACGAAGATGGACACGATGGTGGCATCACAGCGGGCAGCACTTTGGTGGATCAGGGCGCCGTGGCCTTCGTGAAGGAATCCCATGGTCGGGACAAACCCGATCCGTTTGCCCTCTTCCCGCAAGGGTCGAAGGATGGCGCGCAGATCAGCAATGGTACGGACAATTCGCATGGACAAAAACGGGATCCTTCAAGAGATGCCTGCCAGCCTACCAAGGGTGCCCTCATGGACGCCACTGGGCCAAAGCCGGACGAACGGCTTCTGGAAGGGTATAGGATTCCCGCTCATCCGGGAACCCTCCCCCCCGGACGTCCTCGGCCCAGGCGGCCATGGACGCCTGCAGATCCTCGAATCCCTTCGCATAGCGCCGGACGAATTTCGGCGAGGTGCCGGGCAGCAGGCCGAGCACATCGTGAAAAACCAGGACCTGGCCCGAGCAGTGCGGCCCGGCCCCGATGCCGATGGTGGGGATCTCGACTGTCTCCGTGACCTTAGCGGCAAGATCGGCGGGAATGCCCTCCAGCAGCAGGCCGAAACAACCGGCTTCCTGGAGCTTCTGGGCATCTTCCAGCAGACGCAGGGCGTCCCCCTTCTGCTTACCCTGGACCTTGAAGCCACCCATGGGATTCACGCTCTGGGGTGTGAGGCCCAGGTGCCCCATCACGGGGATCTCCGCGTCGATGAGCGCATGGATCATGGGCAGGCGTTTGGCGCCGCCTTCGAGCTTGACGGCCTGGGCGCCTCGCTGAAGGAAGCCGCCAGCGTTGCGCACGGTGTCCTCCACGTCGATGTGGAAGCTCAGGTAGGGCATGTCGGCCATGAGGAAGGCGGTGGGGCGGGTGCGGGCCACGGCCTCCAGGTGGTGATTCATCATGGCCATGCTGACGGGGAGGGTGTTCTCGAAGCCCAGGCAGACGTTCCCCACGCTATCGCCCACCAGGATCATATCCACACCGGCGGCATCGGCGATGCGGGCGGTGACTGCATCGTAGGCTGTGGTCATTACCAGCTTCCGTCCTGTGTGATACCAGGCATGCATCTGGGGCAAGGTCACGCGGGCATGGGATTCGGCTGGCAGGTGGCTCATGGGGTCTCCGCTGGAAGGTCGAAGCCGTGGGCTTCCATGAGAACACCAAAAAGCTGGGACAGGATTAACAGGATTGAAAAGACGGATGAACAGGATTCAAGAACCACCCTGTTTCCGTGTCACTCGGTTCGACGAGTTTCAGGACCAAGAGTTGAAACCACAGAGGACGCCGATGGGCGACATCCCAGATAGATCCACGCCTCACGCTTTTCATCTGTGAAAACCTGCGAAATCTGTAATCAATTATTTTTAAATTATTGTATTTAAATCATGTTAATCAAATTCTAATCTTGTTAATCCTGTCCAAGTCTTTCACTCGGGATTGGGGAACACTGGCAGGTTCACCTGGGTGGGTGCCCAGTCCACGATGGGATCGACCGGCTCGGGCTGGATGAACCGGAGGCCGACGGCTTCGACTGTCTGGCGGAAGTGGTACATGTCCTGGCGGCCCAGGAACCCGCTTTCCCGGCCTTCCGGGAGACGCGTCCACAACTGTTGGAAGCTCGGGAAAGCGTCCTGCATCCGTGCCCTCGCCCCCAGTTTTTCACCGCGCTGCAGCAGAAGCTGGGCGCCTTCGGCGCTGGCCTCAAGGATCTGGGCGTGGAACTGCAGATCCCTGGCGGTGGCCTGGACCTCGCTCCAGGCTTCGAGGGCTTCCTGGACCACCGCTTCGGTGGCGGGCACGGTGGACAGCAACAGCGCATGGGCACGATGCCACTCCAGGTCGAGCCACCGGGAGTCGGACCCATCCACCGGTCCTTTCAGATTCTCCAGGATTGCCCAGCCCTGTTCGGGGACCTCAAGGCAGGACTCGCGGGCTTCCCGGGCCACGGCCTGGCAGTTGCGGAGCAGGGCCAGCCGCTGACGCCAGGCGAGTCCAGTGGATTCGTAGCTGTCGGCGGCAGCTGTGAACAGGCGAGCGGCGTCCCGCCAAGCACTTCGGAAACTGGTCACCTCGCCCTGGAGAAAAAGGAGGTCGCCCCGCTCCTCGGGAGAAACGAGCGGTGGCTGAGTGGCCAGGGCCCCGAACTGAGCATGGTCGGCGGCCACCGTATCGCCGAGGGCGGCGAAGGTTCGCGCCCGCCAGTTCTGGATGAAGGACACCAAAGCCAGATCGCCCAGCCGGTCGGCCCGGCTGAGGGCGCGGTCCAGGTGGGACAGGGCCGGGCCGAGGAACTGCTGGATGCTGCGCAGCATGCCAAGGGCGAGGTGTGCCTGCGCCTGAAGGGCTGTGTCGCCCAGCAATCGGGCCGTCTGCAGAGCCTCCCGAAGTAGACGGATGCAAGTTTCCGACTGGCCCTGTGCGAGGCGCACCTGGGCCAACGCAATCTGCACCGGGACAAGGTTGCGGAAATCCTGGGCCGGTTCGAGGAGGCGCTGAGCGGATTGGAGCATCGAGGCGGCCCGCAGGAACTGGGACTGACCACCCAGTGCCTTACCTAGCGCCAGCAACAGGGCTGCCTGGTCCTGGGGCGCTGATTTGAAGCCGTTTTGTGGGTGCAATCCCTCTTCCAACGCGCGCATGCCCTTGACGATGTGTCCCTGGAGCAGGTGGAGTTGGCCGAGGGCCAGCCGCAGGCGGGGTTGCTCGGGGTGCAAGGGGTGGCCTGCCAGCCGTTCAGCGGCTGCCTGCAGGGACTTCTGGGCCTCGGCGGGTTGGCGAAGATGCAGGTGAAGCATGGCGCGTTTGCGGAGGAGGCGCGCTTCCCGGAGACGGGTCTCTTCATCAGAAGGGACTCGGGACAGAATCTCCAAAGCTCTTCCCACGGAGAGTAGAGCCTGTTCGAGGGGTGGCGGTTCGGTCTCAGCTTGATCCTGGGTGCCCGAAGCCCAAGCATTGGCGAGATGCTCATGCAACTTGGCCTCGTCCAGGGAGGAAGGCTTCAACAAGAGGGCCTGTCCCACGATCAGCCGGACGTCCCGCGCCTGGCCTGAGATTCCCAGTTCCAGCGAAGCCAGCACGGTGGCCAGGGCCGTGGCCTCGTCCGCTGCCAGGGCCTGGAGGGGCACCGGGCAGTTCCAGCCTTGCTCCCGGAAGGCCGCAGATAGGGCTCGGGCCAGACGTTTGAGCTCGGGTTGTGGTGTCCGGGCGAGGACCAGTTCACGCCATCTGGGATCAGGAATTGTGGCTTCGCCGCGCTGGGTCTGCGCCAGACGCGATCCCACTGCCTCTCGGAGGGCGTCTTCGAGCGCATCATCCTGAAGTCCGAGCAGCCGCCCCAGCGCGCTGGGGGGCATGGGCCGCTCGGCCAGGGCCAGCAATCGCACCAGGGTGGCGGCGGCGGCCGAGAGCCGCTGGAGGCGGCCCAGGAAGATCTGGCGCACGAGATCTTGCTCGGCCACCAGTGCTACTGGTAGGCCTGGTGCAAGGTTCCATCGGCACCCATCCCATACGAGGGTCCCGGACTGATGGGCCAGTTCCAGGAAATTCCGAAGCAGTCCAGGGTTGCCCAGACTCTGGGTGATCAGGTCCGCACAGAAGGCCTCGGGTAGATCATGACGACCGAGCAGATCCTCCAGGACCAGCCGAAGGTCCGCGTCTTCCAGGCGGTTCAGCCCCACGACCGCTGCGGTGGGTTCCCCGCGCAGCTGGCTGATGAGGGGCCTGAGGCCGACCCCCTGGGCGCCCGTGGTGAGGGTCAGGAGCCAAGGGAGGGAGGAGGCAGAAACCAATCTGCGGACCAGGGCCAGAACTCCCGGAGTGGCGCGGTCCAGGCCGGATAAATGGAGGAGACGCGGGTGCAATGAACCCGCGAAAGCCAGCACTTCCAGGGCGGCTTCGACCTCTTCAGGTTCAGGTTCGGCCTCCTGGCCGTTCACCTGGCGGCCCCCCACGAGGAAGGCGAAGGCCTGGACCCGGAGGGCCAGGGTCTTGGCGGCTCCGGGGTGCTCGGCGTAGAAATCCACTTCGCTATCCATAAGCAGGGACTCGAGTAGCCGGACCAGAAACCGTCCGGGGGATTCGCCCGCCGAGGCTGCCAGATGATGGACCCAGATCCCTTCGCCCTCTGCCACAGCGCAGGCCCAGGCCGCCAGGTGTTCTTTCCCGATGCCCCCTTCGCCCTGAAGCAGTACGATCCGCTCCATGGGAGCAGGGGCGCTGAATCCAAGCATGAGGGATTTGAGGTAGGGGAGTTCCTGATCACGACCGCGCAACGGGCGGGAGATGGGCTCGGACAAACTCCGCGGCTGTTGCCAGGGCAGGTCCTCGTTGAGAGCAGGCATCGGGGCTGTCTTCGGCAGGTGCCCTGCCACAGACTCCAAGCCCCAGGGGGAACGACCTATGACCCGTGGGATCTGGGTGAGACCCGGTCTGAAAGTGATGACCTCGGGGTGCAGGAATCGGGGGTGGAGATCCAGCTCAAGGCGGAGGGAGAGATGCTCGAGTACAGCCACCCGCTGGTCCTCGCCCCAACCGGCCCAGATGCGGGCCATGGGGCTACCGTGTATCGCCTGCAGGTACCAGGCCTGGTCTCCGTCAAACCCGAGATGGCTGCTGACGGGGTCAAGGGGTGAGGCATCCAGGAATCGGGAGAGGAAGGTGTCCCGGATGTGATCGAGGTCCCGATCCGTGGGCCGGGGAGACCAGATCTGGGCCAAGAACCGGGCACCATCGAGTTCCCGGCGCATGAGGTGCCACGCGCTACCCTCACTCCGGCCCAGTTCCATGAGCCAGATGAAGCGGTGGGCCCCGAGTAGGTGGGTCACGTCCACAGGCGGATCCGCGAGGCTTCGATGAAGCACTGGGTGGGCATGGCCGCAAGTCTACCCCTCCTGGCGGGGATTTTGCGTTCTACTCGGTTCCCAGCAATGGTTGCCCAGGAGTTTCCGTGAGCGTCCCCTCTGTCGGTTCAAACCAGACCCAAACCATCGGCACCATGCTCCTCCAGCAGTTGATGGCCAATGAATCCAATTCCCAGGACAACAGCGGTGCATCAGGCATCCTCGGGGATCAGCTGACCCTTTCACCTGCTGCCCAGCAACTCACCCGGGTACCGGAGGCCGTATCCCAGGCTATGGGCGATTTATTCTCAGGCCAGAAAGACGTCCAGGGTGATCTCGCGAAATTGCAGGGCTACTTCCAGCAGAATCCCCAGAGCTTGACCAGCCTGTTGAGCAGCCTCCAGGGGGGCACAAGCACCTATGGCGCCTCGAGCACCACAGCCAAGAACGCCTTGCTGACGGCCCTCATGAATGGGCAGAGCAGCAGCTCCGACCCTGCGGCCCTTCTGAGCCTCCTTCAGGGGAATCAGGGCCAATCTTCCCTCTTTGACTTCCTGGGGAATTCCAGTGGCGAGTCCACCAATAGCGATGCTGTCTTCGGCTGAACAAATATTGAAAGGCAGAAGGTGCCGAAGATCACCGTGCGAGCTCTGAGACCTGCCAGCAGAAATCTTTTCGCTCAGCTCTCATCAAACGATCCCGGCGGCCGATAAGTGAAACACGGCGTCAGGAACAGGGAAGGAGCTCTGTTCCTAAAGCAGCTAAAGGAGGAGATATGTCGGACCTGAGTGTTTCTTCGGCGGCCAACTCGACCCAGCAGAGCCAGTGGGCTCAGCGGAAGAGCCTATTCGATCAGCTCGGGCAAGCTCTGCAAAAGGGTGACCTCCAGGCTGCCCAGACAGCCTTCGCCGCCCTACAGCAGAATGCTCCTCAGGGACCCCCGCCCCCGCAGAATGGCCAGGGGAACGCTTCGCAGAACCCGTTCTCGGCCTTGGCCGATGCGCTGCAGAAAGGCGACCTTGCTGGCGCCCAACAGGCGTTTTCCCAGATCCAGCAGGCCAGGGGTCACCACCACCATCACCGGGCTCAGGCTAGCACCAGCGGGGCTGAAACTTCCGCAGCCACATCGAGCACTTTGACCGGTTCCACGCCTTCCACCGCCAGTCCGGTGGAAATCACCATCAACATCAATGGCGGCAACAACATCATAGCCTGAGCTGATGCTTGGGCTCGCCAGGTTCCGGTATACGCCTGAACCTGGCATTTAGCATCCCGAGATTCCTCGGGAAAGTCTTCTTCGGCCCCTCTTGAACGTGCCTGTTCCTGTCGATACCAACATTCAGAGGTGACTTCCATGGATGTCGGAGCTGCGAGTGCGTTGACTCTCTCCAATTACCAGATGGCTTTGAATAGCTATGGTCAGGGCGTCATTTCCTCTCTGGCCAACGCTATCGGCACGTCTTCTGCGACGAGTGGCCCCAAGAACACCGCAGTCCTCCAGGATATTTCCAACATCTATTCCAGCCTGACGGGCGACGCGAACGGTGGTCTGTCGGCAGCGGATTCCCTCTCTTCCTCCGCCGATACGAACGTGCTCAGCCCACCCGAAAGTGGCCCTGATTCGTCCTCGGTCACCAGTGGGAGCGCCGCTTTCACGGCGTCTCTCGCGACTTCCTCGGCAATGTTTGGAGGGTTGGATTCCACCTCTGCTTCGATTCTATTTGGCGGCACAGGCGTCAGCGGTTCGGATGGTCTCTCCTCTTCAGCCATCAACTTGAACGCCTCCGTGGCCCTGGCCTCCTATACCGCGCACCAGAATGGCATTCCTAGCGGTACCATCGGTGCCGCCGCCTCTGCCGCAGCAGCCAAAATCGACACGACCCAGCCAGCCACCATCCAGAACGCCATTCAGTCCGCGCAGTCCAGCCTGCTCACCAACACCCTGAATATCTTTGGGTAGGGTGCAGAACTGCCCTGGCCAAGTCGTCCTGTGGATCTAGCGGCCGAAGAACGGATCCAGGATCACCGCGGCTGTGAGCACCAGGGCGAACAGGTTGATGTTCATGAAGACGCGGCGGTAGAGGGGTGCATCCTGGCCTGGCCTCAGCAGAGGCAACGAGCCGATGATGAGCCAGATAGCGCCCAGGCCGAGCACGAGCTCTGCGGGCCAGGATACCAGCACCCGGAAGAGGGGCAGCAGGCCACAGGCCGCGGCAGTGCCGCAGGTCCAGGTGAAGGTGAGGCGCGACAGCCGAGGCCGGCCGAAGAGCGAAACCAGCGTGGGGTAGCCGGCCTCCTCGTAGCCCTCGGCGTGGAGGCCCACCAGCAGCCAGAAGTGGGGCACCTGCCAGATGAAGAACACGAAGGCCAGGGCGAGCACCGAGGGGTCGGATGCACTCCCGCCCGCGGCCGTCCAGCCGATGGCGGGAGGCAGGGCACCGATGAGGGAGCCGGGCACCACCGCGAAGGCGCTGACGCGTTTCAGAGGCGTATAGAAGCCGTTGTACCAGGCCAGGGCCAGGACTCCCAGCAGGGCCGACATGAGGTTGTGGGCGAGGAGCAGGACCAGAAAGCCAGCTACCGCTAACACCATCGCAATGAGGGTGGCTCTGGCAGGAGAAAGATCCCCCCGAGGGATGGGCCGGTTGGCGGTGCGGGGCATCAGGGCGTCGTACTTATGCTCCTGCACCTCGTTCAGGGCGCTGCTGCCCATGGCCAGCAGCAGGATGCCGATGAGCGTGGTGGCCAGTCCCGCGTTTACGCCCCTCAGGAAAGCCACATAGCCCGCCGCCGCCGTGAAGGTGGACGCACCTGATATCCGGAGCTTGGTGAGCTCGAAGAGGATCGAGACGGGGTTCGTCTTTGGGACGGGAAGGGCGGCCACGCTCAAATCATCGCTCCTGTTCAAGCCGGAGCCCAGCTTGGCTGGGCGAGGGCGCGGGGGTGCAGGGGTGTAGGGCGCAAGCCCGGTCCCCCGGGAGGGTCATAGGGTCTTGATGTAGCGCACCACTTCGTTCAGTTCCTGGTCCGTGAGTGGGATCTGGGGCATGGCGGGCGGATAGCCCCGCACCACTTGGTCCATGGGGTTGGTGATCGAGCGGCGCAGGTAGGCATCGTCCACAATGATGGTCTTAGAGACCCCGGCTACCAGCACATGCTCCTCTCGGCCATAGAGGGCCTTCAAGGTGGGGCCGACCTTGGGTTTGCCATCAACGGAATGGCACGTTAGGCAGCCCTTGGCAGTCAGCACATTTAGGCCCTGGGGCTGGCCGTCCAGACCCGGATGGGCCTCGGTGGCGCGGAAGCTCTTCCCGGGTTCCGGGGCATCGTCGCCTCCGAAGTACCAGGTCTTAAACTCATCTTCGGGGACGACGATGACCTTGCTCAACATGAGGCTGTGGTCCACGCCACAGATCACCGTGCATTCGATATCGAAGGAGCCCAGCTTGGTGGCCTGGAACCAGGTGGTATTGGTGCGACTGGGCACTGCGTCGATCTTGATGCGGAAGGCCGGCACGAAGAAGCCGTGCACCATGTCGGCACTGCGCACCTCCATCCTCATGGGCTTGCCGATGGGGGCGAAGAGTACCTTGCTCTGCTTACCATTGGGGTACTCGAAGGACCAGCTCCACTGGCGTGCCGTCACTTTGATGTCCATGGCGTCGCGAGGGGCTTGGCGCATGTACTCGTAGTTGGTCCAACCGTAGTAGAAGATCGACAGGAACAGCACGAGGGGCACGACGGTCCACACGATCTCGAGGCCCACATGCCCTTCGATCTGCTCGGCCCTGGGGTGGCGCTTGCGACTGTAGCGCACGACGAAGTAGATCATCAGCACGGTGATGAAGATGAGGAACACCACCGAAAGCCCGAACACGTAGAAGAAGACCGCGTCGGACTTCTGGGCCGATAGGGCGGCTTGGTTCATCCAGTCCATGGGAGCCTCAGCGGAAAGCGACGTCGGAGAAGAGCAGGGCGAAGA
>CAIYNT010000180.1 GCA_903927605.1 uncultured Holophagaceae bacterium
GGATCCGGTCGAAGACCACGATGGTGTCCGCCATGGAATAGCCCATGAGGGTGAGGAAGCTGGCCACCACCGGCACGTTGAACTCGTAGCCGAAGGCCGCGAAGAGCCCCAGGGCCATGAGGATGTCGTGGATGAGGGCCACGATGCCGCCCACGGCGAAGCTCGCGGTGAAGCGGAAGATCACATAGACCAGGATGGCCACCATGGCGAGGCCCACGGCAGTGAGGGTCTTGCTCGTCCACTCCCCTGAAATGCTCGGCGAGAAGCTCTCATCCTTGAGGATGCCCACGGCGCCCAGCCGGTAGCTCTTCTGGACCGTGTCGTTGATGGCCTGGGGGAGGTCCTTGGGCAGCTCGCTGAAAGACTGGTAGAGGCCCGAGGACAGGCGGTCCCGGGCCGAGATGATCTTCTCGGCCAAGGGCCCGTAGGTGCCGGTGAGGATGGTTTCGTCATTGGCCACATGCAGCGGGTTGGCCTTGGCGAGCGTATCCGCCAGGGTCTTGGAACCTTCCAGGTTGAGGACCGGCAGCGTACTGCCGGCGGCCTCCGGATCCATCTGCTTGAAGATGCCGCGCAGGGCATTGGCCTGGATGGTGCTGTCCTTCTGGTCACTGTCCTTCCTGGCCTTCACCTTCACGGAGAAATCCCGGATGGCCCGGTCGGCATTCTCGTAGGCCACCACGGTGGCATCGGGGTAACCGCTCTTCGCCAGGGTGGCCCGGATGGTCTCGGGCTCCATGGCGCCGCGGAACCGAACGGTCATGTCGTTGCCGCCCACGAACTGCATGCCCAGCTGGATGCGCTTGTTGTGGGTAAGGTTCCAGGGCCGCACGAACAGGAAGCAGAGCAGAATGATGCCCCAGCTGATGGCCAGGGCCGTGCCCTTGTACTTCATGAAGTCGTAGGCGGCGCCCTTGAAGAAGGTGTGGATGCCCACGGAGAGGGTCTTGGTGCCGGGGTGGCGCTCGAGCACCCAGTCGTAGATGAAGCGGCTGATGTAGATGCTAGTGAACAGCGAGGCCACGACACCCACGGTGAGGGTCACGGCGAAGCCCTTCACGGGGCCCGTGCCGAAGATGAAGAGCAGCAGCGCCGCGAAGAGCTGGGTGACGTGGCTGTCCACGATGGTCCAGAACACGCGGTTGAAGCCCGCGTCGATGGCGCCGGGCACGCTCTTGCCCAGGCCCAGTTCCTCCTTGATGCGCTCGAAGATGAGGATGTTGGCGTCCACCGCCATGCCCAGGGTCAGCACGAAACCGGCGATGCCCGGCAGGGTCAGTGTGGCGCGGAAGGAACCCAGCAGACCCATCATCACGATCACGTTCACCGTGAGGGCGATGATGGCGTTGGTGCCGGACCAGCGGTAGAAGAACACCATGAAGCCGATGATGGTGATGAAGCCCACCAGCGCGGACCGGACGCCCGCATGGATGGAGTCGCGGCCCAGGCCGGGGCCCACCACCCGCTCTTCCAGGAACTTCATGGGCGCGCGCAGGGCGCCGCTGCGGAGCTGGCTGGCGAGGTCGTCAGCTTCCTGAGCACTGAAGCTGCCGCTGATGCGCACGGCACCGCCGATGATCTTCTCTTTTGCGCTGAGCTCTGTGACGATGCGGCGGTCCAGCACGATGGCGATGAGGCGGTTCTCCTCGGAGGCGACACCGGTCAAGCGGGCAAAGTCGTCATCGCCCTTCTTGTTGAGGGTGAAGTTCACCTCGTTGGCTTCGGTTTGCGAGTTCGAGGCGCGGTGGGAATCGATGATGTCGGCGCCATCCATGCCCACGTGGCTCTCCAGCAGCACCCACTTGCTGATCTTCTCCTCGCCGGGCTTGGCCTTCACCACGGGCTGGCCGGCCCGCCGGGCCTGGCGCTGGTTTTCGATCTCCGGGAACAGCTCGAACTCCTGGGGGATGGCACCCTTGAAGAAGGCCAGGGCCTCGTCCTTCGAGGTGAAGTAGATCTGGGGAGCCTTGGCCAGCAGGCGCTGTTCGAGGTGGCCGGGGGTGGACAGGAGCGTCTTGATGCGCTCGCGATCGCCTTCCTCGATGCCGGGGATCTCGACCACGATGCGGTTGCCTTCGGCGCCGCTGGCGGTGATCTCGGGTTCCAGCACGTTGGCGGGGTCGATGTCGCGGATGCGCTTCTCGATGACCTCGAGGGCCCGCTTGTTGGCGTCGTCCTTCAGCTGCTTCTGGTAGTCGGCCTTCTGGGTGAGCCGGAACGCGTCGCCTTCGGCCGTGACCGTGTAGCCGGGGAAGAAGTCCTTGGCGACCTTCTCCACGGTGGCCTTCTGCTCGGGACCGGCCCCCTCCACGCGCAGGGACTCGCCATCCACGCGCACCAGGGCGCCCGGCAGGCCCTTCTCCTTGAGGCGGGACACCAGGCGGTCCTTGCTGTCGCGCAGGTCGGCGGCGAGGGCCTCCTGGCCCTGGACCTCCAGCTCGAAGTGGACACCACCCCGAAGGTCCAGACCCAGCTTGACCTTGGAGAGGGGCAGGAAGAAATAACCACAGCCGAACAGCACGGCCAGGACAATGGCAAGGCGCCAGAGGCTCCGTTTGGTCACGGGGCGCTCCTTACAGAAAGCGGGCCGACAGGCTGTCGGCCCGGAAGGTCAGGAAGATCACTTCTGCTTGGGTTCCGCTTCGGAAGCCAGAGTGGCAATGGCCGTACGGCGGGCCTTCACCACGGAGTTGCCGAGCTTGATCCAGAGGTCCTTGTCCTCGACGCGGTCGATGGTGGCGTAGAGGCCAGAGCTGAGCACCACTTCGTCACCGGCCTTCAGCTTGGACAGGCGGGCCTCCATCTCCTTCCGGGCCTTGCTCTGGGGCCGGATGAGCAGGAAGTAGAACATCAGGGCCATGCCGCCGATGAAGATGAACTGGGTCCAGCCAGGAGGGCCGGAGGCGGGGGTCTGTTGGAACAGGGCGAACATCATTCAGGGCTCCTCGGTCAACCATCCGGCGCGAGCGGACTGGGCGAAGGCCGGAAACCGGTTCTCCAGCAGGGCCTGCCGCGCGGCGCGGGTGAGTCCCACAGTGTAGCTCAGGTTGTGGATCGTGTTCAGCGTGAAGGCCAGCAGCTCCCCGCAGCGGAACAAATGGTGCAGGTAGGCCCGGCTGAATGTGCGGCAGGTGTAGCAGGCGCAGTCCGGGTCCAGGGGCCGGTCCACCTCCCGGTGGCGGGCATTCTTGAGGTTGAGGCGGCCCCGGCTGGTGAGGATGCGGCCGTGGCGGGCCTCCCGGCTGGGCAGGACACAGTCGAAGAGGTCCACGCCGTGCTCGATGCCGAAGAGCAGGTCCTCCGGCGTGCCCACGCCCATGAGGTAGCGGGGCCGGTCCTCGGGTAGTTCCTGCACGAACTCCGCCAGGACAGCGTTCATCTCCTCCTTGGGCTCGCCGACGCTGAGGCCTCCCACGGCAAAGCCCTGGAAAGGAGTCCTGACGTCCAGCTCCAGGGCCTCGGCCAGGTGCCGACGCCGCAGGTCCAGGCTGGTGCCGCCCTGGTTGATGGCGAAGAGCCCCTGGTGGGGCTGCAGGGGCACGGCCCGGCTCCGGGCCAGCCAGCGGGTGGTGCGGGCCATGCTGAGCTCCAGCTTGGAACGCTCCAGGCGCCCCGGCGGGCACTCGTCCAGGGCCATGCAGATGTCCGAGCCCAGGTTCCGCTGGATTTCCAGGCTGCGCTCCGGGGACAGGAACTGGGGGCTGCCATCAATGTGGCTCTGGAAGGTGACCCCGTCCTCAGTCATCTTCCGCAGGGAGGCCAGGGAAAAAACCTGGAAACCGCCGGAATCCGTGAGGATGGGGCCATCCCAGCCCATGAACCGGTGCAGCCCGCCCAGCTGCGCCACCAGCCCGTCGCCTGGTCGCAGGCCTAAGTGATAGGTATTGCCCAGGATCACCTGGGGTCCGATCTCCTGCAGCTGGACCGGGGTGATGCCCTTCACCGTGCCCTGGGTGCCCACGGGCATGAAGGCCGGGGTCAAGACTTCGCCATGACCGGTCAGGAAGCCGCCGGCCCGGGCGGGCGTGACCTCGGCACTGATTTTTTTGCAGAATGTAAAGTTCGGATCCGTGACCTGCGACATAAGGGCGACCTGGTTTTCTTGACAAAATTGAGCAGTTGCATCCTTTTCACAACTAAGGATGTCGGGGTATTCATGAGAAAATAGCTGGAGGCGGTACCGACGAAGGATAGCGCTCCCTTTCAATGCTTGACCAACCCGCGCCCCTTTGCCATCTTAGCCGCTGGGCTTGCCCCAGTTCTTTACCCTATCCGTAAGGCCGAACCACTGTTCCCGGCGGTTCGGCTTGCTGTTTTTTCCCCCTCCTGGACTTCAAGGGAGTTGCATGAGCAAAGAACCCCAGAAACCCGTTCCCGCCAAACCAGCCGCTCCCGTGGAGACGCTGGAGGATGCGGTGTACCGGTCCTCCCTTTCCGCCGGGAACGAGGCCATCAAGCGGGGCAACCCCATGGTGACGGTCCCCACCACCATTCTCATGTACGGGCTCTTCGCCTTCGTGGCCGTCCAACTGGCGAAGCAGACCGATGCGGGCAAGAAGGTGATCAAGTCGGTGGGCATTGACCTCGCAGAGAAGGCCGAAGACGCGCCCCCGCCTCCGCCGCCCCCGCCGCCGCCGCCACCTCCGCCCCCCCCGCCGCCGATGGCCGTGTCCGCCTCGAAGGCGGATACCACCCCCATCGACCCCCGGCAGGAGGTGGTGCCTGAGCAAGCCCCCAAGGAACTGCCCAAGCAGGATCACTCCCTCGGCGGCGTCCCTGGCGGCGTGCCCGGCGGTGTGCCCGGCGGCGTCATCGGCGGCGTTGTGGGTGGCGTCATCGGCGGCGGCACCGGCAAGGTTGTGGACTTCGACTTCAGCCAGATCAAGATCAAGTACCAGCCACCTGCGCCACCCTACCCCGCCCTCGCCAAGATCGCCAAGATCCAGGGAACGGTGGTCGTCGAGATCATCGTCGGACCCGACGGCATCCCGACTTCGGCCGTGGCCAAGGACGGGCCGCCCCAGTTGCGGCCCACCGCGGAGGCCTATGCCATGCAGTGGAAGTTCGAACCTGCCTTGCTGAA
>CAIYNT010000181.1 GCA_903927605.1 uncultured Holophagaceae bacterium
CCCTGCGTTGCCCTATCCTCCGTCCAGGCGATGGAGACGCTACCATGACCTCGGCTCAGCAGATCGTGTCAACCATCTTTCAAATCACCATCAACCCAGACCCGAACTTTTCAGTTGGTCCCAAGGTTGGGGGAAGACCATCCCAGTCCTGGCATGTCCATGTCGAGGATCACCAGGGAGGGCTCCAGCCCACCTTCCAGTTCAGCCAAGGCCTCCTCGCCGGTGGAGGCGAGAACAGGGGTGAACCCCAGCTGGGTAAGCATGCAGCCGACGGCTTCTCTGATGAGGGAGTCATCATCCACCAAGAGGATGGAGGACCCCCTCTGTGGAATTGCGCGGTGTTTCAACCCGGAAGCCTGGACGGGTTGCTCCGCGGTCATGAGGCAGGCTCTGAGGGGGACAGAGTCTTCGATGGAGCCAAGCCTGAAACCGGGGAACGTCATACAAGCGTCGGTTGGCATGTCTTCGCCTTCCAAACCCAGTGAAGTTTTGGCAGAGTGGTGCAGAAATAGCCTAGATCTTGAGACTATGGTCATCGCTTGAATCGAGGATGTCGATTCCAGAGGTGGAATTGATATAACTACATGTTTGATTCAAGTAACATTGATTGTCGTGTCGAATGTTCCAAAATTTCGTTGATAAACGGGCCTACCTTAATAAGAAACCAGAAGGTGAGCCGATGGACGAACGAGTGATGAGCCTGCGGGGCATGGAGCCCAGGAATGCGGGCCGTGGGTCTTATCTGGCCATCCTCGAGGCAGCGGCTGGTTTGTTCGGACAGTTCCCAGTCAAAGACACCACGCTGAGAGACATCCTGACCATCGCTGGTGTCAGCAATCAGACTCTATACAACTACTTCCCGGGCGGGCGAGATGACGTGGTGATCACGCTGTACGTTCGCTATCAGCGAACGATGGTGGAAGAATTTAACAATCATATTTTTTTACTTAATTTAAACGAATATCAAGATCATTTGGCGATTATTAACAAAGTGAGTGCTTGCCTGGGAAGGTCGGTTTTCGGTTTATTGAGAGAGTCATATCCGATTCAATCTGCCCTGTTTGAGTACCTGCGAGATCAGCACCTGTTGGCCATTGCGACCCATTCGGATGAACTCGAGGAAGCCTTGGCCCGAGTCATCGCTCACCATCTGGGCGACCGGTGCGCGCAGATGGAGTTGCCCCGTCTTGCTCGCCTCAGCGTGCGCATCGTCCGAGAGATCGGAATCACTGCCCTGGAGAACAAGGCCTTCAGTATCGATCAGCTGGAATCTAATGCCAGGCTGCTGGTCCGCACCCTGCTTTACACCGAGTTGAAGGGGCATGGTGAAGACAGCGGGGATTATGGGTTCCGCTACCAGGAACCCGCGAGTTCGGCCATTGTGGGCGCCCCGATCAGTCCGATGAAGAGGCGAAGCATCCTGGATCGGATCCTGAAGCGGAAGGGGCGCGCCTAAGGCTGTCAGGGCCCGATGTGGTCAGAACAGTGGTTCTTCCTCTAGACGCGGGGGCTGCGTCAGGGGTGTGCGCTTGAAGATCGCCGAGGCACTGCGCCGGCCATCCATGATGATGTGGACGGGTTCCTCCAGGCGGGTGTGGACAAGGCAGCCCGAACGCCAGACCTCGGGCTGCTGGCGCAACCAGTCCCAGTCGAGAATGCTGGTTCCTCGGGGATAGGGCACGGTGAAGTAGCCGATGTTCAGCGAGGTCACGTTATGGAAGAAATGGGAACCCAGGGAGGCATCGGCCTGGAAGTTCGCCATGGCGTACTCCACGATCACCTGGGCGCAGGAGATCATCGACCAGGCGATGGGAATGCCCAGGTGGCGGTCGTTGCTGCCCCAACGACCGGGACCCAGCAGCACGTACTTCCCCCCCTCGGTTCGAAACCGGTCATTGATCTGCTCGATCTGGGTGGCCAGGGCCGGCGTATCGAACTTGTCGAAGCCATCGGGGTCCACCCACACGATGTTGCGAAGCCCCTCCACGGTGCCATTACCCACACATTTCTCAGAGAACAGGAATAGGTCCGCGGGATTCAGGTCCGCGACCGAGAGGTTCACTTCGCCGTTATCCAGCAGCTGATGCTTGATCTGGAGCAGGGTGAACGTGGGCTTGCCGTCTTCCGGATCCTTGTCGAGGTTCACGGCGAACTCGATCTCCACCGGGGTCTCCATGGCCTCACGGATGAGCTCCAGGAGCGTCTGGAGGATTTTCGGGAGCGGGAATTGATCATACTTCAGGATGTTCCGGAAGTTCACGACGCGTGGGCCGGGGTTGTCCAGGCCATCCCTGATCCGGTCATCGTTGGCGTCCCAGACGGAGGCGCAGTGCCAGAGAGCGCCGTCCTTCTCGGCCTGCTGGATGTCGAGGGACAGCAGGGTCACGTCCTCACCGCCGTAAAGATCCACGGAGGTGCGGCTCATGTCCAGGGCGTAGAACTGCTTCTGGGTGGTGCGCAGCTGCTCCCTGGGAGGCAGCATGTCCATCTCAGGGTAGGGTGGCGCAAACCGGTAGGTCTTCCCCCCTTCGACCACATATTTTCCGAGGCCCACGGCGATGTTGGCGATGCCGTCCTGGGGCTGCGTGTAGGCCACCGGGTAGTAGTTGAAGGACTGGGCCACACCGGAGATGTGGGGATAGAAGCGATCATCGAAGCGGCGGCCCGCGACTTCCTGGATGAGGATGGCCATCTGCTCCTCCTCGATCTTGTAGTCGATGGCCTGGAAGTAGGAGCGGGAGGCCTTCGAGTAGACCGACGCGTAAACCAGTCGGATGGCCTCCGTGAGCTGAGCCTCG
The DNA here is from genome assembly GCA_903927605.1 of uncultured Holophagaceae bacterium. The sequence goes on from CAIYNT010000181.1 coordinate 2,799, forward strand.
CGCACGGCGGGATCAGGGTCGTTGTTGGGCAGGAAGAAAGTGCTGTAGAGCCCCGCGAAGGGGTGGGAAAGGCTGTCCTCCAGCAGGCCGGAGGAGCGCACAGCCAGGGGCATCTTCGCGTGTTTGGTGAGGAAGAGGCGCAGCTTGGCCAGCAGTTCCGGCGACAGGGAACCCATGAGGAACCGGCGCTTGATGGCGTCGTCATCCACATCGTTCTGGAGCATCTGCCGCAGGCCGTTCCGGCTGATGAAGGAATTGAATTCCTCGGTGCCGATGATGGCGGAGCGGGGGATGCGGATGTTCGCCTCGGGCAGCAGGTTGTCCAGATCCAGGCGCGAGAGCAGGGAGTGGATGAAGGCCACGCCCCGGCCCTTACCACCCATGGAACCTGGGGCCAGTCGCAGGATGTTGGGCTCATCCCTCGGCGTGGATTCAGTCAGGGGGACCACTTTCCCCAGGGTTTTCATGCGCTGCACGTAGTCGCCCACGTTGATGAGGAAGGTGCGCATCTCCTCGGGATCCCGGTAGTCGGACAGGCGGAACTTCCCCAGCACCTTGGCCACCTGGACTTCCCCGCGGGCCATGATCCAGGCAGAGAAGTGGTTTCGGGAGGCATGGTAGACCAGGGATTCCACGGGAACCGTGCGCAGCTTGGCCTGCAGGTCCTCCATGTCGACGGCCCGGGCGATCTCCGCGCCTCTTTCGTCGCGGAAGATGAAGTCGCCAAACCCCAGGCTTTCATGGAAGAAATTGGAGAGTTCGGCGCCGAGCGTGTAGGAGTTCTTGTTGAGGAAACCGCTGCTGATGGCCGTGGCCCAGGATTCCTTGAAGGGGTCAGAGGACTGCAGGAGGGTCGGAAGATGCGGGTTGCGATCCTTCACGGCCTTGATGACCTTGATGCCGGCTTCCCGATCCAGCGCCCCGTCCTTGGGGAACTTCCGGTCGGTGATGACGCAGAGCAGGAAATCCTGGTACTTGTCACAGAAGGCGATGGCCTCTTCGTAGGTGGTGGCCAGGATCACCTTGGGCCGGACGCGCATGGACAGGGTGCGCGTCATGCCATCCACGCTGTGGTCTTTGGCCAGCCGGGTGGTCTGCTTGAGGATCTCGGCGTAGAGGATGGGCAGATACCGTGAGTAGTAGCGGATGCTGTCCTCGACCAGCAGGATCACGCGGGTGAGGCCGACCTTGGTGTCATTCTCGACGTTTGCCCTGTCCTCCATCAGCTTCACCATGGCCATGAAGATCTCGGGGTTCCCATTCCAGACGAAGATCTGGTCATAGTGGCGCTGGAGCTCCTGGCGCCGCCGATCCATGGCGCCGACTTCCACGTTGTCGTTGAGCAGCAGGTAGATGGGGATTCGCGGCGCGGTTTTCCGGAGTGCCTTGGACAGCTCCACATGGCCGCCCTGACCCAGTCGGCTCATGACGATGATCATGTCGAAGTGGCGAATGGAGCACTTCTCCAGCGCCTCGTCCAACGTGGACACGTTGATCACCCGAGGCGGGTTGCTCATGTTGAGCTGGTAGTAGCCGTCGAAGAGGATCTCGGTCAGCAGGCCGTCCTGCTCCAGGGTGAAGGCGTCAAAGGCCGGAGCCACCAGCAGGATGTCGCGGGCGCGCAGCGGCATGAGGTCATGGAAGATCTCCTTGTCCGAGGAATACTTCCGGAAGATCTCGTTGAATTCCCTGCTGATCATCGTGGAAGCCTCGCTTGCATCGAAGTTTACTTATCTGGGCACAAAAAGGGGGCCGCATGCGGCCCCCTTTTTGTGCCTTGGAGAAAAGCAGGAGATTAGACGAGCCCCTGGTCGATCATGGAGTCGGCCACTTTGAGGAAGCCGGCGATGTTCGCACCGTTCACGTAGTTGCCGGGGGTGCCGAAGCGGGCGGCGGCGTCCACGCAGGACTTGTGGATGTTGACCATGATCTGGTGCAAGCGGGCGTCGACTTCCTCTGCGCTCCAGCCGAGGCGCATGGAGTTCTGGGACATCTCGAGGCCCGAGGTAGCCACGCCACCGGCGTTGGAGGCCTTGCCAGGGGCAAACAGGATCTTGTCCGTGTTGGCCTGGA